>URZO01000019.1 GCA_900552465.1 uncultured Parabacteroides sp. | reverse complement strand
TAGGAGCTGCAAGGATAGAGTCGCGGCAAAGGAAGTTCACCTTGATTTCCATCGGATAACCCATCCATCCGAAGATGTCGATGTTGTCCCAGGCTTCTTTATTGTCTTTGCGGGGAGGATAGTAGTTGATACGTACCTTATGATATACGTCGCCATACAGATCCGGGTATTTTTCAGGTTCGAAGATGTTGTCGATAACAGACAGCTTGCTGACTTCTTTCGTCTTGAAGTTTGCAGGATCGTCCAGCACTTCGCCATCACGGTTTCCCAGGATATTGGTGGAGAACCAGCCGCTGACACCCAACATACGGGTTTTAAACATCGGTGCCAGGACAGTCTTCATCAATGTCTGGCCACTCTTGAAGTCTTTGCCGGAAATAGGTACGTTCATTTTCTTGGAGAATTCCCACATTGCGGGAGTGTCTACACACAGGTTGGGGGCACCCATGATAAACGGAGCGCCTTCTGCGATGGCTGCATAAGCGTAGCACATACTTGGAGAAACAGCTTCCGTGTTATTTTCCTTCATCGCTTTTTCCAGAGCGGCGAGCGACATATGCTCGTCTGACAGTGGAATGTAGATTTCCGTACTCGCAGCCCACAGGACGGAGATGCGTTCGCAATTATTAGCTGCTTTGAAGTCGCGGATATCCTGGCGGAGCTGTTCTACCATTTCCCAGCGAGTAGCTGCTTTTTTAATATGTGTACCGTTCAGACGTTTTGCCCAGTTATGATCGAATGCGGCAGGCATCGGCTTGATAGCCTCCAGTTCGTCTTTCACGCCATTCAGGTCTTTTTCTTTCAAAACTTCTGCGTACATGGCTGCTTCGTATACGTTATCGGGGAAAATATCCCATCCTCCGAAAACGATATCGTTCAGGTCGGTTAAAGGTACAATATCTTTAATCGCCTTTTCTTCTCCGTTTTCCAAACGCATTGTGGCTAATTGAGAAATAGAGCCGATAGGCTTTGCTAATCCTTTACGTGCAGCCAACGTACCTGTAATCATTGTAGTGGCTACTGCACCACCTACACCAACAACAAGAATACCAAGTTTTCCCTTGGCTTCTTTAACTTCGATTTTTTCCATGTCAAATTAAGTTCAAAAATGATTGGGCAAAATTAGCCTTTCTGTTTGAGACCGGAAAGGCCAGATATAGGCTTAATTGGTCAAAAATACTATAAAATATGCCTGTTTTACATCTTAAGTGGATTTGGATAAATGAAAAACAAGTTATGCCGTGGATGAAATAATATTTTTTTTGAAGGTCATGAATTTATTTTTCATTTTATGATGCTATATTCGATTTTAATGCTTTCCTTTGTACCGACAAGCAAAACTGTTTGTATAGTTCTTTATCTCCGACGTGATATTCATTCAGAATAGAATTTTGTAGACATGGATCTTTCCTTACGTTTTATTGTTTCAATTTTTTTTATTAATTATTTTATATTAGTTTTTGTATGAATATTTACATTGGTAACCTGAACTATCGGGTTAGAGAATCAGACTTGCAACAGATTTTGGAAGAGTACGGAACAGTTGATTCAGTTAAATTGATCATTGACCGTGACACTCGTCGTTCTAAAGGTTTTGCTTTCGCAGAACTTCCTAACGAAAATGAAGCAAAAAATGCTATCGAAGAATTAAACGGTGCTGAATATGAAGGCCGTCAGATGGTAGTAAAAGAAGCTACACCGAGACGTTAAGTAAGCCGATTAAAGTATAAAGTAACGGGGATATAGATAAGATTCTATATCCCCGTTCTTCGTTTATTCCTTTTTAATTGTTACGTTTGCATCCAAATTTGCGATAAATGAAAAGTTTTTTGAATAGCCGATATTCCCGTTTAATCTTTTTTTTCTTGCTGTTTACTGCAGGTGTTTTAGTGGTCTATCCTGTTGAGGCCCAGATATCTGATCGTGTTTTTAAAACAGATTACCGGATTAATCCGGAAAATAAAGGAGAACTTTCTGTCGAAATAGATAACCTGAGTTTTTTCAAAGATGATGAATATTCAGGCTCATTTATGAAAGGTTATACCTTGCCGGGACTTTGGTTGCAGGCGAAGGCTGTTTATTATCCGTTGGAAATATTGAAACTGGAGGCCGGTGTACATTTCCTGCGTTTTTGGGGTGCAAACCGTTATCCGAATATGGCTTATCAGGATATTGCTCGTTGGAAAGGAGACCAGTATCAGAAAGGTTTCCATGTCCTTCCTTGGTTCCGGGCGCAAGTTGCTCTGTCCGACCATGTAAATATTATTTTGGGTGACTTGTATGGAGCGGCTAACCATAATCTGATAGAACCGTTGTACAACCCCGAACTGAATATGATGGCAGATCCGGAAATGGGTTTGCAGTTACTGTATAATTCCCGCCGGTTTGATCTGGATATGTGGGTAAACTGGGAAAGTTTCATTTTCAGGGAAGATGTTCATCAAGAGGCTTTCACGGTCGGTTTATCCACTCGTTTCAAGTTTAATGATCCTGAATCCCGTCTCCATTTTTATGCGCCTTTGCAGGGAATGGTACAGCATAGAGGAGGAGAGATCGATACGATTTTCAGTAACTCTGTCCAAACACTGATGAATGGGGCTATTGGCGTTGGTGGTGTCTGGAATACAGGGCATAAGATTTTTAAGAATGTAAATATGGAACTGAATGCAACCGGATATTATCAGCAAGCTGGTAAATTGTGGCCCTTTGATAACGGTTATGGCGTTTACGCACGTGCGTCAGCTGATATATCTGATTTCCGAGTAAAGGCTTCTTATTGGAAATGTCACAAATTCATATCCATGTTTGGCAGTCCGTTCTACGGCGCAGTGTCGACCTCCGAAGAAGGATTAACTTTCGACAATCCCTCTATGCTTTACTTTGGGGCGGAATATTCGCGCGTCTTGGCAAAAGGCTTTTCGCTCGGTATTGATCTGGATATTTATGCCCACTTGCCTGTAACGCTGAGAGGTACGGAACAGGATGGATATAAGACATTTACAAAAACCAGCTTCTCTGCTGGTATCTACCTGCGGGTGAATCCGTCTTTCCTGATAAAGAAGTTTTGATCTTTAGCTGTTTCCGATTTCGAACTCTTTACGTCGCTTTATAAACGTTCTTCGAATCATTTGTGAATTTTTTGTTATTTTTGCAAGATAATGATTGGGATATCTTAAATCGCTGTAATATGTTCGACATTTCTTTATTATATGAACTGAAAAAAGGGAATCGAGAAGCCTTTAACGGTATCTTTCGTTATTACTATCCCCGGATGATGGCTTACGTGGCTTCTATGGTTGAGCAGAAGGTTGCGGAAGATATTGTTCAGGATGTCTTTTTATATGTATGGGAGAACCGTGAAAAGTTGTATATCAGCGATGGCTTTCATTCGTATTTATTTCAATCTGCTTATACCCGTTGTCTGGATCATTTCAAGAAAAATCTCTCTGTAGAAAAATACCATTCCCATACTTATGAGAAATATCTGGAAGATTATCAAAATTTGTTGGAAGGTGACAATCCTGTCATAGAAGAACTTAGCATGAAAGATTTTTACCGGCGTTTGTATGAACTGTTGGAACTGTTGCCCGAACAACGGCGTGAGGTTTTTGTCCTTGCCTATATAAAAGGCTTGACAGCGAAAGAGGTTGCCGAACAGATTCAGATGCCGCAGCGTACGGTGGAAAGCCATCTCTACTTAGCTCTCAAATTCCTAAAGAAACACATGTCTAAAAATGACTATTACATACTCTGTGTTTTTCTTCTTTCCCACGGGACATATGCTTGACGTAGATAAAAAAGTTTCGTCCTTGCTCAGTATTTATTCCGGATTATTCGTTTAGCATAAATAAAAGGACACAAGATGGATTTTGATTATAGACTTTTAGCTAAATATCTGATCGGCACGCTTTCTCCGGAAGAATTGGAGGCGGTGAATATGTGGCGTACATTGTCGATTGAGAATGAAGATGTTTTCTCTAAATTGATAGAGCTTCGTACCTCATGGATGTTTATGCAGTATAATACGCCTGATCATATCGAAAAGGCTTTAAATGCTATGAATGTCAGGTTAAATCGTAAAAATCGATTCAAAATATTCCACATTGTAATGAAATATGCAGCTGTAATCTTATTGCTCGTCTCTTTTTCTTATATGGGATGGGATTATTTGAAACCTGAAAATTATGTTACGATAACGGTGAAGCAAGGTGAAGATGTGAAAAAGATAAAACTGGCGGATGGATCGGCTGTCTGGCTAAAATCGGGTTCTTCTTTAAAGATACCCGAAACTTTTACCGCAGACAACCGTAAGCTCTCCTTGCAAGGAGAAGCATTCTTTGACGTTGCAAAGAATGCTCAATCTCCACTATATGTTTCAACAAAATATTTGAATATAAAGGTTCTCGGAACAGCTTTCAATGTAAAAGCAGACGAGAATTGTAAAAAAGTAGAAACTGTTTTAGCAAGAGGTAAAGTCGCTTTGCTTGATAAACAGGGAAATACAGTTTTAGACATGTCGCCGGGGGAAAAGGTGACATATAACAGTTATAGGAACGAATATGCCACAGAGATTGTGGATGTGAATATAAGCACGGCGTGGCGGCTGAACCAGTTCATCTTTGAAAATGTCACGCTTAGGGAAATCGTTAATCAACTCTCCGTAAAATTTAATGTAAACATAAATCTGGAATCATCGAAGCTTGCCCAGCGTAAGTTTCGGTGTGTGATCAATGCGGATGAAAGTTTGTCTGACATCCTGACGCTCTTGAAGTATTTAGCCCCGATCCAGTATAGGATAGAGGGAAAAGAAGTTTTTATTTATGAATAATAATGAGTTGCCTATGGTATAAAAAAGAAATGTAAGAATAGAGAGAATAATATTATAACTGAAATTAATACTAATTTATAAATCACATATTATGAATAGAAAAGCATATATTGCGACATTAGTTCTGTTGCTTGGTATTGTTCCGCCATCATTGGCCGCAAACTCTCCCCAAGCTTATGTAAATTTAGAACTGTCATTGAATAAGACGACAGTCGGTACTTTGGTTCAACATCTTAGCCAACAGACCGGATATGAATTTTCTTATGATGAATCTTTATTGAATAAAGAGCTAAGAAATGTATCTGTTAATGTGAAAAACGAATCTATAAAGGATGTCTTAAATAAAGTATTTAAAAATACAGGGATAAGCTACAAAATTATAGAGAATCGTGTCTTTCTGAAAGATAATTCCAAAATAAAAGGCGAACAGGCCAATAACTCTTTTGCAGTTGCTCAACAGGATAAAAAAATATCAGGTACTATCATTGACGAATTGGGTATTCCTGTAATTGGTGCTAATATTATTGTAAAAGGCACGACAAATGGAACTGTTACTGATGCTGATGGTAGGTTCTCGCTCGACAATATTCCGGAAGGGGCTATATTGGTCGTTTCTTATATCGGCTATTTGGATCAGGAAATTGCGGTTTCTGGGAAAAGTGTATTGAATATCAGCTTAAAAGAAGATACACAAAAGTTGGATGAAGTAGTCGTCGTAGGATATGGAGTACAAAAGAAGGCGAATTTAACGGGCTCTGTTTCAACGGTCAAATATGGACAAGAGCTTGAAAACAGGCCTATTACCGATCCGTCTCAAGCCTTGTCCGGAAAAGTTACAGGTGTCTGGGTGAGCCAGAATTCAGGTGCTCCCGGTTCTGATGGCGCTACAATCAGAGTCCGTGGTTATGGTACCTTGAATAATAGCGATCCATTAGTACTTATCGATGGTGTAGAAGGACGAATGGCTGAATTGGCTCCTAATGACATTGCCTCTATCACTGTTTTGAAAGATGCAGCTTCTGCTGCTATTTACGGTTCGCGTGCTGCGAACGGGGTTGTCCTGATCGAAACCAAGAAGGGTTCGGGGGATAAAGTCTCTGTCAATTATACAGGCTATTTTGGTATGCAGCAGTTAGGACGGAGATACAATATAATTACGGATAGCCCGGAGTATATGGAACTTTGGAACTCCGCTTTTACAAATAGCGGTAGTAATCCTTTATTTCCGGACGATGTGATTCAGGCATTTCGAAATGGGAATGATCCCTATAAATATCCGAGTACGAATTATTTTGATGAAGTATTTCATAATTCATTTACGACCCAGCATAATTTGTCGGCAACGATAGGTGGTAAAAAATCGAACAGTTATATCTCGTTGGGCTATTTGAAGAATAACGGTATTGTAAAGAATACGGATGCAGAGCGTTACAGTTTGACTGTTAATACAGAAGCCAAAATAAGTAACTGGTTACGTTTGGGGGCGAGAGCTCGTTTGATGCGTAAAGTGACTAATCAGCCTTACGATGGGATTGGGCGTGTTATTTATATGATGGCAAACGGACATCCGTTTTCAACTCCTTATCTCCAGGATGGGAAAACTTTTGGCGGAACGCAGGCACTTTATCTTTCCGGTGATAAGGCAGGGCAACCGATTGTCGATACACGTAATCCTTTCCCTGATCTGTACAACGGACAGAACCAATCCATTAACGATTTCATGAAGGGTAATGTCTACGCAACGATTGATTTTATGGAGGGCCTGAGTCTGACCGCACAATATAGCGGCCAATATAACAATAACAATCAGGATAAATATAATCAACTCCATTATTGTTATACGGACCTTGAAGGTTCCAATATGAGTAAGCCGTTGGATTATCCTTCGACTTTAAATGTTTACCGTAAAATTTCGGATGAATTTTATTCTACGTTCTTTGCAAATATTAATTTCAATAGAACTTTCGGTGAAATACATGATGTGTCGGCTTTGTTGGGATATCAGCAGGAGGCTCTGACCAAACGAGTGACAGAGGCCTCAAAAACAGACCCGTCTAAAGGTGATTTGCATCAGGTCAGCTCCGGGACAATGAACCCGACAGCAACGGGGAATAAATATCAATGGAGAATGCTTTCTTATTTTGGGCGTATTAACTATGCTTTAATGGGAAAATATCTTGCGGAAGTTAATTTAAGAGCGGATGCCTCCTCCCGTTTTGCCAAAGGAAACCGTTGGGGCTATTTCCCTTCTTTCTCTGCCGGCTGGCGTTTAGGTGAAGAAGAGTTTATTAAGAAACTGGGGATTTTCGATAATTTGAAAATCCGTGCTTCATGGGGTAAGTTAGGTAATCAGAATATCGGAAGTGAAAGCAACAGCGACTATTTTCCATATCTGACCGTGTTGACACAGGATTATGAAAACAGTTATAATTTCAACAATACATTAGCTCCCGGGGCTGCCGTTACGGGTTTGGTCGATCCGAAGATTACTTGGGAGACGACAACGACTACTGATGTCGGGCTCGATTTGGGCTTTTTGAAAAACAGGTTGAATATAGAAGCTGATTATTTTGTAAGGAAAACATCCGACATTATTGTACAGCTTCCTATTCCGACTGTATTGGGTGGTTTGTCTGCTCCTTTTGAAAATGTGGGAGAAATGAAAAATACTGGTTTGGAGATAAATGTAAACTGGCAAGATCGTATTGCTGCTTCTGATTTTAGTTATAGCATAGGGGCCAATTTTACTTATGTAGATAATGAAGTGACTAAATTCAGGGGTGGAAAATCTCCGGATCAGCTTTATCTGATCCGTGAGGGATACTCTTATAAAACATTATATGGCTTCATTCAGGAAGGTGTTTATCAGACGGATGAAGAAGCGCAGAAGCACATGTATGATAATGGATATGTGCCGACTGCCGGCGATTTGAAATATAAGGATGTGAATGGAGATGGTAAATTGGACTACAGGGATAAACAGGAGATAGGAAATACAATACCTAAGTTTACTTATGGGATCAATGGTAGCTTATCCTGGAAAAGTTTTGATTTGAATTTCCAGTTTGCAGGTGTTGCCGGTGTGCATGGATATTTCCAGAATGCATGGACGGAGCCTTTAGGAATTTCTGGTGGTACGATTACGGAAAGATGGCGCGGTGCCTGGACAAAAGAAAACCCGTCGAATGAATTACCTCTTATAAAGGTGAATGACACATGGAACAGGCAGGAGTCTTCATTCTGGGCGTGCAATATGTCATGGTTTAAATTGAAAAATCTCCAGTTAGGTTATACCTTACCTACCGCATTGGCAAATAAGATGTTTTTGCAGAAGTGCTATGTCTATGTAAATGCAACGGATGTATTTACTCTTGTAAGTAGTAAGTATGAAGGGTTTGACCCGGAAAGGGATACATTCGCAAATGGATATGACCATTATCCGATACCCCGCGTATTCTCGGTCGGCTTAAATCTATCTTTTTAATGTTAAACGATTCTAATATAGAGAAATATGAAAAAAATAGTAACAATAATACTTTCCGTCGCAACGCTGGGTTTTAGTAGTTGTGAGAGTTATTTGGATATTCTTCCGGATGATAAGATTACAAGTGAAACATTCTGGACTACTCCGGAAGATGCAACTTTGGCCTTGAACGGTGTTTACAATGTTTTGCGGAATGATTATGTATATGGATACGGTGGGGGTGAAGATGCCTGTACCCCTAATGCTTATCAGTGGGCCCACTGGGAAGGACAACACATGCAAGTAGGCGATGGTTCTATCTTTTCAGGATCTGGGGCGATTGTTTCCGAACGTTGGAAATTTTGTTATCGTGGAATTTATCGTGCAAACTATTTTTTCGAAAATATAGATAAAATAGAAGGCTTGGACAATGCTGCGAAAGAGGTAATGCTGGGTGAAGTCTATTTTCTGCGTGCCGTTTTTTATAATTTGTTAGTCAAATCGTATGGCGGAGTTCCGATTATCACAAAAACGCTTACTTCGGAAGAGGGACGTAATGTGACGCGTGCTTCAGCCGAAGAGGTCTGGGCACAGGTACATGCCGATTTTGATGAAGCAATTAAACGGTTGCCGAAGGATGCTGCTGTAAATGGGCATGCTACATTGGGGGCTGCGTTAGGAATGAAAATGAAGTCGTATTTGTATACTTCGCAATGGGATAAAGTATTGGAATATTGCGATAAGATTGATGCTCTCGGAAAATATAAATTATATCCGTCTTATTATGGCTTGTTCCAGTATGAGAATGAAGGGAATGACGAAACGTTATTTGCTCTTTGTTTTATGGATGGTGCATTTTCCCAAGGTAGCTCGTTCGACCGGCATTGGCAGCCTCAGAATCTGAAATATGGGATGGATGGTTCTAACTCTGTAGCTCCGACTCAGTTGTTGGTTGATGAATATGAGACATTGGATGGTTCGCCTGTAGATCCGGCTGATCCTTATAAGAACAGGGATCCTCGTTTAGACTTGACGATCTTACGCCCGGGAGCTTATTTTCAGGGACAGTTATATCCGGTTGAGATAAAAAACCATACAGGTCAGAAAGTCGGTTTCGGCATACGTAAGTATACGATCGAGACAATGCAGGTTGTCGCAAACCAGTCTCCACTTGATTTTATGATTTTGCGTTATGGGGATGTCCTGTTATGTAAAGCGGAGGCATTAATTGAAACAAATACGGATATAGATGGTGCCATCGATTTGATCAATCGTATCCGCTCCGAACGTGATGATGTAAAAATGCCATTGATCAAAAAAGGTTTGGGGCAGGTTGAGGCTCGTAAAGTTTTACGGCATGAGCGTCGCATCGAATTGGCATTGGAAGGACAATTCTGGGATGATATTAAACGCTGGAATGCAGGGCCTGAATTTTATCCATGTGATGTGATCGGTGGAATGGGTGAATTGATTGAGGTGAAGTTCCCTAATGGTTATGATCTGACTAAAAATAATTTGTTACCGATTCCGGATAGTGAAATCTCATTGAATCCGAATTTAGAACAAAACCCGGGATATTAATGGAATAAATTATTACTTTTGTTTTTTCTGAGAAAAGAGGGAGACCAAAAGACTTACAACCCTTTGGTTGTCCCTCTTTTATTTTAGTTATTAACTTAATCTGTATCAGGCGATGAAAACGAAATTCTCTTTATTGATTTTTGCTTTGTTATTTGTGCTCTCCGGAGCAAATGCTCAGAATAATATTACGATCGGTGTCATTCAATATGACTTAAGTAATATAGATAAAAGTTTTAAAGATTTGCATGACCAGGGGTTCGGCTCTTGCGAGCTTAGCTACCACAACAATACGTTTACAAAAGAGTTTGCTGAAAAAGTAAAGGCGGCATCGAAGAAACATAATATAAAGGTAACTACGGTTGTCGGTGTTCCGGGAAGCCATTGTGTCTGGAATTTCCGTCAGGGGCCGGCTACAATAGGCTTGGTGCCGCAGGAAGAACGGGCCGAAAAAATCAAAGTATATCATGAAATGATAGATTTCTGTGCAATGGCTGAGATACCGGCTATGCATTCCCATTTCGGTTTTATTCCGGAAGATCCGTCTTCCGGGCAGTATAAGGATTTTATCCGGGTCATGCAGGATCTGGCAAATTATGCGAAAGAGCGGAATGTCATGATCTATTTTGAGACAGGACAGGAAACTCCGACAACTTTGATCCGCGCAATTAAGGATATAGGCACGGGGAATGTGTTTATCAATTGTGATTTGGCTAATTTGTTGATGTACGGAAAGGCTAATTCCCTGGATGCCGTGAAACAGTTCGGTAGTCTGATCAAGGAATTTCATGCAAAAGATGGTAAATATCCGGATCCGAATAATCCGTATGAATTAGGTGCTGAAGTGCCGATCCCGACCGGAGAAGTCAATTTTCCCGCTGTTATAGCAGAACTGAAGAAACAAGGTTTCCAGGGAGCATTGACGATCGAATGTGAATTGAACGGTGCACGGCATGATTATGTTATTAAAACTCGTGAATATCTGCAAGGACTATTGGATAATTAGTATCTTTGTCTGATATTGTTTGTATTATTAAGGAGATAGTTGCTAATCTATATAAATTATTATTTTACTATGAGAACAAGCAGAAGAGGTTTTTTAAAAACCCTTGGGGGTGTTGCTCTTTTTTCCATTGTGCCGCGTAGCGTCCTGGGAAACGGGTATATTGCTCCGAGTGATCAATTGACCAAAGGTATCATTGGTACCGGAGGTATGGGAAGAGGCCATGTGAATTACGGCGGTACACGTTTGGTTGCCGTTTGTGATGTCGACAAGAACCACCTGGAGCTGGGGAAAAACCTGGTGAAGGACAAAATAGCCGCTTATCATGATTTCCGTGATTTGATTCTGGATCCGAATGTCGATATCGTCCATATTGCGACTCCTCCTCACTGGCATGGAATAATGTCGGTAGAGGCAGCGAAAGCCGGTAAGGATATCTGGTGTGAAAAGCCGATGACACGTACGATCGGAGAGGGCAAACGGGTGATGGAAGCGATGAAGCAATACGGGCGTATGTTTCGCCTAAACACATGGTTCCGCTTTACCGACCAGTTCTATGGCCTGGGTACGCCGGTCAAACCGTTGAAGAAATTGGTGCAAAGCGGTATGCTGGGCTGGCCGTTGAAGGTGACGATCAGTAAACATACCGGTTTCGACTGGAAATTCTATTGGGTAGGCAAAGAGTATCTCGAACCGCAATCTGTTCCGTCGGAACTGGATTATGACATGTGGCTTGGCCCGGCTCCACATAAGCCTTATAACCCGCACCGTGTACATCAGACTTTCCGGGGCTATTGGGATTATGATGGTGGTGGACTGGGAGATATGGGACAGCACTATATCGATCCTGTACAATATATATTGGGTAAGGATGAAACCAGCCCGGTAAAGGTGGAAGTAGATGCTCCGCAACAGCATCCGGATGCTGTCGGTACGTGGCGTTCGATCACGTATACCTATGATGATGGTTGCCAGATCGTACTTTGGGGTGGTGATTTCGGAGATCCGAATACACCGTATATTGCCGGTCCGAAAGGAAATGTATATAAGAATTTTGTATGCGATATACCTGATTGGGAGAAGAAACTTGCCGATTATCCCGAACCGGAACCACAGGTTACGGATTTTATCGAATGTGTGAAAACCCGTCAACCGTTTGCTCTGAACGAACGCAACGGATTCCGTTCGGCTACTATTGTCAATATGGGAGCAACGGCACTCCGTTTGAACCGGACATTGAATTTCGATCCCGTAAAACTTGAATTTATTGATGACGAGGCTGCTAATCGTTTGTTGGATCAGCCGATGAGAGCACCCTGGAATATTTAATTCATTCAAAATTCAAAAACATATGAGAAAAGCATATATATCAATAGCTGCCTTACTGCTATGCGGAAGCATGCTGATGGCGCAGACACCGGCCAACCGTACGGCCAAAACGACCGCAGCCGATGTGTTGGCTCAAATGCCAGCGGCGCAGCAAGCGGAGTATAACAAACTGATAAGCGATCTGAGTTCTACTGGCGAAGAAGGTGTTCTGATGCTGGTTAACATGATCAATGCACCGGGTAAAGGTAGTAATGCGAATGTGGATTATGCCCTGAGCGGCCTGACACATTATGTCATGGCGAAAGGGGAGGAAAGTGCCCGCCTGACTACCGCTAATGCTTATCTGAAAGCATTGGAGATGGTGAATGAGCGCGAAACAAAAGCGTTTATCATCCGTCAGTTACAGATTTTAGGACAAGATGAATGTATAGACGCACTGGCTTCCTATCTGAATGATGAATCATTAAGTGGACCTGCAGCGCGGGCGTTGGCTTCTATCGGCAGTAAAAAGACCGGGCAGGTTTTAGTTGCTGCCTTGAAGAGTCGTTCCGGTTCTCCGAAGACGCAGAAAGACGTGATCCGTGCGATTGCCGATGCGCAGGTCAGGGATGCAGAGCCTGTTCTGCAAGCTCTGCTGGGGGCCGCTGATCCGGATATGCAGAAAGTGGTGTTGTATGCCTTAAGCCGTGTCGGTTCTTCCGAATCGATGGATGATTTGGCGGATGCTGCTGCAAAAGTTGGTTACAAGATGGAAAAGACTGGCGCAACTGAAGCATATCTCACTTTGCTTAAGCGTGTCGTGGCTCCGGGTGATCCGGCTAAAGCGATAAAAGCCATTAAGAAATTGCAGAAAGATGCCACAAAAGCGGGACAGGAATATGTTCGCGAAGCAGCTTTACAGCTTCTATTGTCGGCAGAACAACCTGCTAATATCTCTAAAACCGTGGTAGCCGCCATGAAGGACCCGAGCAAGAATTACCGGAATGCCGCATTGGATTATGCCTCTTGCTATGCAGATAAGGATTTGTATATCGAACTGGTAAAGATGGTTCCGAAAGCTAAGCCGGAACTGAAAGTCGATATCCTGAACTGGATCGGCCGTGAGGCTAAAAAGCCTTCCAAACATGATATTATCCGCGATCTGGAAATCCGTTTCGACCTTCCTGTCAAGCAAGTTCTGCTGGAGCAACTTAACGATGCCGACTTTAATGTGAAACAGGCTGCTACCTGGACATTGGTTAAGATTGGCGATAAAGCCTATATCCCTTCATTAGCCGAATTACTGAAGAATAACGACAAGCAGGTCGTCTTGTTAGGGCAGGATGCTTTAGCCGCTTTCCCCGGAGACATTGACGGAGCTGTGGCAAAAGCGATCTCTTCTGCCACCAATGCCGGTAAGATTGCCGGCTTGGAGCTGTTGGCTATGCGTAAGGCGACTGCTAATATCAATACCGTGTTGGACCAGATACAGTCGGGGGATCCGGAGGTAAAAGCTGCGGCGTATGTAGCACTGAAAGATGTGGTGGGCGAACGTGATATCACAAATATGTGCGGTATGCTGGAAACAGCTGATGCTTTGGCTGTCCCTCCTATGCAACGTGCAGTGATTTCAGCATTATCATCTTTGTCGCCAGCTGAACAGGTGGAGACAGTAACCCGTCGTATGTTGCAGGCCGGCGATAAAGATTATCTGTATTATATGGTTCTGTCTGCTACCGGACAGCCGGATGCTTTGGCAATGATCGTGAAAGGTTTCCGTTCCGGTACGGGAGCTAAACGTGATGCAGCCTTTGAAGCTTTATTGAACTGGAAGGGCGTTGAAGTCGCTGACGAATTGTATACGATCTGTAAAGAAAATCCCTCTTCCAGCTATTTTAATCCGGCTCTGACAACTTATGTGAAGTTAGTCTCTGATCCTGCATTTACAGGTGAAAACCGTTTGTTAAGCCTTCGTAAGGCAATGGAAATAGCACAGATAGATGCACAGAAGATCGCTATTTTGCAACAGATCGAAAAGACAGGAACATTCCTCGGCCTGCTATATGCCGGTGAATTCCTGGATCAGAAACCTGTACAGCAGGCTGCCGCCAATGCTGTCATGAACATTGCTTTGGGCAACAAAGAGTATATGGGCACCAATGTCCGCGCTTTGCTGAATAAGGTAATGGAAGTGCTCGATAATCCAGATGCCGGCTATCAGAAGGAAGCCATAAAGAAACATTTGGCTGAAATGTCGCAAGGAGAAGGTTTCGTATCTCTTTTCAACGGAAAGGATCTGACAGGTTGGAAAGGGCTTGTCGAGAACCCGATCGTTCGTGCGAAGATGAAGCCGGCCCAACTGGCGAAAGCCCAGGAAAAGGCGGATGAGAACATGCGCAGGGACTGGAAAGTAGAAGATGGCTTGCTGGTCTTCGAAGGCTCCGGTTATGATAATCTGTGTACGGAAAAACAATACGGCGATTTTGAAATGTATGTAGACTGGATGCTTGATCCGGCTGGCCCCGAAGCGGATGCCGGTATTTACCTGCGTGGCACTCCCCAGGTTCAGATCTGGGATACTTCCCGTGTAAATGTAGGCGCGCAGGTCGGTTCCGGCGGTTTGTATAACAACCAGGTAAACGAAAGCAAGCCGTCGAAAGTGGCCGATAATAAATTAGGCGAATGGAACAGTTTCTATATTAAGATGGTGGGTGACCGTGTAACGGTTGTCTTGAACGGAGAAAAAGTGGTAGACGATGTGATCCTTGAAAACTACTGGGATCGCAAGCTCCCGATCTTCCCTGTTGAGCAGATCGAATTGCAGGCCCATGGCAGTAAGGTCTACTACCGTAATATTTACGTAAAGGAGTTGGAACGTAAAGAACCGTTCAAACTATCCCCCGAAGAAGAGAAAGAAGGTTTCAAGATTCTGTTTGACGGAACGAACATGCATGAATGGACTGGTAATACAGTCGACTACACATTGGAAGACGGAACGATCTCTATGATTCCGAGCAAGAGCTACGGAGGCAATTTGTATACGAAGAACGAATATGGTAACTTCATTTACCGTTTCGAATTCCAGTTGACCCCGGGCGCTAATAACGGTGTCGGAATCCGTACTCCGATGGAAGGAGATGCTGCTTATGTAGGAATGGAAATTCAGATTCTGGATTGTGAACATCCTATCTATAAGGATATTACTCCTTTGCAGCATCACGGTTCCGTATATGGTATTATCCCGGCTAAAGCAGATCATCATAGTGCTTTCAAACCTGTGGGTGAGTGGAATTATGAAGAGATTGTTGCCGATGGCGATAATATCCGCGTAACAGTAAACGGCGTTGTGATTCTGGAAGGTAATATCCGTGAAGTGACCAAGAACGGAACTCCTGATCATAAAGAGCATCCGGGTCTTTTCAATAAGAAGGGACATATCGGTTTCTTAGGCCATGGCTCTCCGGTTAAATTCCGTAACATCCGTATTAAAGAATTGAAGTAACAGTTCAATATCACATTGTTAAATTGCAGTATAAGCATTTATTTGTTTATACTGCAATTTTTTTATACGGATAATTTGCTTGAAAAGCCTTGAATATTAACATGAATAAATTTGTAGATCTGGTTTATAATGACGAATTTTGTGTCATATTTAACTAATGAAGAACTCATGGATGCTGATCAGTATAAATTATTATTAGATAATGCTCAGGTAGGTTGGTGGGAAGCTAACTTCGAAGGCGGGTATTATATCTGCTCGGATTTTTTGGTTAGTCTGCTGGAATTAGATGGTCCGCAACTTCCTATTCGTGATTTCCTTGCTTTGATCCGTGAAGATTACCGGGACCGTATTGCCAATGAATTTACTTTCTTTAAAGGAATAGGTATTTATGAACAGATATTTCCGATTAAAACCTGTTTTGGAGTCAAGTTTGTCCGTACTAAGATTTGTAAACGCGAAATAGATGGTAACGGCAAGATAACGGTCTTAGGAATTTTGCAACTGATTCCATTTAGTGAAGCCGAGGAAAACAAACCGATCGTGAATAGCCAGATCGATGGGATTCTCCGGCATTTGGGAAGCCTTTCGCGTGCCTTGCATTCTTTTATCCAAACAAATGATTTGCATAAATCGATTCATTTGGCCTTGATGGAAATATTGTTTTCTATCAATACCAGGGGACGTGTCTATATTATGGAGTATGAAGATGGGCGAAAAATCAGTTGTACATATGAGGTTTGTAGCGAAGGAGTTACACCTGTCCGTCTTTCTCTGCAGAATATTCCGCTCTCCACATTACCCTGGTCTACACGCAAGATACAGAACTTGTATCCCATACTGGTCAATAATCTGGATGAGTTGCCTGCCGAAGCCTCGGGGGAAAAACATTATCTGGAGAAGCGGGGTGTCCGTTCATTGATCCTGATTCCATTAATTATAAAAGGTGAGTCGTGGGGATATATGGGGATCGATATCGTTGACAAACATCGCCTGTGGAGCCTGGAAGATTATCAATGGCTCTCATCGATCTCCAATATTATCAGTATTATCACCAAGATGGCACGAATTAACGAGGCGCTGGATCACAGTGAAAAACTGCTTCGCAACATCTATACAAATATCCCTGTCGGTATCGAGTTGTATGATAAGGACGGTTATATGGTGGATATGAACAATATGGATGCCGAGATCTTCGGCCTTACGGCTAAAGAAGAAGCCTTTGGTATTAATATTTTCGATAACCCGATGATTCCCGTTGAGATACGGGAAAAGCTGAATTCCCGTGAACCGGTTTCTTTCCGTCAAACTTATTCTTTTAATGAAATCCGGAAAGAAAATTATTATCCGACAGCCAAAAGCGGTACAATCGATCTTTTTACGAAAGTCAGCATGCTTTATGATGCGCACGGCAATCTTATTAATTATATGTTTATCAATCTTGATAATACGGATAAGGCGATTGCCTATAACCGTATCGAAGAGTTTGAACATTTTTTCAGTTTAGTCAGCCGTTTTGCAAAGGTCGGATATGCAAAGTTTGATTTGTTGAGTCGTGACGGTTATGCTATCGACCAGTGGTATCGGAATCTGGGAGAAAAGGAAGGGACTCCTTTGTCGCAAGTGATTGGCATTTATAATTATATCCATCCCGATGACCGGAAAGCCATGCTTCATTTCTTTGAACGCGTGAAACAAGGTAAAGCGAATAGTATCCGGAGGGAATTGAGAGTCCTGCACGGAGATAATTGGCAGTGGACTCGCGTGAATGTAATGCGGAATACACAGTCCGTCGATCCGGATAAGTTGGAAATGATTTGTATAAACTACGATATTACCGAATTGAAGGAAACGCAGAAACAGCGCGAGAAGGCGGAAGAGCTGGACCGTCTGAAATCCGCTTTTATTGCCAATATGAGCCATGAGATCCGGACACCTCTTAATGCCATTGTCGGTTTTTCCACTTTGCTGGTGGATACGGATGATGCGGAAGAAAAGAAACAATTTGTAGAAATTATCCAGAAGAATAATGACTTGTTGTTGCAACTCATCTCCGATGTGTTGGATTTGGCAAAGATCGAATCCGGTATAGTTGAATTAAAGCCTGTCGATATCGATTTGCAGGAACTGTATAAGGAACTGGTCATTTCAATGAGGATAAAAGTCTCGGCAGAAGTTGTACTGTGTATGGCTCCCGATCTGCCTTATTGCATATATCGTTGTGACAAAGTACGTCTGACTCAGATTTTATCCAATTTTATCAATAATGCGATCAAGCACACTGATAGGGGGACAATTACGCTTGCCTATCATTTGCATCCGAATCAGGTAGAATTTACAGTGACAGATACGGGAGAAGGGATGGCTTCGGATGTGCAGCAGCATGTGTTTGACCGTTTTTATAAAGGCAATAATTTTAAGCAGGGTACCGGTTTGGGGCTTTCCATCTGTAAAAGTATCGTCGAGCAGATGGGCGGAAAAATCGGAGTAAAGTCCGAAAAAGGTAAGGGTTCCTGCTTCTGGTTTACTTTACCCCGCTAAAACAATCTCTTATTCTTTTTCGCCGTAGGCCAGATCGCCGGCATCGCCTAATCCGGGAATGATATAGGAATGGTCGTCCAATTCGTTGTCGACGGCAGCAACCCATACGGTTGTGATGTCATCCGGCATTTTACGCTGGATGTATTCGATCGCCTGTTTACTGGCGATAATGGAAGCTACATGGATATGAGCCGGATGCCCTTTTGTGCGTAAGGCTTCGTATGCCAGCTCCATAGAACTGCCGGTTGCCAGCATCGGGTCCGTTATAATCAGTGTTTTGTCCGTTAACCGGGGAGAAGCGATATATTCAATATGAATGTCAAAGTTCAGACGATCCTTATACTTACGGTATGCAGAGACAAAAGCATTTTCCGCATTGTCCAGATAACTGAGAAATCCTTGGTGATAGGGAAGCCCGGCGCGCAGGATGGTACTGATAACGATCCGGTCGTCCGGTGTGTTCATCGGAGCTATCCCTAAAGGTGATTGAATGCCTTTCCGGCTGTAAGTGAAATCTTTACTGATTTCATAAGCCATGATTTCACCGATCCGCTCGACGTTTCGGCGGAAACGCATACTGTCTTTTTGTATATTCACATCACGCAATTCGGCGACAAACCGGTTTAAAATCGAGTTTGATTCTCCAAGATTAACTATTTTCATTCTTACATTGTTATTTTCCGGTGCCGAAATTAATCATAATTTGGACAGGTCGCAAAAAAGAAGGCAACCTTTTTAGGCTGCCTTCTTCAGATAATGCAAAAAAGTATTACTTCTTTTCCCCAGGTTTGTTGATTGCATCCAACAAATATTTTCCCGGTTTAAATTTCACGGTTGTTCTGGCCGGAATCATAACTGGAGTACCAGTCTTGGGATTACGAGCCAAACGGCTGGTTTGTGGACGCGGTATCAATGTACCGAAACCAATTAATACGATCTCTTCGTCGTGGGACATTGCTTCTGTAACAATCTCAATGTAAGCGTCCAACATCTTTTTTGCTTTCTGCTTCTGTAATCCCGATCTTTGGGCCAAGGCCTCAATCAATTCTGCTTTGTTCATGAATGTTTCTATTTAATTATGATTTTCAAGGCAAATGTACGCTTTTTGTTTATATCTGGTGTTGCTTTTTGCATATAAAGAAAACATCGTTCATTTCTTATTTAACAACGCCTGCGGGCATTTGTTACGTTTTGCGAAACAAAAAATGTTAATTGGCTCTTAGTTCCGATATTTGAAAGGCTTTTTATTATATCTACTCATGAATTTGATATTTATAGTTATTTTTGCCATGGAAAATAATACAGACTGTAAAATGAGAATAGAAGAGAATTATTCGTTGGAGAAACATAATACTTTCCATCTCCCGGTAAAGACCCGCTGGTTTATGGAATATGCGAATGAAGAAGAGTTGGGACGGATCCTCCGGGACGAATATTTCCAGGAATGCCTGTCGTTGCATATCGGAAGCGGGAGTAACCTGTTGTTCATAAACGATTTCAACGGGATCATCCTGCATTCACAGATAAAAGGTATTTCCGTAGCGGAGGAGACAGACGATACGGTCTTGCTACGTATCGGTGCCGCTGAAAAATGGGATGATGTGGTTGCTTATGCCGTTTCCAAGGGATGGGGCGGCATTGAAAATCTCTCCCTTATTCCCGGAGAGGCCGGTGCTGCCGCTATTCAGAACATCGGGGCATACGGGGCGGAGATCAAAGATGTGGTCGAGGCGGTGGAGGCTTATAACCAGCTTTCGTTCGAAAAGCGTACGTTTACAAACGAAGAATGTCTCTATGGTTACCGAAGCAGTTACTTTAAAAATGAGCATAATGATCCGTATATTGTTACATATATATATATACGTCTCAGCAAAAAGCCTCAGTTCTCTGTCGGTTATGGTAATTTGAAGGAAGAACTGGCAAAATATCCGGAGGTGACATTGCAGGCCGTGCGCGACGCCGTGATCTCGATCCGCCGTCAGAAATTGCCCGATCCGGATGAGTTAGGAAACGCAGGCAGCTTCTTTATGAATCCGGTTATTTCGGCCGCGCAGTTTGAGAAACTGAAAGAGCAGTATCCGGATATCCCTTCTTATCCCGCAGGCGAAGGGAAGGTGAAGGTCCCGGCAGGCTGGCTGATCGAGCAGTGCGGCTTCAAGGGCAAATCGCACGGTCCGGTCGGGGTCTATGAAAAGCAGGCGTTGATATTGGTCAATTTAGGAGAAGCCAGAGGGCATGAGATCGCGTTGGTTGCCGAAAGCATCCGTACGGCGGTCAATGAGCGGTTCGGCATCGAGATCATGCCCGAAGTTAAATATGTAGGTTAAATGGATATTACGTTTTTAGGAACGGGGACTTCTACCGGTGTCCCCGAAATAGGTTGCCAGTGCGAAGTGTGTACAAGCACGGATAAGCGCGACTGGCGTTTACGCACGTCGGTGTTGGTTGAAACCGCCGGGAAACGGATTCTGCTGGACTGCGGTCCTGATTTCCGTTGGCAAGTGATTAAGAACCGGACCTACCATCTGGATGCGGTCCTGATCTCGCACGAACATTACGACCATGTCGGCGGGCTGGACGACCTTCGTCCTTTTTGCCGGGAAAAGGGCGTCGACATCTTCGCCGAAGATTATGTGGCGGAAGCGATCGAAACACGTATGCCATACGCTTTTCGCACCCACCGCTATCCCGGCGTTCCGAACCTGGAACTGCACCGGATAACGGACCAGCCCTTTATGGCCGCCGGCCTGCAGGTTATCCCTATCCGGGTGATGCACGGCAAACTGCCTATCTTCGGTTACCGAATCGGCAATATGGCCTACATCACAGACGTGAAATATCTGCCGGAAGAAGAATATGCCAAACTGGAAGGTTTGGATCTGTTGATCCTGACTGCCCTCCGGAAGGGCCCTCACCCGACGCATGAATCCCTGGAAGAGGCACTCGCCAATATCGAGCGCATCCGTCCGAAAGAATCCTATCTGATCCACATGAGCCACCGCATCGGCCTGCATGCCGAGGTTGAGAAGGAACTGCCGCCGCATGTTCATCTGGCTTACGACGGGTTGCATGTTTCGTGCTGAAACGGTAATATCAATGGATAGTTTTATTGAAAATAAAACTATTGTTTCACTATTTTGCAGAAGTGAGCTATCTTGTTCCCGCGCTCCGACGCGGGATCGCAAAGGAACAGGCGTTATTCTGAAGCTATAAATGATGATTTAACGGTGTATTTCGTATTTGTGACATAGCGTCGGGAGTATCTGTTTCCCCTCTCGAGAGGGGATAAGGGGTGTGTTATCTTTCTGTCTATCAATGAAAATTCACACACCCCCCTGCCCCCTCTCAAGAGGGGAAGTGGTTACCACCGGTCGATATAAACAAACCTATAAATCTGCATTTACAGGTTCAAATATTCTTAAAATATAAGCCTATACATAGGGCTGATTTGAGATTATAGCCATCAGTATGGTTTTTCTGTATCATAGTTATGATTTGCCAATACCATTACTATGAGGCAAGAAAGCGGAAGAGGGGATCATTGTAATATCAAAGATAGTATCTTCTTTTTCAGCTTACAATACCAGGCATCGCTAATGCCCATATAGTGGGCAATGTATTTATCGGGAACGCGGTTGATCATCCAGGCATAGTTGGTGTAGAGGAACTGGATAAACTCCTCGGCCGTCGACGAGAGACGAACGGCCAACAATACATCTAACTTATAGATGATAGTCAACATAATATTCTGGTAATAGGAGGCAAATAAAGGGTAGCGGAGCGAAAGGCTCTCGATATGATCGCGGGAGAAGCAAAGCAGCTCACCCGCTTCAAGCGCCTTGATCTCGAAGTCGGAAGGCTGTTTGGTAAAATAGCCGATGGCGGAAAGGAACGGAAACATATTATCGGCGGCAAAACCGGTGACGCATTCGTTGCCGTTCTCGTTTACATATAAATTAATGAATAGTCCTTTGTTGATGAAATAGGCATCCTGGCACAACTCGCCTGTACGCAACAGGTAATCCCCTTTCTTCACGGAGATCACCTTGGCATGGCTTTCCAGTTCACCAAGGAATGCTTCATCGCGGGCGAGAGCTTCCGGCAGGTCGGCAAGGAGTCGCGCGAAATGGATATCCGTCTTCATCGTTATTTTTCAAGCGTGAAACTCTTACGACCGATCAGATTGCCATCCGCAAATATGTCGACCCGGTAGGTCCCGGGAGAAAGGAATTCTTCGATATTCCAATACATCGTTACCGGTAGTTCCTCCCCATCATATTCGACCAGTTTCTTCATGGAGTAGTTGATTTCTTTTCCTTCGAAGGTAAAGACATCGGCACGGCTCTTGAGCAAAATATCGTCGTCAGGCTTCATGATGCGCACATAGACCGTTTTCTCTCCGACCGGAGCCGTGATATTCTTGGCCAAACGGAAATCGACCACGAACTGCTCCATCTTCTTGATCACCTTCGCTTTCTTTCCGCGACCGTTAACAGGGGTTACGGTGATTCCCGTAGCATCCAGCCGGCTTGCCAGCGTGACGCGTTCGGTCAGCTTCTCCTTTTCCTTCTTCAGCGTAGTGGCCGTAGAGGAGGCTTGCTGATATTTCTTTACGGCTTCGTTCTTTTCGACTTTCAGCTGTTCGTTTGCACGGTTCAGGGAGTCGATCTGGACAACATAGTTACGCATAATCTTACGCAAGGTCTGCAACTCCTTCTTCAGACGGGCTATCTCTTTCGTATTGGTAGCCTTAACGGTCCGGAGTTCTTCTTGCAAGCGTTGTACTTTGGCTTGTTCGGTAGACAAAAGATTCAGCAACGAGTCGTTGCCTATCGTAAATTTATATCCTTCGTATTGGAGGGACAATTCGTTAAACTCATCTTCCAACGACTCCTTATCCAATACGTATGCCTGTTCCAGATCCTGCATCTGTTGCTTCTGATGGAAAATATAATAACCGGCTCCGGCTATAATCAGCAGTAACACAACTACTGCCATGATTAACAATGATAGCTTATTTATTTCTTTTGTTTCTTTCTTTTCTGAATCCATACAATCACTATTAAAAATGAACACGCAAAGGTAGTAAAAATGATTTAAGTTCCGAATATTATTCATACCTTTGTGCCACTCAATTAAATAATAATTTGCATGCACGAGAAACTTATTATTCTTGATTTCGGCTCGCAAACAACTCAATTAATAGGACGTAGAGTCCGTGAGTTGAACATGTATTGCGAGATTGTCCCCTATAACAAATTCCCACATGATGCAACAGATGTGAAAGGTGTAATCCTTTCCGGAAGTCCTTATTCGGTATATGACGCGAATGCGTTCAAAGCTGATTTGAGCGAGATACGGGGTAAATATCCCGTATTGGGAATCTGCTACGGAGCCCAATTCCTGGCTTATACATCCGGCGGAAATGTCGAACCGGCAAACTCCCGCGAATACGGACGTGCCAACCTGTCTCATATTGACAATGCAGACGAATTGCTGAAAGGTATCAACGTAGGTTCGCAAATCTGGATGTCTCACGGAGACACTATTACCGTCCTGCCTGACAACTTCAAGATTATCGCCAGCACGGACGATGTGAAGGCTGCCGCCTATCACGTGGAAGGTGAAAAGACTTGGGGCGTACAGTTCCACCCGGAAGTATTCCATACGACCGACGGGACTAAGTTGTTAGATAATTTCCTGAATATCTGCGGATGTGCCAAAGACTGGACACCGGCTTCTTTCATCGAATCGACCGTAACGGAGCTGAAAGAACAATTAGGTGACGACAAAGTGATCCTGGCTCTTTCCGGCGGTGTGGATTCTTCCGTTACGGCCGTCCTGTTGAACAAGGCGATCGGTAAGAACCTGACGTGTATCTTCGTCGACCATGGCTTGCTACGCAAGAATGAGTTCGAAAACGTATTGAAAGATTACGAACATCTGGGACTGAACGTAATCGGAGTAGATGCAAAAGATAAATTCTACAAGGAACTGGCCGGCGTCTCCGACCCGGAAAAGAAGCGCAAAATCATCGGCAAAGGTTTCATCGACGTGTTCGACGAAGAAGCCCACAAGCTGAAAGATATCAAATGGTTGGGTCAGGGAACGATCTATCCGGACGTCATCGAATCGCTCTCTATCACCGGGACGGTTATCAAGAGCCACCACAACGTGGGCGGTCTGCCTGCCAAGATGAACCTGAAGCTGGTCGAACCGTTGCGCCTGTTGTTCAAAGACGAAGTGCGCCGTGTGGGTATGGAGTTAGGAATGCAACCGCATCTGATCAAACGTCATCCGTTCCCCGGCCCCGGCTTGGGTATTCGCATCTTAGGTGACATCACGCCTGAAAAAGTACGGATCTTGCAAGATGCCGACGATATCTATATGTCGCTGATGCGCGAATGGGGATTGTACGACAAGATATGGCAGGCCGGAGTCATCCTCCTTCCGATCCAGTCTGTCGGAGTTATGGGTGACGAACGTACATACGAGAACACGGTTGCCTTGCGTGCCGTAACCTCTACGGACGCCATGACCGCCGACTGGGCACAACTCCCCTACGAATTCCTCGCCAAGGTTTCCAACGAAATCATCAACAAGGTGAAAGGCGTAAACCGCGTCGTGTACGACATCAGCTCGAAGCCGCCAGCTACGATCGAGTGGGAATAAGCCTCTTAAAAACATTTATAAAGCCTGGTATTCATGTAATACCGGGCTTTTATTTTGCCCGGAAATGAAAAAAGCATATATTTGCCTCAAGTATAACAGAATGTAAAATCAATAAAATCAAGAGTCACATGAAACAAGATATGATTGTTATCCTGGACCTGGGCAGTCATGAAAACACAGTGTTGGCACGTGCAATCCGTGCCTTGGGCGTTTATAGCGAAATCTACCCGCATGACATAACGGCGGAAGAGTTGAAAGCGTTGCCGAACGTAAAAGGTATTATCATCAACGGCGGACCCAACCATATTATCGACGGTGTCGAGATCGACGTTCACCCGGAGATCTACACGATTGGCATACCTGTAATGGCGGCTGGCCACGGGAAAGCATTATGCGAAGTAAAGTTAGATGAATTCAAGAATGACGTAGAGGCAATCAAGAATGCGGTAAAGTCTTTCGTATTCGACACTTGCAAGGCGGAGGCAAACTGGAACATGACGAACTTCGTCAATGACCAGATCGAATTGGTCAGACGCCAGGTTGGAGACAGGAAAGTATTGTTGGCATTGTCCGGCGGGGTTGACAGCTCGGTCGTTGCCGCTCTGCTATTGAAAGCGATCGGCGACAAATTGGTTTGCGTACATGTGAATCACGGGCTGATGCGTAAAGGCGAGTCGGAAGCCGTAGTTGAAATATTCAAAAACCAATTGAAAGCAAACCTGATTTACGTAGACGTAACCGACCGCTTCCTTGATAAATTAGTGGATGTGGCCGATCCGGAACAGAAACGTAAAATTATCGGAGGCGAGTTTATCCGCGTCTTTGAAGAAGAAGCCCGCAAACTGGATGGTATCGACTTCCTGGGACAGGGTACTATCTATCCGGACATCGTGGAAAGCGGAACCAAGACAGCCAAGATGGTGAAATCGCATCATAATGTAGGCGGCCTGCCCGACGACCTGAAGTTCGAATTGGTGGAACCGTTACGTCAGTTGTTCAAGGACGAAGTTCGTGCCTGCGGTTTGGAATTAGGCTTGCCATACGAGATGGTTTACCGCCAGCCGTTCCCCGGACCGGGCTTAGGTGTACGTTGCTTGGGAGCAATCACCCGTGACAGACTAGAAGCCGTACGTGAATCGGATGCGATCTTGCGTGAAGAGTTTCAGAATGCCGGTTTGGACAAGAAAGTATGGCAGTACTTTACGGTCGTGCCCGATTTCAAATCTGTAGGCGTACGGGATAATGCCCGCTCTTTCGAATGGCCGGTTATCATTCGTGCCGTCAATACGGTAGATGCCATGACGGCCACCATCGAACCGGTAGACTGGCCTGTCCTGATGAAAATAACAGACCGTATCCTGAAAGAGGTGAAAAACGTCAACCGCGTTTGCTACGACATGTCTCCGAAACCCAACGCAACGATCGAGTGGGAATAAGATAAAACAAAACCTATGCTTTAGCCCCCGTAACCCTATGAGTTAGGAGGCGTAAAGCATAGGTTTCTTACTTCTACCCGATCTTCCTGATCACCCGGCAGGGATTCCCTACCGCAAGTGAATAGGCAGGTATGTTTTTTGTCACTACGCTACCGGCTCCGATTACCACGTTATCACCTATTGTAACTCCGGGAAGGATGATCGCTCCGGCACCGATCCATACATTATGGCCGATTGTGACCGGATAAGCATATTCCAGTCCCCGATTGCGTTGTGAGGCATCCAACGGATGTCCGGCTGTATAGATCCCAACATTAGGGGCAATAAAAGCATTATCACCGATCTTCACCTTTGCCCCATCCAATATGACCAGATTGACATTGGCATAGAAATTCTCTCCTACCTCTATATTATATCCGTAGTCACAAGCAAAAGGAGGCTCAACAATAAGACTCTCTCCTGTCTTTCCCAATAGATTCTTCAGGAGTTCCGTCCGCTCTGCCTGTTGTGAAGGGCGCAAACGGTTATAGTCGTAAAGCTGTTCTTTCGCTTTCTCACGGTCTGCCAACAATTCAGGATCGTAGTTGGCATCGTATAGCAGGCCGAGACGGCATTTGTCCTTTTCGGTCATAAACGATATGTTATTGATTCAATACGTGTATTGTATGACACGCCACTAATGCCGCCGTCTCCGTACGCAAGCGGCTTTCTCCCAACGAGATAGGCTCAAAGCCATGTTGCTGGGCAAGGGCTATTTCTTCCGGGCTGAAATCACCTTCCGGACCGATCAGTATCAAGACATTCTCGCCTGGATAATATACTTTCTTTAATAAAGGCTTTTCGCCTTCCTCACAATGGGCAATAAACTTTCGGCCTTCAAAAGGCTGGCTGACAAAAGAACGAAAATCCGTCATACCATTCAATTCCGGCAATGTTGCTTTCTGAGACTGCTTCATCGCACTAACCAATATCTTTTCCAGACGGGCCGGCTTAATTTCTTTCCGTTCAGAGAAACGACAATTCAAACAAGTGATCGCATTGATACCAATCTCCGTTGCTTTCTCCGCAAACCATTCCATCCGGTCCATATTTTTAGTCGGAGCGACCGCTATATGCAAGTTGAAGTCCCACAAAGCCGGTTGTTCCCAGCTTTCCAATATATTGACTTCACAATGTTTAGGGTGAGCCCTGCTAATAGCGGCTTTATAAAAAAAGCCTTTACCATCTGTCAGTAAAATCTCGTCGCCCTCTGTCAACCGAAGAACACGGACACAATGACCGCCTTCTTCTTCCGGCAACTCCGGATTAACAACAATATCCGGCGTATAAAATATCTGCATCTCTCTCCAACTTTCAATTTTCAATTTTCAACTTTCAATTACCCAAGTATCATGCCCACTATGGTAGCAGAAAGCACTGAGACCAAAGCACCTCCGATCATGGCAGGAAAACCGAAGCGGGTAATGAGTTCCCGTTTTTCCGGAGCCAGCACTCCCATGCCCCCCAACAGAATACCGATGGAGGAAATATTGGCAAAACCACATAGTATATAAGTAGACATCAAAACCGATTTCTGGTACATGAACATACCGGCATCTTTCCATTCCTGCATCTGGAAATAGGCAACAAACTCATTCAGGATCGTTTTCTGTCCCAACAAAGAACCGACCAACATAACATCCTGATAGGGAACCCCGATCAACCACATGAAAGGAGAAAGAATCACTCCTAAAATAAACTGGAATGTCAGCCCTTGCGCCTTACCGCCCGTAATCGACACAATCCACTCATTCAGTCCGGTATACCGTCCGACCAAACCTTCCAATATATAGTTGGCAAGCGCCACCATCGCAATAAACACTAACAACATGGCAGCAATGTTGACCATCAGGCGGACACCGGTCGATGTCCCGGCAGCCAATGCATCCAATGCCGTAGAATGCTGCCCGATTTTTTCCATCTTAACCAGCCGGTCATCGGCTTTCTCCGTCTGCGGACAAAGAATCTTAGCCAGAACGATCGACCCCGGAGCTGCCATCAACGATGCGGAAAGCAAATGTTTGGCAAACAAGACCCTGGCAACCGGATCACCTCCTGCCAGCATGCCGATATAAGTACCCATCACTGTTCCGGCAATCGTTCCCATACCGGAAACCATAACCAGAAATATCTCCGACCGGTTCATAGCCGGCAGATAGTTCTTTATCAAAACAGGCGATTCCGTCATTCCCATAAAGACATTCCCGGAAGTGACCAATCCTTCCGCACCGGATATATTCATAAACCGACGCAAAACCCAGGAAAAAGCGCCTACTATCCGCTGGATAATCCCCCAATAATAGAACAGGGAAACCAATGCTGAAAAGAAAATCACGACCGGGAGTGAATTCAGAAGGAAAATAAATCCTTCGCTTTTGGTCACCAACGACCCTAACAGAAAGGCAACCCCCGATTGCGTAAAGTCCATCAACTTGATAAAAGCCTTTCCCAGCCATTCCAGGACAGTCCCGACTACCGGAACATACAAGACGGCAAGAGCAAAAATTACCTGCATCAACAATCCGCCTCCGACCAGTTTCCAGTCGACCCGTTTCCGGTCGTAACTCAGGAGATAGGCAACTCCTAACACGGTTGCAATTCCCAGAATGCCACGCAAAAAAGACTCCAAGCTAAAACCAAGTTGTTGTTCTATCATTTGGTTCCGCCCTCCTCTTCGCGACGCCTTATTTCATCCTTATACATTTTTGCATACTCATAGTTCTCATCTGCAATTGCTTCATCCAGACGATCCGCCAGTTCCTCGGCGTCCAGGAGTGAAAGCCACTTTTTCAATTGGGCTTCATCTTTTATGTCTTCCGGCTCCAGATCCAGTATAAAATCATCATCATCCTTATCTTTTTCATCCATCGCTACAGCATCTTCCAGAACAACGCCACATTCTTTCACGATCTCAGGAGTTGTATAAATATCGCATTTAACGCGTAAAGCGATAGCAATAGCGTCAGACGTACGCGAATCCAGACGAACCTGGTTCACTCCATCTTCAAAAAGTAATTCGGAATAAAACACCCCGTCTTCAAACTTATAGATAAAAACCTCACGTAAGCGGACACTAAAGGCCTGGGCAAACGTTGCAAACAAATCATGCGTCAAAGGACGAGGGGGCGTTATGCGCTCTAAAGCAATAGCAATTGACTGCGCTTCCGACGTTCCGACAATAATAGGTATGCGGCGAGCCCCTTCTTCTTCCGCCAAGATCAAGGCGTATGCCCCCGACTGTATCTGGCTGTTCGTCAAACCCTGTACCCGTAGTTTTATTCTTGTATCCACACTATTTAGTTTTTTAGTCAATACACAAAAGTAATATTATTTCGGAATCTTAAAAAGCATTCGAAAGGAAAGAAAAGAACAAACGGCTTAAAAAAAGAAAAGGTTGTCATCACGACAACCAATCTTCATTGCTAACCTTAAATCTAATACCATGAAAAACACAGTGCAAATATACCCGTTTTATGTTATGCAGCATAGTTTTCCAACAGAAAAGATTGGGCATTTAGCATTATTTTAATCTAAAAGCCACTCGATTAAAGGCTGTTAACGATTTATTTCTGATTCTTCACGTATTCATCTGCTTTCGCTCTCATCCGTTCCACTCGTTTCTGTGTTTCCGGATGGCTGGAGAACAACTGGCGAAATTTAGACGACTTGGGAGCTTCCGCACTCAACTCCAATAGCTTGTTCAATGAATTACACATACTATAAGGATCAAGGCCGTTAGCAATACTGAATTCAAAACCATAATCATCCGCTCCATTTTCCTGTGTCTGCGAATATTGGGCACCGGCCAGCGATTCAGCCAGATCTCCCAATTGCGAATCGGTCAGCTTTGCAACTGTATTGCTGGCAGCACCAGCAGCGTTCTTGGCAGCCGAAGTCAGATAGGCCTGCTTCATGGCGTCTTTTGAATCCGTATGTACCACATGACCGATTTCATGCCCGATAACAGCCAGCACCTCATTGTCATCCATGATCTTCATCAAGCCGCCACAAACACGTACACTTCCGTCTCCACAAGCAAACGCATTTACGTCAATCACATTATATACTTTGAAATTCAGGTTGAGGCCATCCACCTTTACATCCTTTGTCAGATTAGCCAGACGCTGTCCCATTTCCGTATCAGGACCGGCAACTTCATTATGCGTATCCATCCACTGGATATATTCGCGAGCCATATTTGCCACATCCTCGTCCGACAAGGTTATCGCTTTTGCGGCATCCGCCGCCGCATTTACTAATTTCTTCGTATTGATGGATTTACCGCCAATTTTAAATTGTGCCGATGCACTCAAGCTGACACCAGCCACTAAAGCCATCGATAATAAAATAGTTCTTCCTCTCATTGTGCTTGTTTTAGTTGTAAATAATTATCTATCTGGTTAAATGTAACATCCTTTAAAATGACCTTCTTATCCTTATCCAGCAGATAAAGTGTCGGAATGGCTTTCAGATCATAAATTTCATCATTCTTCAGGCTGACCGTGCTGTCATAAGAATTGATCCAGCTTGCCGGCATATAAGAAATATGGTTCTTCCACGCATCCAGATCTTCATCCGGGTAAACGGCCAGGATTTTGAGCTTGTTGTCCTTGATCCATGCGTTTACAACCGGGGATGCAGCCAACTGATCGGTTATTTCTTTGCAGGCATGGCAATCCGGATTATAAAAGAATAAAAGCAAATAATCAGCTTTCACCCGATACAAAGTACCTTTTTTCCCATCTGCCAGCGTATAGGTAAAATCGGTAGCAAACTCTCCTATCCGGTTTTTAAGAGCTACTTCAAGAAGATGTGCCGGACGCACTTTATGGACTTCGTCGAAAACCGGAGCTTCCAAAATCGCTTCCAACACCGGTATATAGAGAGATTCATCCCGCATGGGTGAATTCGGATCATACAGGTATTTTTCATATAATCCGGCAAAATAAGCAAACATCGTACTGTCGACAGCCGCCTTATTCATCATGTTTTTAATAGAGGAAGCCGCTGTTGCCGACGGAACATATTTCATCATATCGATATAGTTGGATGCCGCCTGTTCCGTAATTTCAGGGAGGTGAACCAAAGCCGTATCTGTAAAATCAAATTTATCCCAATAGTGTGTAATCAGATAGGCAGCACGTTCTTCCGGCTTGGTTATGACACTGGGGACAGAAACCATCTCAAATGTACGTTCTTTTGTGTCCCCTGTTTCTGCCTTTTTAGATTGTTGACCGTTACAAGCGCTAAAAATCAACATAAAAGATAATAAGTGAAGTACTTTAATCCGCATAGTATCTTATTTTTTTATTTGCCACAAAGATACGCTTTATCGGCAATTAAATAATCAGAGACACAATATTTAATCAACCGGTCAACTAAAGTAAGAGGTTATCCGAAGACCGGCGGGGCTCATTCAGAAAAAATGCCGATATCCGAAGACAACCTCTTACACACTACAGGATAAAAAATTCGAGGTACCCATATCTTTGTCTTACTCTGCTGATAAATCAAAACAGATTATAGTTTGTCCGTAATACTTTAAACTCGGTCCGACGGTTTATCTGGTCTGCAATCTCCTGCTGTTCGGGAGTCAGATTCTCTATAAATTCCTCCGTCAGGACATCTCCTTCATTCAGGAAATCATATTCCTTAGCCATCTTTTTATTGATCACTTTAGGAACACTTTCCCCATATCCTTTGGCTTCGAGACGGTCTTGAGCTATACCTCCCGTAATCAGATAATCGACCACCGACTGGGCACGGCGTTGAGCCAGACGTTCATTATACTGGTCCGAACCCTTACGGTCGGTATGCGCACCCAATTCGATCGTTACATTCGGATTATCGTTCAACATCTTGATCAGCTCATCCAATGCCTTTTTCGATTCCGGACGCAATGTTGCCTTATCGAAATCATAGAATATATTTTCAATCACGACGGGTTTGCTGATCGGGGAAAGGAAAAAGTCCACGATATACGTCTCATTCTTTTCTTCCGGTCCGGTCTTCAACTCGAAATTCTGGTTGAGGTAACCGCGTGCACTTGCCATCATCACATACCGGATGTCGCGCTCCAGCTCAACCTTGTATTTGCCGTCTTTCTTTGCCAGCACCTTTTCGTTCAGACCGTCCCGGCCGACAATACGGACTGTGGCATCCTCTATCGGGTTCTCATCCACATCCGACACGATACCTTCGATAAAGATCGTGATAACCGGCACCTCAAAAGAATAGAGATGATCGTATCCGCGTGCATCGTTACGATTGGAGCTGAAAAAGCCTTTTTCCTGCTTTCCGGCAAAAGTGATACCGAAGTCATCCCCGGAAGAGTTGATCGGTGCCTTCATGTTTTCGACATTCCATTTGCCGGTACTGTCTAAAGTAGCCTTGAATATATCGAGCCCTCCCATACCCGGATGACCATCCGATGCAAAATAAAGCGTAACGGAATCGCGCACATACGGAAACATCTCATCACCCGGCGTATTGATATCCGGTCCCAGGTTTTCCATCGGTCCGAAATCATTCCCGACAACACGTGCCCGAAACAGATCCTTACCTCCGTAGCCACCTACCGCATCCGATACGAAATAGAGATATTTGCCGTCAGGCGAGATCGCCGGATGGCCAAGAGCCGTCACCGAGTCTTTCACAATACTGGCACGCGTCCCTTTCCCCCATTTGGCACTGCTACGAGTAGAGATATAAATTTCTGAAGTACGCGGTCCTTCCGGGTCTTGCGCACAGTAGGTGTAATACATCGTATTCCCGTCCTTGGAAAAAGAGGGTGTCCCTTCGTCAAATTCCGTGTTTACTTCATCTTCCAACTCTATCGGGGCTTGCCAGGCTCCGTTCTCATCCTGCTTCACCAGGAAGAGATCGTTATTCCGCTGTCCGGTAATCGCATTGGTAGTTTCATCTTTGTCTTTTCCGGCTCCTTTCGGCGTACGGGTCGACGCAAAATAAAGCTGGTCATATTTTTCACCGTACAACATCGGACCAAATTCGGAACGGCGGGAGTTAAACTTCTCCATCCGCTTGACCACATAACGAGTCGGATTCTGTTTCCACTTCGTGGCCTCCTCGCAACCGGTTATGCCGTTAAAGGCTAATATACTACCCGGCTCGGCCAACAAATAATCATTATAATATTTGATCGCCTCACCATAACGTCCGCTCTTATGGTACATCTGTCCGAGACGGAGGTTCACAATACTGTCGGGATAGTTATAACGCAGGGCATTCATATACGCACTGGTAGCACGCGGCGTATTATTAATCAAACGATTGCAATCAGCCATCCTGTAAGCGATATAACCACGCAAATCCCGCTTGGCAGGAGGTGTTTTCGTATATACTTTCCGGTATATGGCCGCTGCTTCAAAGTATTCGCCAATACGTTGCTTTTCCTCCGCATCGCTCAACTTCGCTGATTTACAGGAATACAAAAACGATGCTGCCAATAACAGGAACAAGTATGGGGTAAATTGTCTCATTTGCTATAATCTATGTTATATATAACAGGATTATGTACTATTTATTGTATAACTTTTACAGCAACAGCGAACTATCCCCGTAACTTAAAAAGCGGAAATCATGCGCCAGGGCATAATCGTAAATATTTCTCCAATCTCCTTTGACAAAGGCTGAGATCAGCAGCAGCAGCGTACTTTTCGGCTGGTGGAAATTCGTCACGATTCCCCGTACGATTTTAAATTCATAGCCCGGAGCGAGAATAATCCGGGTAGCCGTCACCAGCTTATCCACCTGATGGCGATCCAGATAATCCAGAATATTTTGTAACGCTTCATCAGCAGTCAGACGGTTATTAGCCTCTTCATACGGCATCCACTGCTTGACTATCAGCTCCTCGGCCGTAGCCTCCGGATTTGAAGCCAGCGTAACACCCATATAATAGAGGCTTTCAAGCGTACGGACGGAAGTCGTACCGACCGCAATGATCCGGCCGAGGTTCTGCTTGATCCGCTCGATCGAACTACGGCGTACGGATATAAATTCGGTATGCATTTCGTGCCCCTCGATCGTTTCGCTTTTCACCGGCTTGAATGTCCCGGCTCCGACATGAAGCGTCAACTCTTCCCGTCCGATGCCGTGCGCATCGATATCGGCCAGGACTTCCGGAGTGAAATGTAAACCGGCAGTCGGAGCGGCTACCGATCCTTTTATCTTCGAGTAGACAGTCTGATAGGTCTGCAAATCGCTTTTTTCGGTTTCCCGGTTCAGGTATGGAGGAATAGGCAATACGCCCGCCGCATCCAAAAGATCGGCAAATGTACAAGTCGGATGATCCCAGGTAAACTCAATCAGGTGACTGTCTCCGCAGGTCTGCAACTTCTCAGCCTTCAAGGTGACAATCTCGCCGCCATCGAGCTGCACCTTCTTGCTCAAAAGCCCTTCTTTCCACTTTTTCAGGTTTCCGACCAGACACGTCCAGCGGCAACGTTCGGTCTGCTGGAATACCAAAGCATAGTCATGCGGTTCGACCGGTTCCAGACAGAAAATCTCGATCTTAGCCCCCGTCTCCTTATGAAACAGAAGGCGAGCCTGGATCACCCGCGTATTATTAAAGACCATCAACGAACCTTCCGGCAGATAGTCTGTAATACGTTTGAATATGCTTTCGCCTACTTTTCCTTCCTTATATAATAAGAGCTTCGATTCGTCCCGCTTAGGCAACGGGAATTTAGCGATCCGCTCGTCAGGCAGCGGATAATCGAAATCTTCAATACGTATCTGTTGCGTCTTTGTTGTCATGATAATTCTTCCAATTCTATTGTTTGTTCGGCCCAGAGGTCCATCGTCTCCGACAAATCTTTCTTCAAAGCCGAATATTCACTGTATAAAGAGACATCCGCCGCCCCTTCAGGCGTTGCCAGTTTGGCTTCGATAGCCGCTATGGATTTTTCCAGTTCCGCGATTTTCTTTTCGGATTCGGCAATCGCTTTCTCCACTTTCTTGATTGCTCTGCTCTGTTCCTTGCGGGCTTCGTAGGAGAGTTTGTTTTGAGTGGGCTGTACATCTGCCGCGGCAGCATCGGAAGCCACTTGTGCAGAACGCTCCAACTCTTGCAGACTGTCCATCTTCTTGTGTTCGAGGAAATCATATATACCGCCCAGATGCTCGACCACCCGTTTATTACCGAACTCATATACTTTGTCGACCAGTCCATCCAGGAACTCACGGTCGTGAGAAACGACGATAACCGTCCCGTCGAACTCTTTCAATGCATCTTTCAACACATCCTTCGAACGCATATCCAAATGGTTCGTCGGCTCATCGAGAATCAGCAGGTTCACCGGTTCCAACAACAAACGGATCATTGCCAGACGAGTCTTCTCCCCTCCCGACAAAACCCTGACCTTCTTATCCGAGGCTTCCCCCCCGAACATGAAAGCGCCCAGAATATCGCGTATCTTCGTACGGATATCCCCTTGCGCCACATAGTCGATCGTATCGAACACAGTCATATTTTCATCTAAAAGCTGAGCCTGGTTCTGGGCAAAATAGCCGATCTTGACATTATGCCCCAGTTGCAACTTGCCGGTAAAGTCGGTAATCTCTCCCATTATACATTTTACTAATGTAGACTTACCTTCTCCGTTCTTGCCGACAAAAGCGACCTTATCTCCCCGGTTGATCGTAAACGTCGCATGCTCGAAGATCAGGTGTTCACCATACCGCTTGGCAAGGTCTTCCACGATCACCGGATAAGAACCGGAGCGGGGAGCCGGCGGAAACTTCAGATTCAGCATAGCCGTATCGACCTCATCCACTTCGATGCGTTCCACTTTTTCCAATTGCTTGATACGGGATTGTACCTGTACGGACTTAGTCGCCTTATAGCGGAAGCGTTCGATAAAAGCCTCTGTATCGGCCAACTTCTTCTGTTGGTTCTCAAAAGCACGAAGTTGCTGCTCACGCCGTTCCTGGCGCAACACGACATATTCGGAGTATTTTACTTTATAGTCATATATTTTACCAAGCTCGATCTCGACCGTACGGAAAGTCGTATTGTCGATAAACGCCCGATCGTGGGAAACGAGGATAACGGCATTGGCACGTGTCGCGATAAAGTTTTCGAGCCACTGGATAGATTCGATATCCAAATGGTTGGTCGGCTCGTCCAGCAGCAGGACATCCGGCTTGCGCAACAAGAGTTTGGCAAGCTCGATACGCATACGCCATCCCCCGCTGAACTCGGAAGTCGGCCGGTCAAAATCACTCCGGGTGAATCCCAATCCGATAAGCGTACGCTCCAGTTCCGCATGATAGTTATTACCGCCCATCATCTGGAAGTGCTCCGTCAGGTGGGTGACACGGTCGATAAGTTTCTGGTAGGACTCCGTCTCATAGTCGGTACGTTCGGCCAATTGCTGATTCAACCGCTCCATTTCCTTTTCCATTTCGTGGATATGCTCGAAAGCCTGCTCGGCTTCTTCACGGACAGTTTGTGTATCTGCCAGTTTCATCTGTTGGGGAAGGTAACCGATTGTTGTTTCCTTCGGCACGCTGACCGTCCCCGCCGTCGGTGACTGCAAGCCTGCAAATATCTTCAGCATCGTAGATTTTCCGGCACCGTTCTTCCCGACCAGTGCAATACGATCTTTCTTATTAACCACAAACGAAACATCATCAAAAAGCGTAAACCCGCCAAACTCAACTGTTAGTCCTTCAACCGAAATCATATATTTTTTCTATTATGGCTGCAAAGATACAATTTATCCCTAAAAGTCAGGTTCAAAGTCTGCCCCATATTGCTAAATCCGATATTCCCGTCATAAGTATGGTTTGGGTAAGTCATAATTATGATTTACCCAAACCATTACTATGAGACAGAAATACGAAATGTTCAGGATTTGTCAATAGTGAATCAATACGCTCCACTCCCGATAGACACAAACAGGGCGGAAAGAATCAGGGCGAAGAGGAATACATTCCGGGCAGTATGTCCCAATGTACGGTTCAGGGCTTTTCCTTCCTGTGTAAACAATTCGCGGGTCGTATAAAAACAGAGCGCAAACAGCATCCCGAATAGAAACAAAACCCACCAGGGAGCATCCAGCAGAAGCGGAAGAATAAGAATAAACGCTAAACATTCATTCATTATATAGAACACCCGACCGAAACGGCGGCCAAACAGCACGATTGTAGTCCGCTTACGAGCCGCCTTGTCCTGCTCATAATCCCTGTAATTATTGACAACCAAAATATTAACAGACAAAAGCCCCAGGGCGACAGACAACAAAAAAGAGAGCAAAGAGAAACTCAACGTCTGTATATAATAGGTGAAACAAACCGGAATAATCCCGTAAAACAAGAGCACGCAAACATCTCCCAGCCCGTTATAGGCCAGCGGAAACGGCCCGGCAGAATAGGCCAATACGCAAACAGCAATCGCCACTCCTACCAGCAACAGCCGCCAGTCGGCGAAGCAGACCAGCAACAAACCAAACAGGCAAGCCAACCCTAAGGCTACAAACGTACCCGTCAACATCGCCTTCGGACTAATCCAACCCTGTGCCACAGCCCGTTCAGGCCCCAGGCGGTCTTCCCTGTCGGCTCCTTTCTTAAAATCAAAATAGTCATTCGCAAAGTTACTGGCTATTTGGGCAAAGAGCGCCACCAGCAGACAAAGGGCTGCCGGCAAAACATCAAACGCCCCATCATAATAAGCCAACGCGCTTCCCAATAAAACCGGACTTACAGAAGCCGGCAGTGTCTTGGGACGCGCAGCTTCCACCCAAGCCCCGACAAGAGATTTTTTATGTTCCATATTTTTCTGCATAATTCGCGTGCAAAAATAAAAACAAATGAGCATAGATTTGCTTTTTACATAAGAATTCATATATCTTTGCAGCATGAAGAATTTCCTATTCATATTGACCATGCTGTTCGGCATGTTGCTTTTTGTCCCCGAGGAGGATCAGAAAAGCAACACATCCCCCGATTTGTCAGCACAGAAAGAGGCCATTATGATGGAAAAGGGCACTGCCGACATGCAGCATAATCTGGAAATACTGACCAGCGACCTGAAAGGCAGCAACTGCCTGACACCGCGCAGAACAGTCCAGACTGTCAGCAACACAATAAACATACGATTACTGAAGATTGAAAAAAAAGCAATCCAGTACTTCCGCCTGAAAGAGATCAATCTTTTGCGGAAAGTATCTGAAGAGGTAACAATATGTCAAACCATTAACTTTTCAGCTCTCCTTTGCCGTATGGGCTATCATGTGTATGGCCTGCGGAAAATCGTTATTTGATTCAAAGTGAATAATCTGTCTTTTTGTATGGGATGTTTGTTCCATACCGTTTTTCTATTGCATTCCCCGGAATGCAAACAAATTATTATTCACTTAAAAATCAAATTATTATGTCTACAAAAAAGAATAAATCCAGCATCTATATTTATGTAATCATTACTATTATCGGTTGTGTACTCGCTTGCAGTTCCATCATCCCGAACGACTATTTAAAACTTGTAGTCGTAATGGGAGCCCTTGGCACAGGCCTGTACGGTATCATGAAAGGGCTCAGTACGCCTTCCACTACGGAAGAAACGGCTGTCGATGAGAAATAAAAACCGGATTATACAACCTCAAAAAGACATAGAAATGAAAATAAATAAAGATTTAGTGGATGCAACCATGATGTTGTCATTCATTATTTTGGTATTGGTCGGAACAACTGACTTCTCAAATATGTTAATTAAAGAGATAACAATGGGTGGTCTTGCCCTGCTGAGTATAACGATGATTGTTTTGCGTATCATTGGTATGCGTCAGGAAGCCAGTAGTCCTCATGGAGAATACGAATATTAATAATATACGAATTCCTAACAACCCTAACTGAATGTCTATAATGCTTCCTGTTGCTTACTTCGGGGTGATCCCGAGGTTTTCCGAGGTACGTTTTTCTGCCTATAAAACAACTTGCTGTTAACTTGGTCACGGCAAAGATTCTTTGCCGGGCAGCAGGAAGCAAGACATTTTTATTGATTAACAAAAAGGAAGGAGCCATGATAACAAGTCTGACGTTATTGATTCTCTCGCTGGTTGCACTTTATATCGGAGCCGGCTGGCTGGTTCAGGGGAGTTCCGCTTTAGCTCTCAAAGCAAAAATTTCACCGCTGGTGATCGGTCTGACAATTGTCGCATTCGGAACAAGTGCACCTGAACTGGTGGTTAGCCTGAATGCCACACTCGGAGGGCAGGGAGACATCGCTATTGGAAATATTGTCGGTTCCAACATCTTCAATATCGGAATCATATTAGGTATTTCTGCAACAATCTATCCGCTTCAAGCAAAAAAACAATTGCTACGCATCGATATACCGGTTATGCTGATTGCTACGATACTGCTGACTGTCTTTTTCTGGAACGGAGAATTAGGTCGGATGGAAGGAGGTTTCTTCCTGGCCGGTATTATTCTCTACACCATATTCAGCCTGTACTACTCCCGCAAACATGGCGAAGAGCCCAATCTGGAACTGGAAGAACAACCCAGGCACTGGGCGTTCGACACACTCGAAATCGTCGGCGGGCTGACTGTTCTGATCTTTGCCTCCCACCTGTTGGTCGAAAATGCGGTTTCCATTGCCAGAGATGCAGGTCTCAGCGAAGCCGTTATCGGACTTACAATCGTTGCCGCCGGGACAAGCATGCCGGAACTGGCAACAACCATAGTAGCCGCTTCCAAAGGTAAGACGGACATTGCAATAGGCAACATTGTCGGTTCGAACCTGTTCAACATCCTGGCAATAACCGGCACCTGCTCGCTGGTACATCCTATCGTGGCAAAGAATGTGAACTACATCGACCTGCTGGTCATGTTGGCAATCTCTTTGCTCTTGTTGCCTCTGGTAAAAAGCGGGCAGAAAATTACAAGGACAGAAGGATTGTTTTTGGTTATCGCTTACGTCATCTATATGTTCTGGTTGCTCCGCGATGTGATGTAAACCAGAAAGAGCAGATCAATCGAACGTCCATTTAACAGCCAGTGTCGGAATTGCATAAAATCCTTTACGGGCACCGAAGTTCTGGCTCAGCTCGACCTCGCTTCCGACGCTTAGTTTAAACTTATCGTCAACATGTTTCAACTTATTCAGGTTCACCCAAAACTGGGGTTCCGAGAGGAAGATGAAGTTCCGGTGGCTGCCGTCTTCATAAAATGTCTGTTCGCGCCAAAAGTCGGCAAAGCCGATAAAGGTGCACAAGCCGTTCTTGGCAAAATGGATATACCAGGTTCCCGTCAACTGGAAATTATTGGGCTGTCTGTGTTTCTGGATATATTTATACATGGCGGTAAGGGTGAAGCCTTTCGTGAATGACTTGTTGTTCCATGTATAGGTAGGACCGCCCAGATAGGCATTGTTGTAAGAGAAACTGTTGGAAGCTCCTCCGTTATACTCGACATGTATGGAGAATGGCGGCTGCCAGAAACGCAATTCGCGGGAAATCTCCCAATAGCCGGCGGCAACGCCTTTGCTGGTATAATCCATATCGATAAAGAAATAGGTGCTACCCCACTTATCCGCCTTGAACATCTCGACCGTAGAGGTCAGAACCGGGCGCCCGTGCAGGTCCTTGTCATAAAGCGCACCCCCGAAATCGTAATGTAACTGTACGTTCTGCGCCTTCACACAGAAAACCACCGCCATCAAGGCTGCCAGCATAAAGAGCTTTTTCATCTTATCTTGAATTGTTAAAGTATTAAAGAAAGGTACAAAGATATAAAATAATCATATTCTATTCGTGATAATCCTTATTTTGGAAGGTCCTCAAATAATTTTGAAAGGTCTTGTCGACAATCAAAAACAGTCATGATATAAATATTCGCTCCTTTTTGTTTATAAATAATCTTATAATTACCTTCTACAAGATATCGATAAGTCACAGGTAAATCTTTTAAGTAAGGTTCTACTTGGCCCATATTGCACTGGATTTTGGTTATTTTCTTTTCTACCATGCTTTCATTTCTTTAAGAAGATCGTCATGTGATGTACAGCGATTATGGGTTATATCGGCTTCGGCCTCTTCAATTTCTTTCCTAAGCGTTTTTTTATCAAATGATAAAGGATAATCGACGGCTTTGGTACGATACATTCTTTTTACCCAACGTTCAGCTTTGGATATCGCCTCTTCATTATTGAGTAATTCAGCCATCTGTTGCAATAGACTTTCACGACGCGAATTTAATTCATAGGTTGTCATATCGATTCTTTTATAGATTTATGCCAAAGGTAAAAAATATCCTGATACAAAACAGCTTATATCAGGATATTCTTTTCAATTATTATCAATCTCCTTATTTACCAAATAACCACCCGCTCAGCCGGCGACATATACATCGGATCGCCTTCCTTGATATCGAACGCGGTGTAGAATGCATCAATGTTGCGGAGGGCGGCGTTGACGCGCCATTTGCCTAATGAGTGCGGGTCGATCTTGGTCAGGCGCAGGATTTCTTCGGGACGTATGTTTTGTGCCCAAAGGTTGGCGTATCCCAGATAGAAACGCTGTTCGTTGGTGAAACCGTCAATCGGCGCCGGCGTCTCTTTTCCTTTCAGAGAATTGAGGTAAGCCAGGTGGGAAACCATCAAGCCACCCTGGTCGGCAATGTTCTCACCCAATGTGTAACGGCCGTTGGCATGGACGCTGTCTACCACAATAATATCGCTATATTGCTGGGCCAGGCGGTCGGCTCGTTTCGTAAAGAGAGCCGCATCCTCGGCTGTCCACCAGTCGCTCAGGTTACCATCCTTATCGTAGTTACGCCCCTGGTCGTCAAACCCGTGCGTCATCTCGTGACCGATTACGACACCGATTGCACCGTAGTTCACAGCATCGTCAGCTTCCGGATTGAAGAAAGGAGGTTGCAGGATGGCTGCCGGGAAACAGATTTCGTTTGTCGTCGGGTTATAATAAGCATTTACGGTCTGCGGGCTCATACCCCAACGGGCTCTATCGACAGGCTTGTCTACATCCGCCAACATATAATTGTATTCGAAGATATTGGAGCGGCGTACATTCGCCCAGTAAGAATCGTTTTTGATCTCCAGATTGCTGTAGTCACGCCATTTGTCCGGATAACCGATCTTGACGATAAAGGCAGCCAGTTTCTCCTGCGCCTTTGCCTTCGTCTCATCGCTCATCCATTCCAGTCCGGCAATCCGGTCACCCAGGGCTTTCTGCAGATCGCCGACCATCTTCAACATCTTTTCCTTTGAAGAAGCCGGGAAATATTTAGCTACATACATCTGGCCGACAGCTTCCGACAGAGCGCCGTTGACCGTAGACAGGGCACGTTTCCAGCGCGGCTGCTGTTCCTGGCGTCCGGACATCGTCTTTCCGTAGAAATCAAAATTAGTCGCCACAAAGGAATCGCTCAGATAAGGGGCGGCGGCACTAAGCAGGTTGAACGTCAGGTAATACTTCTGCTCATCCAGCGTCGTATTCTTCATCAGGGTTGCCAGGCCTTCGTAGAAAGGCAACTGTTTTGCATCCAGATATTTGATCTCCATCAGGCCCATGCTTTCAAAATAGACATCCCAGTTCAGCGGGTCATTCTTCGCCTTGAAGTCTTCTATGGATATTTTGTTGTAGTTCTTCTGGGAATCACGCAGGTCTTCGCGGCTGAAGGAGATTTCGGCAATGCCTTTCTCGATCTTCATGATGGCATTGACCGCAGCATCGGCCTGTTCGGGAGAACTGCCGGTCAGCGTAAACAGGCGGGTGATATATTCTTTGTAAGCCTCGCGCATCTTCTGGCTGCTTTCATCTTCTAACAGGTAGTAATCGCGGTCGCCCATACCGAGGCCGGCCTGGTACAACTGAACGATGTTCATGGAACTGTTCTTTTCATCGGCATCCACAAACAGGGCGAAGAAAGGAGCCATTCCTTCTTTGTGAAGGGTGGCAACCATTTTTGTCATCTCGTCTTTTGTTCCCAACCGGTTGATTTCGGCAAGCTGATCTTTGATCGGGGCATACCCGTCTTCGTTCAGCTTCACACTGTCCATACCCATTGCAAACAACATACCGATCTTCTGCCCTACGCTACCTTCCGGCTGCGGCTCGGCACTCAGTCCCTCGATAAGGGTGCGGATCTGTTCCTGATTGTTATCACGCAACTGGTCGAAAGTTCCGAAACGTGCATATTCCGGTTTCAGCGGGTTATTCTTCATCCAACCGCCACAGGCGTACTGGTAGAAATCGGTACCCGGAGCCACGGTCGTGTCCAGGTTTGCCAGATTGATTGCGTCGTTCTTAGCAGCCTCCTTCACAGGAGTTTTGCTGCATCCTGCCATTGCAACCATTCCGGCTGCAATAAGAGGTATCGCCATTAACTTTTTCATTTTGTTCAACGTTTATACATTATATCTATGCTGCAAAGGTACACAAATTGAGCTAAATAGAACTATTTTTTTCTATTAAGAGCCATAATTCCGTTTGTCGATAAGTGTATTTTATGTACTTTTATCCCCTGAAAATATTTATAAACTTAATTTATATCATGAAGTACCTGCAAAACACTGCTATCTGGCTGGTTACCTTGTTGCTCATTGCCTTCTCAGGTTGTAGCCAGAAACCGACAGCCGAACACTCTTTCGCCATTGGCAACAAGACTTTCCTGTTAGATGGGAAACCTTTTGTAATCAAAGCAGCGGAGATCCATTACACCCGTATTCCGGCTGAATACTGGGAACACCGCATCCAACTCTGCAAAGCGCTCGGCATGAATACGATCTGTATCTATGCATTCTGGAATATACATGAACAAAAGCCCGGCGAGTTCGATTTCAGCGGACAAAACGACATTGCCGCCTTCTGCCGCCTGGCGCAAAAATATAATATGTACATCATGCTGCGCCCCGGACCATACGTCTGCTCGGAATGGGAAATGGGTGGACTGCCTTGGTGGTTGCTGAAGAAAGAAGATATCCAACTGCGTACCAACGATCCGTATTTCCTGGAACGTACGAAACTCTTCATGAACGAAATCGGCAAACAGCTTGCCGGCCTGCAGATCACGAAGGGCGGCAATATTATAATGGTACAGGTTGAGAACGAATATGGTTCGTATGCGACGGATAAGAAGTATATCGCCAATATCCGCGACATCGTAAAAGGCGCCGGATTTACAGACGTTCCCCTCTTCCAGTGCGACTGGAGTTCCAACTTCCAGAACAACGCGCTCGACGACCTGGTCTGGACGATCAACTTCGGTACGGGTGCCAATATCGACGAACAGTTCAAGAAGCTGAAAGAAGTTCGCCCTAACACTCCGCTGATGTGTAGCGAGTTCTGGAGCGGCTGGTTCGACCATTGGGGACGCAAGCATGAGACGCGTGACGCCGAGACGATGGTTGCCGGAATCAAGGACATGCTCGACCGCAATATATCGTTCTCCCTCTATATGACGCACGGAGGTACGACTTTCGGCCATTGGGGTGGCGCCAACAGCCCGGCCTACTCGGCCATGTGCAGTTCATACGATTACGACGCTCCGATCAGCGAGGCCGGATGGACGACCCCGAAATATTTCAAGCTGCGCGAACTCCTTGCCAATTATATGGATGAAGGGGAAACACAGTCCGAAGTGCCGGCTGCACAACCGGTCATCCGAATACCCGAATTCGGGATGAGCGAAACAGCCCCCTTATTCGATAATCTGCCCGAACCGAAAACATCCGAAGACATCAAACCGATGGAACAGTTCGACCAGGGTTGGGGCACGATCCTGTACCGGACCACCCTGCCTGCCGTGACATCGGGTACGACCCTGCTGATTACGGAAGTACACGACTGGGCACAGGTCTATGCCGACGGCAAACTATTAGGCCGCCTGGACCGCCGTCGCGGCGAGAACTCCCTCAAGCTGCCCGCACTGACCGCCGGAACCCGGTTGGACATCCTGGTGGAAGCGATGGGACGCGTGAACTTCGACAAAGCGATCCACGACCGTAAAGGTATCACCGAAAAAGTGGAACTGCTCAACGAAGGCTCGACACAGGAGTTGAAGAACTGGCAGGTGTATAACCTCCCCGTAGACTACCCGTTTGTACAAAACAAGAAATATGCTCTGGGAAAGAAGGTGGACGGCCCGGCTTACTATCGTGCCACATTCAATCTGGATCAGGTGGGCGACGTCTTTCTCGACATGCAGACATGGGGAAAAGGCATGGTCTGGGTGAACGGGATAGCCATGGGACGTTTCTGGGAAATCGGACCGCAACAGACCCTCTTCATGCCGGGTTGCTGGCTGAAGGAAGGCGAAAACGAGATCATCGTGCTCGACCTCTTAGGTCCGAAGAAGGCAACAATCACCGGCCTCGACAAGCCGATCCTGGATATGCTCCGTGCCGAAGCTCCGATGACGCACCGCAAAGAGGGCGAGAACCTCGACCTCAAAAACGAGAAGCCCGTAGCCGAAGGCGCCCTGAAAGCAGGTAACGGCTGGCAGGAGGTTAAGTTCAATGCCCCGGTCAAAGCCCGCTTCTTCTGTCTCGAAGGCTTAAGCGCGCAGGACGGTAAGGACAATGCGGCCATTGCCGAGTTCTACCTGTTGGGCGAAAACGGAAAACCGCTTTCCCGCCAGCACTGGCAGATCGCATACGCCGACAGCGAAGAGACGCAAGGAGGCAATTTCACCGCCGACAAAATCTTCGACCTGCAGGAATCGACCTATTGGAGCACGGTTCGCGGTGATAAATACTCGCACCAGGTTGTGATCGACCTGCGCGAAGATGTCGTCATCACCGGTTTCCAATACCTGCCCCGCGCGGAAGAAGGATATCCGGGTATGATCAAGGAATACAAAGCGTATGCGAAGATGAGCCCGTTCAAGTTCTGACCAATCATTAAAACCGTAAATAACATACATTATGAAACTGAAAACATCAATCATCTGTACAGCCCTTCTGTCCGCCGGCTGGTGCCTTGCCCATGCAGCCCAACCGGAAAGTACGGACAATGAAGTGGCCGTGATCGACCCCACCCAAAGCTACCAGCAACTCGAAGGCTGGGGCAGCTCCCTTTGCTGGTGGGCCGCCCAGGTGGGCAACTGGGATGAGAAGAAGGTGGACGAGATCGTCGACCTCATCACCTCGCCCGACAAACTGAACATGAACATCTTCCGCTATAACATCGGAGGCGGCGACGATCCTGCACACGCAGACGGCCACATGGTCAAAGGGAAAGGGAAACGGGCTGAGATGGAGGGGTTCAAGGACTCTCCCACAGCCCCCTATAACTGGAATGCTGACAAGGGGCAACGTACGATTCTCCTCAAGATCAAAGAGAAGCGACCGGATGCCGTCTTCGAAGCATTCTCCAACTCCGCCCCCTACTGGATGACCTATAGCGGATGTGCGGCCGGGAACGTAGACCCGTTGAAGGATAACCTGAAGCCGGAGTACTACGAGATGTTCTGCGACTACCTGTTGGATGTCTGCAAACACTACAAGGCGGCCTACCAGATCGACTTCAAGACACTGGAGCCTTTCAACGAGTCGTACTCCAACTACTGGTATGCGGAAGGGAGCCAGGAAGGCTGCCACTTCGAACCCGCAACCCAGATACAGATCATCCGGATGCTATACCCGAAGCTGAAGGCGTCCGGCCTCACCACCGTCCTGTCGGCTTCCGACGAGACGAACCTCGATCAGTTCCTGACCGTACAGAAAGCCTACCAGGCAGCCGGTGACATCTGGGATAAGTTAGGACAACTCAACACGCATACCTATTCCGGGACAAACGCAGAACGGGAAGCCGTACGCGAACTTGTCCGTCAGGCAGGCAAACCCTTCTGGCAATCGGAAACCGGCCCCAGCGGAGGTAGGGATTTTGAAAGCAACCTGCTGCTCACCCAAAAGATGTTCGACGACCTGCGGATCATGCGCCCGCAAGCCTGGCTGGACTGGCAGTTGATGGAAGAGAACAACGGCGAATGGTGCGTCATGCGCGGTAATTTCAAGACACAGGAATACAAGCCGGTCAAGAACCTGTATGTCCGCATGCAGATCTCCCGTTTCATTAAACAGGGTTATACCTTTATCGAATCGGGAAACGAACATACGCTGGCCGCCCTCTCCCCGTCGGGCAAAGAGGTGGTTGTCGCCGTCCTGAACACGACAGAGCGGGAACTTCCTTTCAACATCGACCTGAACAAGTTTTCCGGCAAGATCAAGGCCGTAAGCAACTGGCGGACAAGCGAGACGGAAGATTGCCAGTCGTTCCCGGCAGCCCCCTTCAAAGGGAAGAAGCAGGCGTATGCAAGTCCGGCCAAGTCGTTGACGACATTCGTGATCGAACTGGAATAAGCAGCTTTTATTCAAATAAAGCATAGCTTTTCGTATAACAAAGCATAGCTTTCACACCTATAAAGCATAGCTTTTATTCAAATAAAACATTGTAAACTAAAATAACATGAAAACAGTATTAGTAAGTTTATTGGCAGCCGCAACGTTGCCTCTGTTTGCGCAGAAAGACGCAAGCATCCGCATCTACCCGCAACAAGGGACACAACAGATCAGCAAACACATCTACGGGCAGTTTGCCGAACACCTCGGAACCTGTATCTACGGCGGATTGTGGGTAGGCCCTGAATCAGACATACCCAACACGCAAGGCTATCGTAACGACGTGTTGCAAGCCTTGAAGGACCTCCACATCCCCAACCTGCGCTGGCCGGGCGGCTGCTTTGCCGACGAATACCATTGGATGGACGGTATCGGACCGAAAGAGAACCGTCCGAAGATGGTCAACAACAACTGGGGCGGGACGATCGAGGACAACAGCTTCGGCACGCACGAGTTCCTGAACCTCTGCGAACTGTTAGGTTGCGAGCCCTACATCAGTGCGAACGTAGGTAGCGGAACGGTTGAAGAGATGGCCAAGTGGGTGGAATATATGACCTCGGAAGGCGACAGCCCGATGGCACGCCTGCGTCGCCAGAACGGCCGCGACAAAGCCTGGAAAGTGAAGTTCATCGGCGTGGGCAACGAGAGCTGGGGATGCGGTGGAAGCATGCGCCCCGAATTCTACTCCGACCTCTACCGCCGCTACTCCACCTATTGCCGCAACTATGACGGCAATAGGCTTTTCAAGATCGCCAGCGGTGCCAGCGACTACGACTACACCTGGACCGAGACACTGATGAAGAACGTGGGCGGCCGCATGGACGGCATCTCACTCCACTATTATACGGTGACCGGATGGAACGGCAGCAAAGGCTCCGCAACCGGTTTCAACAAGGACGATTTCTACTGGACAATGGGCAAATGCCTCGAAATCGAAAACGTCGTACAAAAGCATATTCAGATCATGGACAAGTACGACCCGCAGAAGAAGGTCGCCCTGATGGTAGACGAATGGGGCACCTGGTGGGACGAAGAGCCGGGAACGATCAACGGCCACCTGTTCCAGCAGAACACCATGCGCGACGCTTTCGTGGCAGCCCTCACCCTGAACGTGTTCCATAAATATACGGAGCGCGTCAAGATGACCAACATCGCCCAGATCGTCAACGTACTTCAATCCATGATCCTGACGAACGGGCCGAAGATGTTGCTCACACCGACCTACTACGTCTTCCAGATGTATAACGTGCACCAGGACGCAACATTCCTGCCGATGGACCTGATCTGCGACAAGGCGAAAGTGCGCGATAACCGCGAAGTGCCGATGGTAAGCGCTTCAGCCTCCAAGGACAAGAACGGAGCGATCCATATCTCGCTGGCAAACGTAGATGTCGACAATGCGCAAAACATCACGCTCGACCTGCAGGGACAGAAGATCAGCCGTGTCAACGGACGCATCCTGACCTCCGCCTCTATCAACGACCACAACACCTTTGAAAAACCGGACGCAGTTAAGCCGGCAACCTTCAACGGTGCCAGGATCGAGAAGGGACAGTTGAAGATCAACCTGCCCGCTAAGTCGATTGTCGTGCTGGAAGTAAATTAATTGGCAATAGGCAGTTGTCTATTCTCAATTATTTCCTACTTTTGTCCGGAGAAAACAAAAACACTATATAAACTTAAAGATTATGAAACCTACATTATTCTTATTGGCTGCCGGAATGGGAAGCCGCTATGGAGGCTTGAAGCAATTGGACGGACTGGGTCCTAACGGTGAAACAATCATGGACTACTCCATTTACGACGCCATTCACGCCGGTTTCGGTAAACTTGTATTCGTTATCCGCAAAGATTTCGAGCAAGACTTTCGCGATAAGATCATATCCAAGTATGAAGGCCATATCCCATGCGAACTGGTATTCCAGGCATTGGACAACCTGCCCGAAGGCTTTACCTGCCCGGCAGAACGGACGAAACCTTGGGGTACGAACCATGCTGTCATGATGGGTGCCGACGTGATCAAGGAACCGTTTGCCGTTATCAACTGCGACGACTTCTACGGCCGCGACTCTTTCCAGACAATGGGCAAGTTCCTCGCCGCACTGCCCGAAGGCTCTAAGAATGTATATTCGATGGTAGGCTTCCGCGTAGGGAACACGTTGAGCGAAAGCGGTACGGTTTCACGCGGTATCTGCAGTACGGACGCAAACAACCTGCTGACTTCGGTTGTAGAACGCACGAAGATCCAGCGTATCGACGGCGAAGTGAAGTACATCGACGACAACGGCGAATGGACGGCAACTCCCGACACGACACCGGTCAGCATGAACTTCTGGGGCTTCACTCCGGACTACTTCGCCTATAGCCAGGAATTCTTCAAGACATTCCTGAGCGATCCGAAGAACATGGAGAACCTGAAGAGCGAGTTCTTCATCCCTCTGATGGTCGATAAGTTGATCAGTGACAAGACCGCCACGGTCGAAGTATTGGACACCGCCAGCAAATGGTTCGGCGTCACCTATCCGGAAGACCGCCAGGAAGTGGTCGACAAGATCCAGGCATTGGTCGATGCCGGAGAATATCCGAATAAGCTGTTCTAAGAACCAGATTCCGATATTTGCGCTATAGGCGCCACATATAGAATGTGTCAAAACATCCTTGTCCCCGCGCTTGACGCGGGGCCGCAAAAGAACAGGCCTTATCAATCAGCTGTTTATATTGCCGGTTCTAATGCGATCCCGCGTCAAGCGCGGGAACAAGGGACTTTTGACACATTCTTTATTTGGCCGTATCATACCCGATTGCCCGCCCATACGGAACATTTCTACCCATCAATCATCCCCGCCCCCTTTAACTCTCCTTTCTCGTAAAGACGGATTTAAGTGAATACTCCTATTTTCTATTGCGTGATAGCAGTTATCTTATCTGAATACTTCTTCCAGAAACTGTCGTTCTGATAGGCACTTACAGAATTGGCCGGCACATATATATTTTTAAGACTCCCCAGACCATTGGCAGCCAAAGAGGCATTAGGATCTGAACCTTCATATTTTGGGGGACTCGTAGCTTCGCAAGTTATTGACTCTAAAGCGGAGCAGCCAGCAAAGATATTACCTTCTATTTTTTCCAAGGAACCAGGTAGTGTAATCGTTTTTAAAGAAGTACAACCAGAAAAAGCTGTCCCACCTATATATGTCAATCCTTCCCCTATTGTTATCGTTGTTAGTGGGCAATTCGCGAATGCAGATGCTCCTATCTTCGTTAAACCTTTCGGCAGCTTTACGGTGGTTAGATTACTAAAGCTATTAAACTGACTATACGGAATACCACCATCCAAAGTTGCATCTTCCAAATCTATCTCTACCAAGGATGAGTTCAAACCCTTGATTTTCTCCATGTGCTCAGTCGTCAATGCGCCGCCCACTTTAAGTTTCTTCACGTTGGGATATTGTGTCAACAGACTTTGCAGGTCGTCGGCATTGCAATTGATAAAATCATTGGATATTGCCATCGTCCGGATGGTGTAGAAGGCATTCAATCCATTTCCGCTGGAAACCACAACAACCGTTTCTACGGGGCCTGCCAGCTGGGAATTGCTCGAATAGTCATCCTCAGACGGTGAGCCGATAGTGATCTTATTTTGTTTTCTGTCCAGAATGGCAGTCCAGCCTGTGGGGGGAATCACGACGATGGTGGAGCCGGATGCCAATTCAGAGTAGACAAAGACGGCAGTTCTGGAGAAAGCCATTATTTCGACTCTGTCTTTGTCTACAGGAATGTTGCTGCTGTTTTTTATTACCAAATTCAGTGCGACGGCGTTATAGCGGGGAACGGTGAATGTTGTCATACCATCCACCAGAGTAAAGATTACAACTGAGGGCTTGGAGTTATCTATTCCTGAGAAAAGCCCGCCACCGGATCCTGAAGAGCCGGGGGCACCGGTGGCGCCTGTATCTCCTTTATCACCTTTATCCCCTTTGTCGCCTTTGTCGCCGGATACTTTATTCCAGGTCTTTCCGCCGTCCACCGAGAGGTAGAAAGCATCCGTTTGCCATGTGCCGGGGACGGAAGCGGCTTTCAGTTGGCTGCCTGTTTTCAGTTGTGGTGTAGGGGCAGGAGTTCCCGCGGCACCGTTGGCACGGATGGGGGCGCCGTTGGCATCGGTCATCAGGTCGCCGTTCAGCGTCCAATACCAGTTGCCGTCTTTTCCCTGTTGCAGGCTGATTAGCGGGGTGTCGCCTTTGTCGCCTTTCTGGCCGTTCATCAGGGTGATGGTTCCGCTCTTTTTAAAAGTGATGGTGTATCCGGTGCGGATGGTGCCATCCATGATGGAGTCGATAGAGAGGATATAGTCGCTCTCGTCGGTGATAGCCTTCAAGGCAGCGATTTCCTGGCTGGCCTGTTTCTGCCATGTTTCCAGAGCCGCGATGCGCTCTTCCTGTTTGTTGACGGCATCCCACAGGGCATCGTCGTCATATTTACAGCCGGCCAGCGATAGCACTGCTACGGCAATCAGAAGTAGATTCTTTGCTTTCATACTTTTATCAGTTTATTAAAAAATGAGTAATATCTATTTGCAATGCATGGAGCAATACGGCCCATGCACAGTATAAGGTACTTCTTCCCGGATAGCGGGAAAAAGCATAATAAGAAAGTACATATAATAATATATGTAGTGCGACATACATATTCGGAATGAATATGTATTTTACAGTATATGCCGGAAGAAAGGAGGTCTTTTAATAAACTAAATTGTGTGTGTGTGTGTGTGTGTGTGTGTGTGTGTGTGTGTGTGTTAGCAAAGTTTTTCACCTCGCCAAACATATTCAGCAAATAAACTTTAATATTACCTATTTTGTTCATGCCGTTCATGATCTCTCGGATGTAAATTTATGACAAATATGAGAATTGTATGTCAACAAATACTCTCATTTTGTCATAGTTTTATTCCATTTTGTCCTAATTTGAACAAATAAGACAGGTCAGGAAGAATAAAACAGTAAAAAGGGTGGTAAATGTATCGGCCCGAGAAAGGAATACCTATCATTACAGACGACGCAGACAAACGCAGACTTATAGATGTCAGGTTCAGTTCATCTTAAGTCCGAATCAATGTATACCAAGGGGCTTATTGTATAAAACACATTTTTCACGCTCAATAGACATCCGAAACGAAACAAATGCTAATCCATTTTTTAGCCCTCAAAAAGGAGCTTTGTCTCCTTTTACGGGAGTTTTCCGCCATCAGGACCGTCCTTTTTCTCATCACGACCGTCTTGATAGGGGATGATCCCGGCACCTCACGGCGATTCGGACGGTCGTCGTGGCGATTTGGACGGTCGTAATTGAAATGATGACCGTCTTCATCGCAACAAGCCCCTGAAATTCCCTTTGAATATTTGGAGTGCAGCCCGCCTTTGTTTTGCTACAGGCGATTCTCCGGGAGTTAAGCTTTACCACATTGCCGGCGTTTCTGTTTTCCGGCAATCAAATTGTACGCTTTTCGGAACGACCCCGGCACCTCATACTCTCTGTTGTCAGCCCAAAAAGGCTAAAAACACAAAAAGAGTCAATTCAAAACGGATCAACATTCCGGACAAAATAGAAAAACTACTAAAAAGGGGGGGGTGTTGTAAAGTTTTTGTTTACGGAAGCTTCACTATTTGACAGATGTGAGCTATCCCGCTCCCGCGCTCCGACGCGGGAGCGCAAAGGAACAGGTTTTATATTTAATCTGTAAATGATGATTTATGAGTGTGTTTCGTATTCGTGGTTACAGCGCCGGGAGTATCTGTTTCCCCTCTCGAGAGGGGAAGGGTTACCAACGGTCGATATAAACACACCGCTAAATCATCATTTACAGGTTCAGTTTTTCTTAGACACTAACTAAAAATTACGCCCCGTATCCCACCACAAACGGCTACCGGCATGGTCGGGGCGGCCGAAGGCTTCGATGAGTTTTTGGTAGAGAGGGGCGTCGGTATCGGCGATATCGGCGGGGAAGTTCAGGCGGCGGATCATCGTTTCGGTGTCGATACAGCCGTCTTTACTGTTGTTGATGCGCACCGGGAATAGACGCGGGTAACCCGTTCGCCGCTGTTCGGCCCAGGCTTCGCCACCTTCGGGGAACAGGGCGATCCATTTCTGGGTGATTATCTTTTCGAGTTTCACTTCGCGGGATGCCTCTTCTTCCCACCTGGGGGTGACCAGACAGCGGGCTTTGATGTTGTTTCCCGGGTCGAAAGCATCGATATAGTCGGCCCCTACCCTGTCGGATTGCAGGTAGTCATCCGATCCGTCGGCTCCCCATTGGCGGAAGGAGGCGACAACGCCTTCACGGTAGCAAGTGCCAGGATCTTCCGCTGTCCAACCGCGGAGGGCGGCTTCGGCACGCAGGAACCAGACTTCGGCGGCGGTCATAAGGATCGGGGCAGTCGACTGGTTCACATACAGACGGGAATGGGTAGCGTAAAGGAAATGGGAAAAGCAGGTTCCCTGGCGGATTCCCTTGTAACGGTTCCTCAATGCCACGACCGTTTCGTCTCCCGGGATCGCCACATCCTCCGCACAAGGCTCGAAAAAGAGTTCCAGGCGGGGATCTTCGTAGCCGGTGAGAATCGACTCCATAGAGGCATTCATGAAGGCCTCGCCCCATACCCGGTTGATCTCGCCCAAAGGATTCTGATAGCCGTTGCGGGTCGAGACACGTAAACACTCGGAAGGCTGCTCGAAGACGCCTGCCCGGTCGGAGGCCGATTTGAGGAACTCCGCCTTAGCCCGTGCAGGGTCGGCCATTGCGATCCGGACAGCCAAACGCATCCGGAGCGAATTGGCAAAGCGGAGCCACGAGACGGGACGGCCGTCTAACAGGATGTCGAACTTCGAGATATCCGGGCCTTGCGCTCTCGATTCGGCATATTCGCGGAGTATGCCGGTTGCTTCGTCCAGGTCGCGGAAGAAGGCGTCGTAGGCCTCCTGCTGCGTATCGGGGCGGTAATCACCTTCGACGTTCGCAAAGTTCGTATAGACGACAGGGCCGTAGATGTCCGAGATGCGGTGCATCACTTCCACCTTCAGTATCTTGGTCACGGCATAGACCGAAGGGTAGGCCACGCGTGTAGAGTCTTCCAGCTTCTTGATCTGGGGCAGGACGTAAGCGTAGGTATAGCCCCAATCGGTACCGTTCCAGCCGTCCTGCAGGTTATAGTCGGAGTTATGGCTACCGCCGTTAAGAGGCTTGTAATCGTGCATATAACCGCTGAACATATCGGCATTCAGGTTCTGCATCAACTGGAAAGGCCAGTTCTTGCCTTTACCGAAATCGTAGTTGAAGTAGATACCCTGCTGGATGATGTCGAGCGGGATACCGAGATTGTTGAAGTCGATCTTCATGTCCTCGTCGGTGATACCGGACTGATCCGTATTGAAGTCCTTAAAGTCGCCGGTGCACGAGACGAACAGGACGGAGAGTGCCAACAGGGCGGCTGCGAGTGTTATAGATAGCGTTCTCATAAGTCAATCTTTAAAATTCACATTTGACAGTAAAGCCGAAACTGCGGGTGGTCGGCAGTCCGTATACTTCGATCCCCTGGTTATCGTTTCCGGTGGAGAGGATCAGGTCGGGATCGAAAGGCGCTTCCTTATATATAAAAAAGAGGTTACGCGCGACGAACGAGAGATGCACCTGGCTGAAAACACGGCTTGCGGCCGTCCACTTCTCCGGCAGGCGGTAGCCGAGGGAAAGCTCGCGCAGGCGGATGTTGGTGGCGCTATACATGTAGTATTCCGTCACCCCGGCACGCCCTGCCACTACATTCTTATAAAAACCTTCGACATTCTCGATCTTGTGTCCTTCGAGCATCACGTAGCCGGCATCGCGTGCGGCAGCCGTCTCTTTCGTTACGCCGAAGAGGTCCATATCCGCCTGCGTCTGCGAGAGGAGATCGCCTCCGATACGGCTGTCGATCAGGAAAGAGAGGGTGATGTCACGATAGCTGACCGTATTACTCCAACTGAGGTTGAGCTTCGGGTTGCAGTTGCCGACTTTGATTAGGTTCCCCTCACCTTCTACTTGCGGCAAGCCCTTCTTCTCCCCTTCCGTCTCATAGAGGATTTGTCCGTCCGCATCCCGGCGGAAGGCTTTGCCGTAGATGTCACCAAAGGCGCCTCCCTCCTTCAACTTCATGGCATAGCTGGACGAGAAGCCGCTGGGACCGTAGACGAAGACGGGCAATTCTTCGTGCAGCTTCATCACCCGGTTCCGGTTGGCCGAGAGGTTCAGTTCGCTCTTCCAGGTAATATCCTGCCGCATGACGGGCACACCGCCGAGGGTAACCTCCCACCCCCTATTACGGATATCTCCGGCGTTGACATAGCGGTAAGCATACTTGTCACCGGAACGAGCGGGGAGCTTGAAGAACTGGTTGCGCGTATTGGTCTGGTACCAGGTCGCACTCAGGTTAAGACGGCTGTTGAAAAGACGCCATTCGGTACCCAACTCGACGGAGGTCGTCATCTCCGGTTTCATGTCTTCGAAGGGGGCGGCGTCGGCATATTCGATCTCGCCTCCCGCACCGACGTGCGACACGGGGTTGGTGACATAAAGCGGTATATCGTTACCAACCTTGCTCCACACCGCACGTATCTTGGAGAAGGAAACCCATTCGGGTAGCGGCAATGTCTTATCCATGATCCAGGCCACCCCTACCGAGGGGTAGAAGAAACCGGAACCTTCGTGCGGCGTATAGGCCAACGTGCTCGCCCAGTCGTTGCGGGCAGTCAGGTCGAGAATCAGGGTTTCCCGGTAACCAACCTGCGCAGTCGCAAAGAGTGACTGCATCTGCCGGCGGGCGTCGATCTGCTGGCTGATGTAGGCCGAACCGTTCATATTGATGTTGGCGATGTTGAAGACGTTGGCATACTTGAGCGAGGCGGTCTTCGAGTCGTAACGGAGGGAGTTGACCGTCTTGTCGTTGATACTGGCACCGATGGCCGCCTGAAGGGAAAAGTCGCTGAACTTCTTTTCAAACATACCCATTACGTCGCCGTAGAACATCGTCTCCTGATAGTCCATTTCGATATAACGCCCGTTCACCCCGGCAAGAGCGGGGGCGGTGGAGGCGTAGAACTTCTGACGGATCTTATCCGAGACGTTATCGACGCTTCCGCGGGCTTGCAGGCGGAACCAGTCCGTCACTTTCAGTTCAGCAGTCAGCGAGGCCATTGTCCGGTTGCGAAGATCCTTGCTCTGGATACGGTTGACGACCCAATAAGGGTTCTGCTCGAAGTCCTCTGTTCCCGAATGCCAGTTCTGGACGTACAGGTTGCGCGACTCGTCCCACACTTCGAAATGGTCGCGATATTCGGAAATGTCTTTCCCCCGCGGAAAGCGGTAGAGGCCGACCAGCGAATTCATGTAGAAACCGCCGCTTGGGTTGCGGTCGTTGATGACCTGGCGGAAGAGGTTGACGTTCGCATCCAACTTCAGGCGGTCGTCAAAGAGCTTGGCAGTCTCACGGAAGTTTATATTATGCTTGCGCAGGCGGTTGTTATCCATAATGCCTTTGCTGGTCGTATTGGCATAGGAGAAATAGGTTTGATAACGCTCGTTACCGGTACTGACGGAGAAGGAGGTCATCGAGTTGAGACCGGTACGGAAGAAATCGCCGGCGTTATCGTAGGCCGGCATAGCCTGTTTCTCTCCCCAGCTCTCCACGCCGTTACTCTCGCCATACGTGTTCTGGAATTCAGGCAGGCAGAAGGCCTTATCGAAGACGAGGCTGGTAGAGAAGCTGATCTTCCTGACATCGGTCCGTCCTTTCTTGGTCGTAATGAGGATGACGCCGTTCGCCGCCTGGCTGCCGTAGAGGGCGGCGGCGGGAGAACCTTTCAGGATGCTGATGCTTTCCACATCTTCGGGATTGAGATTGGAGATGCCGTCTCCCCCGTCGCGGTTGCCGGCATCGGCTGTACCGCCGATAGCGGTAAAGGCTTGCTCGTTGGAGGTGTTCAGGACCGGCACGCCGTCTATCACATACAGCGGCTGGTTGTTTCCGGCAACGGAGCGGACACCGCGCATCAAGACTTTTGCCGAGCTGCCCAGGCCCGAGGAGGTCTTGTTCACCTGCATACCGGCAACCTTTCCTGCAAGCGACAGGATCATGTTCGGGTCTTTCACCCGCGTCAGTTCCTCCCCGTCCACCTGTTTGACGGAGTAGGTCAGGGCGGACTCTTTCCGCTTGAGGCCCAAGGCGGTCACGACGACATCATCGAGTTGCAGGGCGTCTTCCGACATCTTTATATACAGGTTTTGCTGTCCCCGGACAAAGACTGCCTGGGACTCATACCCGATAAAAGAGATCGTTACGATCGAATTGTCTGTGACAAAGAATGTGAAGTCTCCGTTTACGTCGGCAATAACGCCATTAGCGGTACCGTTTTCCACGATATTGGCGCCCGAGAGCGGCCTGCCGCTTTCATCCACTACTTTTCCCGAGACCTTGACCTTAGACACCTGGGCTTGTGAAATATGCGACTCCTCACCGATCGCTCCGTTACCCCCATAAGCATATACTGATCCACACAACAGAAACAACAGGAAAATACTCCCTGACAAATATCTCATTTCGCCTATCCTTTCGTTAAACCTACGACAAAGATATACAAAAAAAGTCATAGTTATGACTTGGTGAAATCATAACTATGACTGGACAGACTCATAGTAATAAGACTGATATACAGACAGAAACCTTAGAAACTATACTGTACGGCAAGATTCATCCGGTTGGCGTGCCGTTTGTCGCTGTTGAAGTCCGTTCGCCAGCCGCGAAGATATTCGGCACCCACCTGCAAATTGGACGTAATATTCCAAAAAAGTGTTGCATTCAGATATTGTCCGTAACGGTACTGGCCGGACGGGGTGGCGGGGTAACCGTCATGGCTGTACAGGCGGGACTGCCCGTAGGTGCTGGTAAGGAAGACCTTCGGACAGATGTTGTATTGCAGGCCGGCAAACCAGCCCATCATCGGAAGAACCTGCATCCGGCCTTCCTTCTCCGGGTTCGGGACGACATCGACGTTCAGCATGCTCATATCGTTCAGGAACTGGCCGATACCTTTACCGTAGACACCCTGGCCGTAGACCTGGAGACAGCTGGTCACATTGACCGTGGCAGAAGCCAACACGCCCCAACCGGTTTCCGACTCCGCCTTGTGGGCCGCGAGGTTGTCATACGTCATGCTGCGGATGATACCCGCTGCGCGGATATGGCTCTTGGGATTCCAGCTATATTGCAGGTAGACGGGGAAGTTGGGCATCCGCTGTTTGGTGATACTGACATGGTCGTTCGTCAAGCCGTCCACAACCGGCATCTCCACGCCGATACCGGCTTTCAGCCCCTTGGCAAGCGCGTGCTCATAACGGATCTGGGTGGCATGGTAGATAGAAAGCCCGTTCGGGCCGGCAAAGTCGATCGTCGCAGGCACATTGGCAAGGTCCATGAACGAACCGTAATCGTAACCGACCGTGAAACCTCGGGCCGACATATAGGCATTCCGGAGTTCGAAAGTCTTACCGCCTCCCCCGCGGAAGTTACCGGCCGTGTAGACGACAAAGTCGCCCAGCAGGTCCGTGTGCCCGACCAGCTTCAGGAAGATCGTACTGGTCGTCGCGTCCATCTGAAACTGGTTCCGTACGTAAGACTGCCCTTTGCCGGGGATCAGGGCCGGATAGAAATCTATATTATCGGAGATACCGCCAAAGTCGTATTCGGCTGCCAATTTCACATATCCGCCGATACCGAGTGCAAACTTGCCTTTCCGGTCCGTCAGCAGGAAACGGGGGGCTTTCGGTTCGTGGAAGCGGGGGCTCTGTGTTTCATTCATGATCCGGATAATTTCATTACCTGCCTTATCGATCGAGACAAACATGACAGAGTTCGGTTCATTATCCTCAACCACAACCGTCTGGGCCTGGGAATGAGTAGAAACCAGTCCCATTCCGAGCAGTAGAACTGCGCTTTTCAACAATGTTTTCATAAATGTGCTTTTTGTTTAGATGAATTTCAGATTTGAACAGATACCGGCGTAAAAGGTTGTGTTAAATGATTGCTTTAACGAGTAAATATCACTATTTTTGTTGCCGTAATAAAAAAATAAGAAGAAGATGAAGAAGCTGTTTGCTATATGTTTAGTCGCCCTTTCGGCTCTTATATCCGTTCATTTGCAAGCGCAAGAGGTTGAAACGCTGGTTCAGATCGACACCGACATGGGAAAGATCAAAGTGAAACTCTTTAACGACACGCCCCAGCACCGTGATAATTTTATCAAAAACGTGAAGGAACACCGTTACGACGGACTGCTGTTCCACCGTGTCATCAAACAGTTTATGATACAGGCCGGCGACATTAATTCCAAAGACGCCCCCATGGAGCAGCATTTAGGAGACGGCGACCTCGACTATACCATCCCGGCAGAGATTGTCTATCCGAAATATTTCCACAAACGCGGTATGCTGTGTGCAGCCCGCACCGGCGACGATGAAAACCCCGAACGCGCCTCGTCGGCCACCCAGTTCTATATCGTGACCGGTAAGTTCTTCACGGAAATGGAACTCAACAAAATGGAACGTGAACAGGGCATCACCTTCACCCCCGAAGAACGCCAAGCCTATATGATGGAAGGCGGCACACCGCATCTGGACGGTAAATACACGGTCTTCGGCGAAGTCGTAAAAGGGATGAAGGCCGTCGACAAGATACAGTTTGTCGAGACGAACGCGGACGACCGCCCTGTCAAGAACATCAAAATCAAATCAATGACAATAGTCGATAAATAAACAACAAAACATGGAAACAACAGAAACATTGGTGGTTATGGACACCACACTCGGAGAGATCAAGATCAAACTATATAACGACACGCCCCGGCACCGTGACAACTTTATCAAGCTGGCAAAAGCCGGACAATACGACGGCCTGCTGTTCCACCGCGTCATCAAGGACTTTATGGTACAGGGTGGCGACGTCACGTCCAAAGACGCCCCGATGAACAAACAGTTGGGCGCAGGCGACCTGGGCTATACCGTCCCTGCCGAATTCATCTATCCGAAGTATTTCCACAAGAAAGGAGCGCTCTGTGCCGCCCGTACCGGAGACGAAGTAAACCTGGAGAAAGCGTCGTCCGCCTCCCAGTTCTATATCGTGACAGGCAAGAAATATTCGGAATCCGAACTCGGCCAAATGGAAAAACAGTTGGAAGGACGCCTGAAACAGGCAATCTTCAACCGCTTGCAAACGGAGTACAAGCCCCAGATCATGGAGTTGTACCGCAGTGGCAATAAGGAAGAGCTGGCAGTTCTGCGCGACACCCTGATCGGCAAGACCGAACTGGAAGCCGAAAAGCGGAAAGACGAAACCAAAATGCCGGCGGAACTGCGCGAGACATACAAGACGATCGGCGGTGTCCCCTTCCTCGACAACCAATATACGGTATACGGCGAAGTGGTAGAAGGACTGGACGTGGTAGACGCCATCCAGCAGGTAAAGACAAACAAACAGGACCGCCCGACAGAAAATGTAGTAATCAAGTCGGTAAAGGTTTTGGAATGACACAGCTTTCGGTCTATAAAGAACATTATAAAGAAACAATACGCCTGGGTGTCCCGATTATGTTGGGAC
>URZO01000018.1 GCA_900552465.1 uncultured Parabacteroides sp. | reverse complement strand
GAGAAGTTCCGCGCCTTCACCGACCATTATATCCGCTTTGTCGAAGGCTTCGGCAAGCAGGCCTGTGTCTGGGGAGCTTTGACGCATGCGAAAGGCGATACGCCCGTCAAATCCAAAGGCGTGCTGATGAGCGCCTGGTATAACGGCTATGCCGACCCGAAGGAGATGATCAAGCAAGGCTACGACCTGATCAGCATCCCCGACGGCTATCTGTATATCGTCCCCGCAGCCGGTTATTATTATGACTACCTGAACACCGAAATGCTGTATAAGGAATGGACGCCCGCCCACATCGGGAAAGAGGTGTTCCCCGAAAAACATAAGCAGATCAAAGGCGGCATGTTTGCCGTCTGGAACGACCATGCCGGCAACGGGATCAGCACGAAGGATATCCACTACCGCGTCTTCCCCGCCATGCAAACGCTGGCCGTCAAGATGTGGACAGGGAAGGACTGCGCCGTCCCGTATGAAGAATTCAACAGTGCGCGGACGGCGATCAGCGAAGCTCCGGGCGTGAACGTCGCCGGCCGTATCGGTACGAAGCCACGCGCCGTCTACAACCTCGAAACCCTGACGCCGGGAATGGCGACAGGGCTGAAGGAGATCGGCTATCATTACACCGTCTCTTTCGACATCAAAGCGGTTCCCGAGGAAAAGGGGACGGAGCTGTTCCGCTCGCCGGACGCTGTCTTCTATCTCTCCGACCCGGCCTCCGGCAAATTAGGCTTTGCCCGCGACGGTTATCTGAATACGTTCAACTACCAGTTCTACCCCGAAGAGACCGCAACCGTCACGATCACCGGAGATGAGAAATCGACCCGCCTTTACATCGACGGCAAACTGAAGGAGGATTTAGATATCCAGAAGCGTTACTTCAATGCCGGCAAGGACTCGATGAACTACGTCCGTACGCTGGTCTTCCCGTTGGAGAAGGCCGGAAGTTTCAAGAGCTCGATCCGTAATGTGGAGGTGCTGAACTATTGCAAGCCGGAGATGTAAGTTTACCGGGTGGCAATTGTGGAATAACGAGCAGGACGTGTGGATATTTTCTACACGTCCTGCTTGTTTTATGGAGCGGCTTCCCGCTTTTCGAGCCTGTTTACCTGTCTGGCACGGCGTTTGTAACGGTCCTGTTGAAATAGTTTAGGTTATAAGAAGATTGTTAGATTCAGGTATTAAAGTTTTAAGGTTATGAAAAAGATTGTTTTAGCATTGGTTGTTATGGTTGTTGCATGTGTGGTTGTCTTTGCTTCCCAGGATGTGAAATGCAGACAGACAACAGCATTCTCTTCTTTTGAACAGGCAACTCCCGACGGATTCCGGAAAATAGATATGCAGAACCTCCCGCACGCCGTATTACGGACCATGGGAACCTCTTCCTCCTATGAAGGCTGCACCTTCGAAGGCGCTTATATGAGCGGCAAATCCGGCTGTGAAACATACAAGATAGAAGTAGAGAACCCCGACCGGACAGAGCGGTTTGTGCTGATGAACGGTCGGGGAGAGGTGATCGGATAAAAAGGGTCTTACCGCCTTACGAGGCCCTTCACCGTCGTCCCGTCCTGGAGGCGGATGACGTAGAAGCCGGCGGGCAGGCCATACAACCGGCTGTCTCCCGCCGGGAGGCTTTCGTGGCGGATGAGGCGGCCGTCGAGGGTGAAGACCGTCACCCGTTGTGGCACGGGCGTTTCGATGTAAACGATGCCACCGCCGGTACGGATATGGCTCTTGCCGTCGCCGACCGTTTCGAGGGCCGTCGGGTCACCGAGAGGCCGGACGCTGGCACGGATGTAGATGTCGCTGTAGACACTCCGGATGCGATACTTCCCGCTGCTCTCCGCCTTGAGCGTCTGCCAACTGCCGGAGCGGCCTTTCCTGTATTCGACTACGAGTGTTGCCGGGTCGTAGCCCTCCGCCACTTCGGCGGTGAGGGTGAAGGAATAACCTTCTTCAACGGTCGTTCCGGTGGTGGAGAGGCGTACGCTGTCGTTCGGCTCGAGGTAGATGTCGTAGTAGGAGGGAACGTAGGGCGGCGGCGTGTAGGCCGTGAGCGTGAAGGAGCCTTCGGTCTCGCGGCCCACCTTGTCTGTCACGAGGTAGGTGTGCGTGCCTGCACTTGCGTTGCCGGTATATTCGTCGTTGGTCAGGGTGACATCTGCGCCGTCTATCTGGGCGGAGGCGATGCCGCTGCCTTTGCCATCGGTGGCGGTCAGTGTGAAGGCGAGGTTGTTGCTCTGGACGGAGACGGTCGGGGCGTTGAGGTCGATGCCGAATGTGGCTGTCCTCTCGTAGTCAGTGGTGCGACGGGTCAGGATGTAGCTGACAGTCTGCGAGCCTTCGGTCGTTAGGGTAAGCTCGTTCCCGATCGCGTTTCTGCTTGGGTCTACCTTCTGCCGGATGGTGAAGCCTTCGGGGGCAGTGATGGTGACGTTGCCGTTGTACCAGTTAACGTGGTCTATCTCTGTCGAGGGATTACCTGTTGAAGCGGCAATCGTTGCGGTGGCGTTTTCCGGCTCGACGTCGTGATAGGTGCAGGTGACAGATGACAAAGACATCTTCAGTTCGTAGTTGGCTGCAAGAAAAGAACCGTTGTTTTTAAGTTCCAGATCGTCCTGTTCGATCGTATTATCTCCCGTGTTTACTTTAAGTTTGCCCTCAAAAGCGGCTGTCTCATCGTTGACTTCCCCACTGTGGTCAAACTCCGGCTCTTCTCCTTTGTAGAGGATTTGATTGCTTTTGGGGGTGACGGTGAGAAGGGCTTTATTTACCTTAAAGGTTACTTCCTGCGTAGCCGTAGAGGTGTTTTCTGCCGTTGCTGTGATGGTGACTTTAGAACCTTCGTCTGTACTGGCTGCCGTCGGGGTGCCGCTGATTACGCCGTCTTTGCATTCGAGGCCGGCGGGCAGGGTACTGCTTACTTCAATATTTATTGTTCCGCAGTTTTTCTCGGCATCAGTGGATAAAAGACGAGAGAGTGTGATATCAGTCATTTTTGAACCATAGGTGAGCGTCGGTGCGGTAAGATTCAGCGTGAAAGTATTCAACTCCCAGTGGGCGTAAAGGTCTGTTGTAGTAGACACTTCGGTTATTGTACCGCCTGTTTCATCGGTTGTATCTGTGTACCAGCCTTTTAAGGCGTAGTACTGCCGGGTGAACGGGTTCTCTATAGTGGCGGTTTTTTCTGTAAAATACTGTATTTCTGTCTCTGTAGAATTCTCATAATTGGCGTGGTAGGTGACTTTGTAGCCGGTAGTTATCGTTCCGTTGTATCCGGATATTTTTCCCTCATCCATTGTTGCGATCTTTCCGCCATCTTGAACCGTCAGTGTTGCATTATCGACTGTCAAAGTACAGCCGTCTATTATCAATGCTTGATCATTTCCTATTGTCAAGGCATGGTCGCTTGGAATGGTAACATCGGTCGTAATCCCTACATTTTTACCATAGATTGCACCTTGCTTATTCTCAAATACAATACCTGCCCATTTTCCTGTATTGCTTTTATTCCCGATCGATGATGCAAAAACGACTCCGCCTTTTATGGTGAATGTTCCGTGTTTTCCTGCTGCTCCACCAATTCCGGTGGCATCCTTTCCACCTGTAGCCGTTACTGTTCCTCCGTTGATGGTGATGGTTCCGTTGTAGCCACCACTGATTCCAAAGGAAGCTCCTATTCCGGCACCTTGAGCACCTCCAATCGCAGTTATATTGCCACTGTTAATCGTGATTATTGAACCGTTTCCCTGTTGACATCCGATTCCAGGCCAATATTGGGCACCTGTCGCTTTCAGCGAACCGTTACTGTCGTCCGGGGCGGCTTCGATTATTAGATACTTGTTCTCATCGTTATTGCTGTATTGCGGAGCATAGAGGGCTGGGTGCTGGTTTGTGCTTTCCAGCGTATTATTCCCTTTCAGGTATAGGGTGATTTTAGTGGCTGCGCTTGCGTCGAAGGCTGCACTGGATTTGATATTAACATTATGTAATGTGATGGTAGCTGTCGTGCCGGAAGAGATCGTGATGTTTTTATCTGTAGCTGTATTGGCATCAGTCTGCATGATGATATAACCATCTGCGTTGGTGGCCGTAATTTGGTTCCCGTTTTGATCATATCCGGAGATGCCCTTGCTCCCTATGGTGATGGCTCCTTGGTCGATGTAGAGCGTTGTCGGCGATGATGTCTGTCCCCATGCCACGATCGGTAGCATAAGTATTAAGATGCTGATAAATAGATAATTGTTCCTCATTATTCTTATATGCTTGCGTTAGTAAAGTGTTTTAACATATTTTAGGCAGGTCGCCTCGCCTTAGGGAGCGAGGCGGGATCGCTCTCCCGAGGGAGGCGGCCTTGCCTTAGGGAGCGAGGGAGGCTCGCTTTAGGGAGCAAGCCCCTCTCGCTTTCGGGAGCGGTCAGAGCTCGCCCGGGCGTTCTTCCTCGCCACCGCCCCCTTCGGGTTTCTTGCCGACGTAGAGGAGGACGGGGAACGTGCAGGTGCGCGGTTCCTTGACGAGTTTATTGCTCGAACCGTATTGCGTCGTGATGCTGAGCGTGTACTCGCCGTCTTCCAGCTCGGGGAGGAGCACGGTGAGTTGTGACGGGTTGTTGTGCGTGATCAGGCGTACGGGCTGGGCCGTGCCGCCGGTCTTGGTGAAGAAGACGCCGTTGGACGGGTCGTCTCCTGCCACGCGGACGTTGACGCCGCTGATGACCACGTTGCTCAGAGGGGTGATCAGCCCGTTGACTTCGCCGGTCATCGAGTCGAGTACGGTGTTGACCGTGATGCCTGTCGAGGCGGTACGGGTGGCAACCGTTATCTTGCTGAGGGCGTCGCGGAGGGCTTTGCCCATGGTGAAGGCGACGCTTAACTTATGTTTAGTCTTGTCGAAAGGGGCTTTTTCGCCATCGAAAGAACCGATGGTGTTGGGGAGCAACTGCCCGACGCCGTCGACCACGCTTTTCCCTTCTGCGAGGGCGATGACCTTTTCCTGGTCGGCAAGGTCGAGGATGTTAACAATGGTTTCGAGGCGATACTCGGATCGTTTCGTTACAATGCGGTTTGCGATCTCCGGGTTGCGGATGGAGCCGGTGATGGCTACTTTGCCGACATAGTCGCCTTTCTTTTCAGTCAGGGCGTTGTCGTAGAGGTCTACGTACAAAATCTTTTGTTCTTCAGCCATAATGCTTTGTTTTAATGTTTTGTGAACTCTTGATTCTTACATCAAGAGGGGTTTTATTTTGCACTCCGCCCATTCGCCGAAGTGCAAAAGCAAATGTATGCAAATATTTTAGAATAGGAATAAAAATGCCCTTTATTTATTAAAAATCATTGCTTAGGGAGGGGAGATAGGGGCAGGTTAGCGGTTCGTCAGAGTTGTGAGTCCGTAACCTGTTAAGGAAGGGACAAAAGCCTTGTTTATAGTGTCAGGAGTAACTGTTTCCCCTCTTGAGAGGGGATAAGGGGTGTGTTATCTTGTTGTGTATCAAGAAAAAACCACACACCCCCTGCCCCCTCTCAAGAGGGGAAACAGTTACTCCTGGTGTTGTAAATATGCACATTATATGGGGGCGCCCCGCATGGGGACAAGTTTATTTAATCCCCCGGTAGATGTTTTCCAGGACGGCGAGCCTTGTCGTCTTGCCGGCTTCGAAGCCTGTCAGGTCGAGACCGCTCAAGCGTTTCCAGGCGGTTAGCGTTTCCGCATCGACCGGTTCCTGCAAGCGGGCGGTCCATTCGGGAAGGTAACCGCGGAGGCCCAGGTATTGAACCATGCGGAAGTGGGGATCGGTATAATCCACATCTTTGAAATACATCAACGTTGCTTTCTGGTCGACCAGGTTGTCCTGAAGGGCGGAGAGGTCGATGTTCTGCACCTTCACCTGCTTGTCGATCGCGAGGGCCGAAGCGACACCCGCCGCCTGTCCCATTGCCATCCAGCAGGGTTCCATGCGCAGGGTGGAGAAACCGATGTGAGAGCCGGATACCGGAACGGGCAACAGCAGGTTGTCCACCTCTTTCGGCACCATCACGCCGTAAGGAACGGTATAGACGGCGGACGGATAGCTGATGAAACCGTCCAGGTGGATGCGTCTCGTCTCTCTTTTCCGTACCGCGTGCGAATCGAGCGCGTAATGGCTGGCCGTGATGCTGCTTGCGTGTATGGGCGGGCGGCTACCGATCGTCACCGGGATGGCATCGTTGGCGGTGAAGAAATACAGCCCTTCGAAGCGGCGGCCTTCACGCACGTAGACCTGGCGTGGGAAATGTCCGTTGTCTGTATATTCATCCTTTGAAAGTCCCCATTCTTTCGCGGCTTTGCGGAAGTGGGCGGGCAGTTCGGGGTCGTTCTGGGCGAACCAGAAAAGCCCCTCCGTATATTCGCGCAACCGTTGTGCGAACTTGTCGCGCCACTCCCACGAAGAGGTCGGCCAGGGCCAGTTTTCTTCCGGCAGATCGGTGGAGACGAAGACGCCGTGCTGGTTGTTGGCATCCGTCTTCATGTTCGGGACATGGACGATGTTGGTGATCTTGGCAATGCCCCATTTGTCGCCCGGAAGCTGGGACGGGTTGTCGGCTTTGATGTGCCGGCGGTTCGCTTCCATCATCTCGTCGGTGACGTGCTGCATGGCGGCATCGGTGTTACGTCCGGTCCAGACGTCTTCCACGATGGAGGCATAGTCTTCGCGGTTGTAACGGGCGGGCTTGGCGAAGGCAATGCGGTTGGCCGGATTATTGGTCAGGCAGAGGCGGTAGTTGTAGGATTGGACGGCGTTGTCCCGTTGGAAGGTGCTACCGTCGCCTTCCGGTCCGCCCCAGTATTTGTAAACGCGTCCGGCGCCCGGCTCGTTAAACTCGTCTTTCCCTTCGCGGCCTGTGCGGAAGGGCACTCCGGCGGCGGCTCCGAGGTCGCCTTCATAGGTGGCATCGAGGAAGACGGAACCGGTGTATTCTTCCGTTTCCCCGGTTTCGCGGTTCAGGATGCGTATCTTATCGATCTTATTATTATGCATCACGATATTCCCCTCTTCGGCATCGAACTGGCGCATGGTGAGGACGGTGATCTTGTCCCTCTGTCCGTCGAGCATCTTTTGGAAGATACGGGCGCCGACGGAGGGTTCGAAGTGGTATCCGTCACTGCACATCTTCACCTGTTCGGAGTTCGGGCCGTAGGTGTCGACATAGTACTGCCGGACGCCGTCGACAAACTCGCGGAAGAGTCCGGTCGTCGCGTCGCGGGTCGCAATGTCTGTCGCTCCGAGGCCATTGGCCGGAAGGCCGCCGACATAGCGGGTGCGTTCGAGGATCACGGATTTCTTACCCATGCGGGCGGCCGAGATGGCTGCCATGATCCCGCCGGGGTTGCCGCCGACGATCACCAGGTCGTAGGAGGATTGGGCGAACAGGTTCGTGCAACCTAACAGGAGGGAAAGTAGGATCGCTTTCTTTTTCATATATCGTTTATTTACTGTTTAATACTTCGTAGGCATAACGGGAGTAATGGCCTTGCAGGCCGTCGGCATACCGGCGGAGCACCTTTTCCCCGATCCCTTCCTGGTCGCCGCAGAGGTAGAGCGCTCTGGCGAGATGCAACTCTTTCAGTGCGAGGTTGCGGGTGGAGGTGTCGTTCAGGTCGGGAACGGCACGGCTGCGGGCCTCGGCATACGATAGCATCGAGTGACCTCGTACGCCCGGCTTCGTGAGCATGGCCGCAAGTACGGGAACAGCTTCCCGGCTGCCTATCGCTTCTGTCGCCATCGCGACGGCGCGGAAGTGGGACAGGTAGTCTTCCGGTTCCAGTTGTCTGGCCTTATCCAAGACGGTAGGCAGGGTAGAGGTTTCACGGGCATTCCCTAAGGCGGTGATCAGGGCGTCCAGGCGGCTGAGGCACATACCGAACTGCCCCATACCGGTGTAGTGCCAGCCTTCGTCCCAGTCTTTGTACTGCCGGATGGCTTCTGCCACTACCGGTGCCTGCTTTCCTTGTCCCAGGATGCAGAGGATGCTGGCGAGGATCACTTTCTCTTCCGGCAGGGTCGCCTGTGCGATTTGCTTATTAACAAGCTGGATGCAACGCTCGTGGTCGGTCAGCAATATCTCGAGTCCTTTATAGTTATCTGTTACGTTGGCGAGGGCTTTCTTCATCTCGGAGTTGCTGAATCCCTTGAACTCTTTATCCGTCAGTACCCGTTCCGGCAGGTTGCCGATCCTGACCAGATGGCGCTGTACCTTCCTGATGTCTATCTTGCGGGGAGATTTATTCTCTTTGACACATAAGGCGGAGAGGTAGCCGACTGCATATCCTTGGTTTTGCAGGCAGGGCTGCATACGGATCACCGGCATGGCGTCCCGGTGGGCGCTTGCTCCCAACCCGGTTGTGAGAATACCTTCGAGCCCTTTGGGCAGAAGACTGCGCAGGGGGACATCCGCATCATAGATCATGTGCCGCTTTTCCGGCGGGTTCAGGATGAAGAACGGGTCGGTGATCATGCCGTGCGTGTCGAACGAGCTTTTGTGGTAAGAGATCGTGTCGGGATAACGGCGGTGGTTGATCACGTCGTAGACCGAGACGATATAGTCGCCGATGATCCGGCGGCGTTCGCGTGTCTGGGGTATTTTCACCAGGTCGTATTGTCCTTGCAGCTTTGCCTTGGCTTGCACGAAGGCACGCGAGACGTCGAGGATATCCGTGTCGTCGACGAATAGCCAGTCGTTGTTGTTGTAATAGTCGCCCGGCGTCCATTTGCCGGTGCCTGCGCCTTGTACGGCGATTGTCTTTTTACCCGTATAATCGAATGCTGCTCCGGCGGCAATGGCTATGTCTGCACTGCCGGTACTGTCTATCACGACTTTCGAGAGGATGACGCCCCGTCCGAACGGGGTGGCGACGACCACCCCTTTTACCTGGTTGCCTTCGGTCAAGGCTCCGCATCCCATCGCGCCGAACCAGAGTTTGCCTCCTGCCTGCAACAACTGTTTGCGGAGGTATTCCATTTTCCAATCGGCGGGAAACTCGCTGTCCGGATAGGGTAACCTGCGGGGATGATCTTCGGGGGCCATCTCATAGACCGCTTTGTCTATCGTGGCTGTAAATCCGCCGCGGAAACCATCCCAATAACGGCCTATCATGCCGATAGTGCCGAGTCCGCCAAGCGCGTGCAGGTATTCCAGCACTAATGTCTTGGCCCCCTGTCTGGCTGCCGATATTCCGGCGGAAGCGCCGGCTGTCCCGCCTCCCATTACCACTACGTCATAGCTGCCCAAAACAGGAAGCGCACCTGCGGGGGAGTCTACAACCCCTTTTTGCAAGGACGGACGGAGCGGGGAGAGCTGTTCGCCTATCTGCCCGTAGTTCGAGGCGTTCATCTGGGGTTGGCGGACAGTGGCCTGGGCCGGTACGGGGATATCTTTGATCTGTCCGGCAACCGTTTCGCCCAGCATCTCTCCTATAAACAGGGCCGGGACGGGGCGCATGACTTTCGCTGCCAGCTCTCTCGGTATTTCGGCACAGGGACCGAGTACCCACAGGTTGGCTATATTCTTTGATTTGAAGGCCTGTACCGGCAACTGGCGGAGGGAGGCCGGATGTCCGTTGTAGGCTTGTTCGCTGATAATCGTCTGTTCGGGCGTATACCAGAGTAAGTCGGAACTGTCGACCTGCTCTGTGTCCCATGTCCGGTTACGGATGATCTGCTCGGCTTCGGCCAGTGAAGCGTACGAATCGTCTTTGAGCGGCAGGCGGAAAGTGTAACGGGTGACCGGATAGCTTTTCCCTTCTACCTCGATGGCTTGGGGCAGTTCTTCGGCTGCGATGATTTCCGGCGCTTCTTTTTTCGTGTTTCCTACTACGGTGTAGCAGAACTCCTGCGTGCCGGGGGTAAAAGGTTTGCATCCGGCTCCGAACAATCTGGCGACGGCGGCATTGTGAGTCGCATCGATGATCGCTTTGCACCGGATTGCCTGTCTGCCTGAACGGTTGGCTATCACGATTCCGGCGGGCTTGCCTGCCGAGTCTGTCAAGACGTTCGTTACGTAACTGCTGTAGAGGAATTGGACGTTGTTGTCGATCAGTTCGTCTTCCAGGGTTTTCTTTATATGAAGCGGTGTCGGAAAACTTTCCCCCGGGAAGAGTTTGCGCGCAAGAGCTGTCTGCGGCTTCTCCTCTGCCTTCCGTTCGTAGAGATGCGAGCCGCAGATGTCTTCGCCCAGATAAGGCATATAGCCGATCAGGTAAACACGGCTGCCCGTTTTTGCCGCGGCAACGGCTGCGGCGATGGCGCGGGAGCTTCCTCCTGCTACTATGAGGTCTACTTCGGTAATCACCGGTATCTTACGCTGGCTTTCATGGCAGAACCCTTCTTCGGGCACAACTGTCTGCATTGCGGCCTTTGCTTCTGCCACATTGCCTAACGAAGCCAATGCGCCACCGGCTGCCGTTACTTTCAGGAAATCACGTCGTGTAATCATGGTATTTCATTTTAATACTGGCCTTTGCGGAAGCCATAAAGATAGTGAATTTATTTCTTGGGGACCAACAGAATCGCATCGGCAAATAATGGACCTTTCGAGCGATGACCGTCAATCATGACGGAAGATCGGTTGTGCCCCTTCTCAAAAGCGTATGTGCCCAGGCTCACCCATGAACCCTTATGGGCTCTGGGAGATATTTCCACTTGCTTGATGCCCTCTTTACAGGCGATATCGAAGGCCATAACGTCAGGCATTTCCTGATCGGCAAGGGCTGTGCAGTAGAAGAAGACTTCGTATGCGTCCGCCTTTTTAACGACGGGCATAAAGGAGAGGGTACAATCGTTCTTTGAGTTTGCCGACCATAAGTAACTGTTTTTGTAATGGAGGCCGAAACTCTTTTGCCAGCGGCCTGCACTGCTTACTTTATCGATCTCGCTGTCATCGACCAGTATTTCCGGCGTGGAGCCGTCCAGGTATGGATTCTCTTTCAGAATCCGGCGCAACTTGGTTACGTCTATTGTCTGTACGTCCGTATTGTCGTCGATGGCTAATGCGGATGCTACGGCTGCCGACTGTCCCAATACCATAAATACCGGCTCCATCCGGATCGAACCGAAAGCAATATGGGTGGAAGAGACACATACGGGAACCAGCAGATTGGTACATTCTTCCCGTTTAGGCGTGATGCTCTTATACGAGATGGGATAAGGCGGAAAACCGTGGTATTCCACATCTCCTTCATTCTTCACCATGCCGTTTGTGACGATGCGCTGGCAGTTGTGCGAGTCCATTCCGTAGGCCGCCATTCCGATCGCGTCGCCTACGGTTTCCTCGCCCTGGCAGTTCTTTTGCGTCATGATGTACTCCCCGTTCAGACGGCGTGCTTCACGCACATACAACTGGGTCGGGAAGTTGTCATTATCGACAAACTCGTCTTTCGCCCATCCGAACCGGGAGACCTGGTCGCGAAGTTCAAGCGGAACTCGTTCATCGTGCGTGAGGAAGTAGAGAAGCCCTTTCGTATAGTCCACATGTTCCTGCCAGATTCTTTCCCGGGTTGCGTAATCGCCGTCCGGATAATCGTAGTTCATCCCGATCATATCTGTTGACAAGGGGCCCCGGTTGTTTACGTCGTATTTATTGTCGGGCATGGCTCCCCAGTTAAATAAGAGGTAGTTGTCTATATGCAAATCCATTTTACGGATGGCACGTGCCAATAACTCGTATTTGGCAGGATCGTAGTTCTCCGGCTTTTCAAAGGGCCGCTGGTTCTCTTTGTTGTCTGTCAGGCATAAACGGAAGTTGTAAGCCTGTATGAGTTTATCCCCGCTGCCCTGTTCTTTCAGTGTATTGGGCTGGATGCCCCAGCAAAGACCGCTGTCCGGGTCACCTTCTTTCAGGTAAGGGTCCACTCCGTCCGGGAATTGATGCCAGACGGACATCTGGACGCCGTTGAGCGTTTCATCATATTCATCGTTTCCTTCGCGTCCCGTAAAGTAAGAGACGCCGGCTTTTGCCATCAGGTCGCCTTCGTACGTACAGTCAATGAATTGCTTGGCACGGATTTGTATGGATTCTTTTTTCCCCGGCTGTCGAGAGTCTTCCAGTGTAATGCTCTCTATCTTTTTGTTCTTGACAGAGGCATCCGTGATACGGCGGTGATAGAGTACGTCTAAATCTGCGTCTTTCACAAAGCGCATCATGGTTGCAGTCGCGACACTCGGAGGGAATGTCCATTGTTCGAACCGGTTGTAATGTTCCCCTATGCGGCGGTAGAAGAGGCGGGCCAGTCCGGTCACCGCATATTTGTTTCCTATGTCGGTCATCCCGAGACCTCCTGTCGTCATCCCGCCCAGATATTTGCCCGGTTCTATCAAGATAACGGACTTACCCATTTTCTTTGCGGAATAGGCGGCAACAACGCCTGCAGATGTCCCGCCATAGATACAAATATCGACATCCTTGACGGCTGAGGCGTTTCCCTGTTTTCCCGACTGGCAGGAAAACAGGGATAAACAGAGAATAAGAGAGAGAATCGCGTATTTCATATCGTGTGAATTCTAAGGGGTTTATTCGTAATTCGGATTTTGCGTCAGATTCGGATTCGTTTGTCTTTCGATGTATGGAATCGGCCAGAGGTAATCCCTGTTCTTGTCGAACTTGCGAATGTCCACGACACGCATCTTAAAGTCTGCGGATTCACCGTTTTCGGCAATAGGTATGCCTTCGTAGAAAGCATTTCCCCATTCATCCATACGAGGCGCTTTGTCCGGATATGACTTTTTCATGCGTCCTAAAAGAGGCTGGTTCATCACCACTTCTGCAATCTTCCAACGGCGGATGTCAAACAATCGCAAGCCTTCACCGGCGAACTCGTATTTGCGTTCGCGGGCAACGGCATAAAACAGTTCGTTGGGATCGGTAGTCGTAACAGGAGGCATGTTGACAGAAGGACGGCGGCGCACCTTATTGATGGCATCCAATACGGATGCATCGATTTCCCCGGCTTTGATTTTTGCCTCGGCATAGGTCAGCAATACTTCCGGATAGCGAATCAGGATCGTATTCATATCACAGTCGTTCAGTGCATCCTTGTCTTCAATGTTGGCATATTTACGCCAGCAGATACCGGTAAATGTGGCATAGGCGTGGGTTGCCTCCAGGTTGTCTACCCGTTGGTTTGTCATGTAATTCCAACATAGCAGGCTGTCGCCATGGGTCTCGAACTGGAAGCCCAGGAATTCGGAACCCGAAACCGCTAATGTGAACCCTAAGCGCGGGTCTCTGTTTTCGTACGGGTGTTTCGGGTCGAACAGCGGAGACTTGTCTATTTGCTTTCCGTCCGTACATTCCCACGCGTCGGCTAATTGATACGCCGGTTTCTTGTTCGTATGGGCCAATGCGTTACGGGAGCCGAACAGACGATAGAGCGCATGAACCTGTGTCCCTAACAAATATTGTACGGAGAAAATCACCTCTTTGGATGTTTGTCCCTCATATTTGAATAGTTTGGAGTAATCGTCTTCGATGATATACTCCGTTCCTTCCATTGCCATAACGGCCTGTGATGCTGAAATAGCATCCTGCCAGCGTTCGTTGTAAAGTGCGGTTCTTGCTTTTAAGGCTAAGGCGGCACCCTTTGTCGCATGGCCGGAGGTCGGGTTATTGGCCGAAGGGAGGTTTGCAGCAGCTTCCGTATATTCCTTTAAGATGAAATCGACGACTTCGCTTTTCGGGTTTCTCGGCTTCTGCCCCGTTTCCAGTGTCAGCACTTCCGTAACCAGAGGGACGTCTCCGTATAGTTCGATTAAGTAGGAATAATAAAGTGCGCGGAGGAATTGCGCCTCTGCCTTGATTTGGGCATAAGTCGCAGGAGCTACGTTTTCTTCTCCTCTTGACATGTTTTCCAAAAGGTAATTACATTTGGCAATACCGGCATAGAATGCTTTCCAGTAATCTTTGGCAAGATCGCTGTTCGCATCCGCAGCGCCTTGTGCGATCGTTTGCATGGCATTGGTGTTACGGTCATATCCTATGTCGGATGCTGCATCCAAAGCCAAAAAGAATGTCATGGTTTCCCAGTTGGTCCATAAGGCGGAATAGCAGGAAGCCAGTGCCATTTGCATTTCAGTCTCAGTCGCCAGGAAAGTCTGGTCTGAAGGGGAGTTCAGCGGATTCTTGTCCAGGTAGTCGCTACATGAGTTCATACATAAAGCAGAACAAACGGCAGCTATATATATTATTACTTTTTTCATTTTCCGAATTAATTAAAAGGTTGAACATTAAAACTTAAGATCTACACCGAAGCTGATCGTCTTCAATTGCGGATAATAGCCGCCGTTTCCGACAGGGGCTTCAACATCGAATCCGTCCCAGAAGCTGTCGAACGTCAGCAAGTTATCGCCGCTGACATAGAATCTGAGGTAAGAGATCGGGGTTTTCCTTAAGATATTCTTTGATAGCGAGTAGCCCACTTGTATGTTTTTCATACGGACATACGCTGCATTCTTCATCCAGAAAGATGAGTATTGCATATTGTTTGTTTCATTGAAGGCCAGACGCGGGAACTTGGCATTCCTGTTTTCCGGAGTCCAGTAGTCTTTGTGCTGTTCCTGAACGGTTCCTCCTTCAACAAAGGTCTGGATACCCTGTCCTTCAATATAGCCGTCTGCTTTGCCTACACCCTGGAACAACAGGCTCAGATCGAAACCCTTATAGTCGCCATAGAGAGACAGACCGAACGTGTAGCGCGGGATTGTTCCGCCGATGATAACCCGGTCGCTTGTGTTGATTACGCCGTCACCATTCTGGTCTTTGTACTTGATATCGCCGGGGCCGAAGTTTCCGTATTGTGTCGCTCCCAGATAGTTCCCGTCTGCATCGTAGTCTTCCGGCTGGATATAGCCGATAGCCTCCAAGCCATACAGAGAGTACATTTCGTGCCCTTCGCGGCTGACGGTCAATCCGGTTTCGTTTACGCCTTTCATATCCAGAATCTTGTTGCGGACATCTGAGATGTTGAACGATGCACGATAGTTGAAATCGCCGACGTTGTCAGCATAGCTCAGGGAGAGTTCCCAACCTCTGTTTTCCATTTTACCGGCATTTTGTGAAGGAGCGTTCATACCGATGATAAGAGGCACGTTCAGCTTCATCAGGATGTCGTCGGTTACTTTGTAGAAGTAATCGGCCGTGATATTCAGTTTGCCGAATAAGGTCGCATCGATACCGATATCCGTAGAGGTTGTCGTTTCCCATGTGATCTTTCTGTTTGCCATATTTGTGATAGCAGCGCCGGATGCGATGGTTTTGTCGAATACATATTTTGTATCCAGGCTTACATTGGAAGAGAATGGATACGGATCGATTGCCGAGTTATTCGCATTCATTACATTCTGGTTCCCTAATTGTCCCCATGATCCTCTGAATTTAAGATTATCTACGACCTCTTTTAGCGGTTCCCAGAAGGCCTCTTCCGATATACGCCATCCTACGGATACGGATGGGAAAACACCCCATTTGTTTCCATCTGCAAACCGGGAAGAACCGTCGTAACGCATATTGGCTTCGAACAGGTATTTACCTTGATAATCGTAGTTGATACGTCCGAAGATGGAGCGTAAGGACCATTCGAAAGAATTACCGTATGCCTTCTGGTTGTCTTCGCCACCGGCATCCAATACGGGATAGTCGGGGAATGCATAGTTCTCGCGATACCCTCTGTGCATGTCATACCGGTGGTCTTCCTGCTGATAACCGACCATCGCTTTTATGTTATGATCGCTAAACCGTTTTTCGAATGTGGCGGAAGCTGTTAACAGGTTCCTCAGGTTTCGCTGTGTCTCATCGTTCAACGTGCTTTTCTGTGGTGCACGGTAATAGGGGGTACCATCATATTTGTATGTCTGGACCATCTTTGTGAAGTTGGTAATATGGTTTTCCCAATAATTGGCGGCATAGTCGCCTTGGAGTGTCAACCATTCTACCGGCTTGTAGGTCAAACCTAAGTGGACGACCGCCGTCGGCTTTCTCTGTTTCTTCAAGCCTCCGTCGTTCGTGAATGCGATCGGGTTATCGCCATTCCAGCCTTCACCCCATTGCCCTGTGCTGAGAACGCCCGCCTGGATGGCAGGAATACGGCTCATCCAATGGAATGCATCGCTTCTGGAAGGCTCTTTCTGGTCTACCATCGTGAGGTGTGCGTCAATACGGGCCGATAATGTCGACGAGACGTCCATGTCCGTATTCATACGGAATGTATAACGCTTGTAGTTCGAGTTTTCGATGATACCCTGCTGATCCATATAGCCGACACTGGCGTTTGTGCGGATACGTTTGGAGCCGCCGCTCAGTGTCACGAAGTGGTTTTGCATCAGTCCGTTGTTTGTCAGACATTCATCGTACCAGTCCGTGTCCGGGTAGCGGTCCGGATTCGTCAACATGCCCTGGCGGTACTCCTGGATATATTCATCGGAGTAGAGGGGAGATTTACCGATATTCGTATAGGCGGTGTTTGTCATCAGCATGTGGTCGATCGCCCCGACCTTATTGGGCAGGTCGATGGCGCTCTGCCAACCGACGTAACCGTTATAGGAAACAGTGAACTGATCCGCTTCGGCACGTTTTGTCGTGATCAGGATCACACCGTTTGCCGCACGTGAACCGTAGATTGCAGAAGAGGCGGCATCTTTCAATACCGATATGGATTCGATCAGGGAAGGATCGATGTCGTTAATACCCATTTCGACCCCGTCTACCAGAATTAAAGCATCGTTGTTGTTCAGCGTCGTTTTACCGCGGATGCTGATGTTCCCCCCGTCGGCACCCGGCTGTCCGCTGCGTTGTGTAATCGCAACACCCGGGATGAGGCCCTGCAGAGCCATTGAAGTCTGACCGACCTGGCGTTTGCTCATATCCTTGATAGACACCGATGCGACAGAACCTGTCAGGTTTGCTTTTTTCTGTGTACCGTAGCCGACAACGACTACTTCTTCGATCCCCTGCAAATCTTCCGCAAGTTTGATGTCGAACAGGTTTTTGTTGCCGACCGGAATTTCCTGCGTGATATATCCGATGTAGGAAACCTGGAGGACGGAGGAAGCCGTGACGTTGAGGTTGAAACTGCCTTCCACATCGGTGATAATACCGTTGGTCGTCCCTTTCTCGATTACGTTTGCCCCGATAATGGGTTCACCGTTCACATCCGTTACTTTACCGCTGATATGCCTGGTTTGTCTTTGTTGGGCGGCATACGCTTTCCGGGTGATGTTGATATTGCGGTCGCTGATCGTGTAGGTCAGATCAGTATTGGCTAAGGCCAGCGAGAGGACTTCGTCTATCTGTTTGTTTTTTGCCTGGATGCTGACTTGTACGTTCTTTACTTCTTCATCTACATAAAAGAATAAAAATTCGCTCTGCTTTTCTATCTGGGCGAACAGATCGATAAGAGACATCCGCTCTGCCTTGACCGAAACGGTTGCAGATTGGGAGTAGGACAATTCCACAGCTACCGCTTGGAACAGAGCTACGAATAATAAGATGACCGTGATTCTCATAATTGTAGAGAGTTTTTTTAAGCCTTTGGGTAAGAAAGACTTGTAATACGAAACATTTTCCATATTTTTGTACTGATTTAAAGATTGATAATTCGCTTCATCCACAATGTTTGGTCGCGGAGCGGACGGAGCGGGATATTAAATTTAAAGACTTAAAACCGGTTGTGCTTTCAAGTATGACCGGTTTTTCAGGTTAACGCTGGTGTTACTCCATAGGCATTATCTTTTTTTGAGTGTTACATATTGAACATAATAAACCCCGTCGCTGTTGGTCCACCGGATAGGCAGGCTGCGGGAGATCACCTTCAGGATCTGCTCGATACTCTGTTCTTTGCTGAATGTGCCGGAAACTGTTACGGTCGGCTTCTTCAACTCTTCGTTGTCAATCTGTATATCGACCTTGTATGCGCTTTTCAGTTCTTCGATCAGTTCGATAAACGGGATCGATTTATATTTCAACAGGCCGTCTTTCCAGGAGGTAAAGGAGTCTGTGTCGACATGCTTGATATCCACTTTGCTTGTCGACCGGCTGAAGGTCAACTGTTGGTTCGGTGTCATGACGACATGCTGTCTGGCTCCTTCGAAACGGATGGAACCTTCCACCAGGGTTGCCGTGATGTCGTCGGAGTTCAAGTCGGCTTTGACATTGAAATGCGTACCCAATACGATGATCGAGGCGCCGTTCATCTCTACCTGGAAAGGCCTCTCCGGATCTTTTGCCACTTCGAAATACGCCTCGCCTTCCAGTTTGACATTACGTTTATCTTTCCCGTATTTATCGGAATAGCTGAGGCGGCTGTCCTTGTTTAGCGTGATGATCGTGCCGTCTTCCAGCGTGAAGGTAGACTTATGCTCGTCTGTCAGCAGTGTATAATACTCCGAGACATGATTGTCGGTATAATAAAGAAAGAATGCGGTAGAGAAAACGAACAGCAGGGTGGCAGCCGCAATAAGGGGTGCATAGCTTCGCCACGACCTTGTTTTTCTGGTGCGGCTGTCCTGGATATTGATCTGCCGGAGTAGTTTGTCCGCTGAAAAAGCGGGAGCGACGGATTGCGTGAAAGCGACATCCGCATCCCAGTAATTCTTGAGCCGGCGAAATTCCTCCCGGTTATTTTCGTTTTCGTTCAGCCATTCGCTTAACGAAAGGATGTCCTCCGAAGAACTTTCTCCGCTCAGGACACGTGCGATTATATGGTTTATTTTATTCTCCATTTCTTGTGTTTCTATTAATATAGTCGCAGGCAGGAAGAAATACCCTTAGTCGGGTGGATGAAAAAATGAGGAGGAAAAGCTGATGCCCTGATTTTGCCAGGCTTGTGCCCTGCCTTTGGCAAAGTTTTGCCATGCGCGTGGCAAGGTTGTGCCATGCCGGTGGCAAGACTTTGCCATGCTGATGGCAGAGCAGTGCCATTAAGATGGCAAAAAGGGGGGATTGGCATCTTCCGGTTTTTAGCTGCAGGTGTCTTCGGCCAATGTCTCCCGCAGCTTCCGGACGGCGTTGGCCAGATGTGCTTCCAGGGTCTTGACGGAGATGTCGAGGATGGCGGCTACATCTTTGTATTTGAGCTTGTCTTCACGGACGAGCTTGAATGCGACCTTGCACTTGGCGGGCAGGGATTCGATTGCCATATTCAGGCGTTTGATCCCTTCCTGGCTGATGAGATCTTCTTCGGGAGTTGTCTCGGTCGAGGTGAAGAGGTCGATGGAGATTTCGTCCAGTGAGATTTTTTCCATGTGTTGTTTGCGGTAGTAGCTGATCGCTTTGTGGCGTGCGACGGTATAAATATAGGAGTCGAAATTAGTAATCGCAGGAAGTTGCCCGCGGTTGTCCCAGATAGCCAGGAATGTGTCGGATACGATCTCTTCGGCTTCGGCCGGTGAAGACACATATAGACCTGTAAATCGCGTTAACCGGCCGAAGTAGGCCATGTAAAGTGATTTAAAAGCAGCTTGCGAATCAGACAAAGCCATTTCACAAACCCATCGCATGATATCGTCTCGATTCTCTCCCAAATATGAGTAAGATTAACAATGTACTTATAAAGATAGTCGCGAAGATAAGGAAAAACCCTTAGCCGGATAGATTTATTTTTTTATTCCATAACACCTCAGGCTGATGTCACGTGATCCGGACATATATAAAGATGGAACATAGTCCCTTTTCCGCTAAAATTGTATATATTTGCAATGTCTCTAATAAACAGGCAAATGAGAGTGAAGGCAAAAGGCAAAGTTGTTATTGCATGGTTGCTATTGATGACGTTTATGCCTTTCTTCGTGGTGAAAGCGATTCACCACCATGAAGAAAGCGAGATAGCTGTTTGCCATTCGGAGGACGGGCATTCCCATAGCCCGTGCGACCAATGTTCCATTTGCCATTTTACTCTTTCCCCGTTTACACAGGCAGAATCTTTTTATGCCCAGGTTATAATCCCTGTTTTTAATCTCGAACCGGTTTGCTATGTGAGCATGATGAGTTTCCAGCTCACTTACTCACATAAATTGCGTGGTCCTCCCTTTTCTTCTGCACACATATAAATGATTTGGCACATCTCCCGATGTGTCCTATTCCGTAATCTTATTAAACAGCAATGAAAAGGATAATTACAGCAATTGCGTTATTCTTCTTCATCGTCCATATCCATGCCCAGCAGCAAGACACTGTTCCGGGCACGGTGAGGGATAGTGTGACGTTGAATGAAGTTGTCGTTATGGGGAATCAGAGAAGGAATATCCAGATGAAATCTTCCCAGAATCTGATCCGGATCAGCCAGGCCGATCTTGCCTCCAACCTGTCGGGCAGCCTGATGCAGAGCCTGAGCGGGATACCGGGTGTGAAAGCGATGAACATCGGTTCCGGACAGTCCAAACCTGCGATACGGGGATTGGGGTTCAACCGTATGGTCGTGACTGAAAACGGTATCAAGCACGAAGGGCAGCAATGGGGAGAAGACCATGGGCTCGAAATAGACCAGTTTGCCGTAGACAGGGTGGAGGTCATCAAAGGCCCTGCCGCCCTGCTCTATGGCCCGGATGCGATCGGAGGGGTCATAAACTTGTATAGTAATGACATCCCGGTGAAACGGAGCGAGGGCAAGGTCGACTTGTTCATGCGCAGCAACAACGAGTCGGTCGGCCTTTCGGCACAGATAGCGGGAAAGGAGAACCGCTTTTATTATAAGGCGAACCTCACCCTGATCGATTATGCCGACTACAAAGTCCCGGCCGACAGTATCCAGTATTATTCCTATTACATCCGGCTGAAGGACAGGCGCCTGCGCAATACGGCGGGTAAGGAACACGACGGCAGTTTTACGTTAGGCTATGCGGGAGACCGTTTCTCGACTGACCTCAAGGTTTCTGATGCGTATGCCAAAAGCGGCTTCTTTGCCGATGCGCACGGGCTGGAAGTCCGGCTGTCGGAGATCGATTACGACCGTTCGAGGCGTGACATCGATTTGCCTTATCATGAGGTCAACCACCTGAAGGTGATGAACCATTCGGAGTGGCGCTCCGGAAATATTCATTGGGAGAGCAATTTGTCTTATCAGAATAATCTCCGGAAGGAATTGTCGGAGCCGGTTTCGCACGGCTATATGCCCATGCCGCCCAATACGTTGGAAAGGAAGTACGACAAGAATACCTATACGGCCGCTCTTGGGATGAAAACGATGGTGGCCGGTAAGCACAGCCTGAATGCGGGGGTGAACGTAGAGTACCAGCACAACAGGCGTGGCGGCTGGGGATTTATTATTCCTGATTTTGAGACGACCTCATTGGGGGGATATGTCTTTGACCGCTTTTTCTTGTCCGAAGACCTGATCCTGAGCGCCGGCTTGCGTGTGGACAGGGTGAAAACTCATATCCGCAGCTATCAGGATTGGTATAAGACACCGGTCGAGGGGGCGGATTCTGTCTTTCAGGAACGCTCTGCCGACCTGAAGCGTACTTTTAACAGCTTTACGTGGTCGTTAGGCGTTAACTATACTATCGGGCAATGGATATTGAAGGCGAATCTTGGGAAAAGTTTCCGTGTGCCGATACCGAAAGAGTTAGGAGCTGATGGTATCAATTACCATATTTTCCGGTACGAGAAGGGAGCTCCCGACCTGTCGCCGGAAGAATCCTATCAACTCGATCTCGGGATCAACTGGCATACGGATGCGGTCAACTTCCAACTGGACCCTTACCTGAATTATTTCCCTAACTATATCTATCTGAATCCGACTTCCGGCTATACGGAAGGTTTGCAGACCTATTATTATACGCAAAGCCGGGTGATTCGTTATGGCTTTGAAGCGGAATTCAGTTATAAGATCCTCCGTAACCTGGAGGCCGGATTAAAGGGGGAATATCTGTATGCGGAACAACTCTCGGGCGATAAGAAGGGATATACGTTGCCCTTCTCTCCACCCTGGAGCGCCAGTGCGGATCTGAAATACACGTTTCCTTTCTGGCCCGAAAGCAAGGCAGCATTTGTCTCTGCCACCTACAGGATCGTCGGCGACCAGAATGAGATTGTCCCTCCCGAAAAGGCAACCAAAGGCTATAGAGTGCTTAATATGGCAATCGGGAAATCCTTTGCATGGAAAGAATACCGGTTGAGATTGAACTTTCAGGGACTGAACCTGCTGAACAGGCGGTATTACGACCATACCAGCTATTACCGGCTGATCGATGTGCCCGAACCGGGGCGTAATTTCTCCCTGATGCTGGGATTTGACTTTTAAATAGTAATGAATTAAAAACATGAAGATCATGAAAAAGAGTTTATCATTTACATTTTTATTTTCCGTATTGATGTCTCTTACCCTTGTCGCTTGCAGCAAGGATAAGGACGACAAAGACCTTGAGAAACCGGTCATTGAGGCCGGTAGTGAGACATTGCCGCAGAGCTGCCAGGTATATACGAAGGGAGAGGAAATCCCCTTCAGATGTATCTTTACCGACAATGAAGGCTTAGGGAACTATAATATCGAGATACACAACAATTTCGAGCATCACAGCCACAGCACTGATGCCGGTGATTGTGCGCTGGATGCCAAAAAGGACCCTGTAAATCCCTGGGTGTATAATAAGGATTTTACCATTCCCGGCAGCCCGTTGCGATATGATGCCCAGGTCGATATACCTATCCCGGCGGATATAGATCCGGGGGATTATCATTTTATGGTCAGGGTGACGGATAAGGCCGGATGGCAGGAACTGAGGGCCGTAAGTATTAAAATCCTGGAGAAGGAATAAGGCCCTGATGGGATAGGATGTAACATGTTTGTAATATCTATGTCATTTGTGCGTAATATTTGTTTCAGACCTTTGCGGACAAATAAGATAACAAGTAAGAAAACAAGCAATTATGGAGACATTCTATCTCTTTCTGATTATTTTCCTCTTTATACTGGCAATATTCGATCTGTCTGTCGGAGTGAGTAATGATGCGGTGAACTTCCTGAATTCGGCCATAGGCTCGAAGGCCGCATCGTTTAAGGTTATTATGGTGATTGCTGCTGTCGGCGTGTTCGTCGGCGCTTCACTTTCCAACGGCATGATGGATATTGCCAGGCATGGAATTTACCAGCCGCAACATTTCTTCTTCTCGGAGATTATGTGTATTCTGCTGGCTGTCATGTTGACCGATGTGGTGCTGCTGGATATTTTTAATTCCTTAGGGATGCCTACGTCGACAACCGTTTCATTGGTTTTCGAGCTATTGGGTGGTACGGTTGCGATTTCATTAGTCAAGATTGCCAATTCGAACGGCATGCTGCAACTGGGCGATTTGTTGAATACGGATAAGGCGTTTACCGTGATATTGGGTATTTTCCTTTCCGTGGCGATCGCTTTCTTCTTTGGGGCGGTTGTACAATATATATCGCGTTTGATCTTCACGTTCAATTATAAGAAGCACGCTAAATACTTCGTGGGCCTGTTTGCCGGCCTGGCTGCCACGTCCATTCTTTATTTTATGCTGATAAAGGGATTGAAGTCTAGCTCTTTTATGGAAGGCGACCTGAAGGATCTGATTTATGGAAATACGGATAAGGTGGTGTGGGGCGCTTTCATCTTCTTTACGGTCCTGATGCAGGTGTTATACTGGTTGAAAGTAAATGTATTCAAGGTCGTGATCCTGATGGGTACGTTTGCGCTCGCACTCGCTTTTGCCGGGAATGACCTGGTGAACTTCATCGGTGTTCCTTTAGCGGGCTATTCTTCTTATATGGACCTGATGGCGCAGGGTGGGACGACCACGACGAATACATTCCTGATGGAATCTTTGCTCGAACCGGCCAGGACGCCCTGGTATTTCCTGTTCGGTTCCGGTATTGTGATGGTCATCGCGCTTGCTACTTCAAAGAAGGCGCATAATGTGGTGAAAACATCCCTCGATCTTTCCCGCCAGTCGGAGGGGAACGAAAACTTCGGGACTTCTCCTGTTGCACGCACGCTGGTCCGTACCTGCAACAATATCTCCAATACGATTCTGAGCGTTGTCCCTCCGCGTATGAAGGACTGGATAGACAGCCGTTTTGACAACAGCGAAATGATTCTTGAGGATAAGGCCAGCTTTGACCTGGTCCGTGCTTCTGTCAATGTGGTGCTTTCCGGTTTGCTGATTGCTGTCGGTACTTCGTTGAAGTTGCCGCTGTCTACGACATACGTGGCTTTCATGGTGGCGATGGGTAGTTCGCTGGCTGACCGTGCCTGGGGACGTGAGAGTGCTGTCTACCGTATTACCGGTGTGCTTTCCGTAATCGGCGGTTGGTTCATTACGGCGGGAGCGGCTTTCACAATCTGTTTCCTTGTTGCTTTGCTGATCCATGTCGGAGGTATTGCGGCTATGGCGGCAATGGTCGGGCTGGCTGTCTATATGCTGATCCGCAGTCATCTTACCTATCGCAAAAAGATAAAGAAAGAAGCGATGCAGCAGGAGGTCGACTCCACAATATCCAAACTGCGTGAGACGACGGATAAACGCGAAGCTCTTTCCCTGTTCCGCGAACATAGCCGTGAAGAGTTGGGCAATGTCCTGGAGTTTGCATCCGATGCCTTCGGCCGTTCCGTTCATGGCTTTATGAATGAGAACCTGCGTGAACTCCGCAAAGTGATGAGTGCGATCGAGGAAAAGAGAAGCTACCTGAAACAGGTGAAACGTGTCGGAACGCTGGGCGTAACTCAGTTGGAACATGATATTGCGATCGATAAAGGATTGTACTATTACCAGGGAAATGACTTTGCAAGCGAGATCGTCTTCAGTATCCGCCGTCTGACGGAACCGGGCAAAGAACATGTAGACAATCATTTCAGTCCGTTGAGCGAGGTGCAGAAAGAGGATTTCGGAAAGATGACCGACAATATTGTGTCTTTCCTCAAACGTGGCGCCGCCATGATCGAAAGTAACGATTACCATCGCCTGGATGACTTCGTTGCCGAATCGGCTGAACTGAATGCAGGGCTGACGCTCCTGAAGAAAGAGGAACTGAAGCGTATCCAGGGACAGAGCGGAAGCACGAAAGTGAGCATGGTGTACCTGAATATGGTGCAGGAGGCGCAGAATGTGGTTGCATTTACGACGAATCTGCTGAAGGTTAGCCGCAAGTTCCAGAAAGAATAATGGATGTTATAATGATAACATTTTCTTCTCTTTAATCAAATCGGTTTCGTTCATTTGGAGAGACGGCACGGTACACATTTTGATGTAGTCGCCCATCTGGCAAGTGTAGTCGTAATAGGCTTGCTGTTCGGGCGTGAAGTCCTCCTTTTGAACCAGACCGCTTTTCATAGTCAGGAATTCTTCTGTATCCGTGCTGTCGGACTCCTTGATTAGCAGGATACGGCGGGCAACCGGGTTTCGGTTGTAGTCAAGGCCGATATACAGGCCGCGCAGTTGCCGGGGATTCCGGAAGAAGGGAATCTGCAGGTAGACTGTAACTAATGTAAATTGCGGGGACGGGTTTTCGCTGAACATGCAATAGAAATTCTGCGGGTCGCCGATAACGCCCATTCCCCATTGTGCTTCCCCATAGGCGTTCAGCCGCCCGATACGGATATGCTCTTTGTTCTCCGACAGGTTAATGATGAAAGGCTCTACTTTCAGGCAGTCCGACGAGGACGAAAGGCTGTAACTGGTGTAAAGCCCGCATATATTGTCGACCCGGTGAATCGACAGTTGCACCTCTTCCTGTAAATGTTCAAGGAAAGGGTTTGCTTTCCGGGTGTCGTTTACGGCCGGTTCCAGTTTATCTAACCGCTCCAATAAATCCGGCAGGATGGAAAGCAATCTGCGTTTGGAGATATTGTTAACCAGAACAAGCGCACGTTCCAATGCTTCTTCCTGCGGACAATTTTTCAGCCCCTCAAAATAGGCCGGGAGCACTGTCGTATATAAAGAAGACAGGATGCTGGGAGCCATTTCGGCGCAGTCGGCTATTTCTTTCATTTTTACCCCGTTGTTTCGCAGATATTCTATTCGTTGATAGAGTTCCCGGAAGTCGTCCATATTGTTTTTTGTTTACTGTTTTTGTATTGCAAAATAAGTACAGGTATATTGCATTTGTGTTACATGAATGTTACATAAATATTGCTTTATAAATCGTTGATTTATAGTAGGTATTAATAATAAACATTCATGTTTTCAGTAATATTGTTGTAATATGCCGCCTGTACTTTTGCTGCCGTAAACAAAATGACAGCATGTTATGAACAGACGGTTTTCCGATTTTCTTTTTATCCTTTGGGCCGGTGGTGCCGCTCTTCTTTCTTACTCATTGGTCTATGCCTTGCGTAAACCGTACACGGCAGCAGCTTTTGCGGATGTCGATTGCTTCGGAATGGATTATAAGGTGGTCGTGACGATTTCCCAGATATTGGGGTATGTGATTTCCAAGTTTATGGGGATTAAGCTCATCTCTGAGTTGAAACGGGAAGAACGTCTGAAATTCATTTTGATGTCAATTGTCATGGCGGAACTTTCACTGGTGTTCTTCGGGTTGCTTTCCGCTCCTTATAATATTGCGGCGATGTTCCTGAACGGCCTGTCGTTAGGTTGTATGTGGGGCGTAATCTTCAGCTTTATCGAGGGACGGCGGATGACGGATATCCTGGCCAGCCTTTTAGGCGTCAGTATGGTGATCAGTTCGGGTACGGCCAAGTCGGCGGGACTTTTCGTGATGAATAACCTGCATGTGAATGAGTTTTGGATGCCGGCACTGATCGGTGCGGTGGCATTGCCGGTTCTGGCACTGTTAGGATATGTGCTGAACCGTTTGCCGCAGCCTACCGAAGAAGATATTGCGATGAAGTCGGAGCGGGCTACGCTGAACGGGAAACAACGCTGGGAACTGTTCAGGAACTTCATGCCCTTTCTTCTGATGTTGTTTATTGCCAATATCGCGATTGTGGTGTTGCGCGATATAAAAGAGGATTTCCTTGTGAATATCATAGATGTCTCCAACTATTCTCCTTGGCTTTTTGCTCAGATCGACAGTGTGGTGACGCTTATTATCCTGGGGATATTCGGGTTGATGGTCTTTGTAAAGGACAATCTGAAAGCCCTTTCCATTCTCTTTTGTCTGATTATTATGGGGATGATCGTGATGTCTATCGTCTCTTTCGGGCAGGAGCGGTTCCGGCTGTCTCCCGTTGTCTGGCTCTTTATCCAGAGCCTTTGTCTGTATATTGCTTATCTTACTTTCCAGACGATTTTCTTCGACCGGTTCATCGCCTGTTTCAGGATTCACGGGAATGTAGGGTTCTTTATCGTGACGACGGACTTCTTAGGATACACCGGGACGGTGCTTGTGCTCGTGCTGAAAGAGTTTTGTAATCCTCATATCGACTGGGCTGTGTTTTACAACCAATTTGCGGGGTATGTCGGTATTTTCTGCTGCATCACCTTCATCTGTTCCTTTGTATATTTGCACCAGCGTTTCCGGAAGGAAAACGGCTTGACAGCCAAAAGCGACGAGGTGTTTGATGCAACTCCACAGAATGCCATCACTATGGCTTGATGAATGAATAAGTATAATATTGAAATAAGAAAGTTATGAAAAAGATTTCGTGTGTGATTATGGACTGGGCCGGAACGGCTGTCGATTTCGGCTGTTTTGCTCCTCTGAATGCCTTCCTGAAAGTTTTTTCCGAAGAAAAAGGAGTAGATATAACCTACCGCCAGGCGCGTGAGCCGATGGGGCTATTGAAAATAGACCATATCAAGGCGATCCTGAATATGCCCGAAGTGGTAGCCAAATTCCGGGCGCGCTATGACCGTGACTGGAACATGGATGACGTGAACGAGATGTACCGGAGTTTTGAAAAGCACCTGTTTGCTTCGCTCCGCAACTTTACGGATCCGATCCCCGGCGTACTGGAAACGATGGAAGTGTTGCGCGGACAAGGCATCCGGATCGGTTCGACTACCGGCTATACGCAGGCAATGATGGACGTGGTTCGTCCTGACGCTGCCGCCAAAGGATATGTGGTGGATAATCTGGTTACTTCGGATGATGTTCCCGCCGGTCGTCCTGCTCCGTATATGATCTATAAGAATATGATCGACCTGGCTATCCCTTCCGTTGACAATGTGGTGAAAGTGGGCGATACGATTGCCGATATCAAGGAAGGGCTGAATGCGAAAGTTTGGAGCATAGGCATCGTTACCGGCAGCAACGAAATGGGGCTGACAGAGAAAGAATACAATCATCGTTCCGCCGACGAACTGGCAGAATTGAAACGGGAAGTTCGCCAACGGATGCTGAACGCCGGTGCCCATTTCGTCCTCGACAACATCACGGAACTCCCAGCTTGCATCGAAAAGATTAATCGCTAAATGATGATTTATTTGCGTGTTCTTTTAATGGGGCAACGCCCCATGCCGCAGGCTCTCTTTTGCCGTCCGTTTTAACGAACGGTTAAAAGAATTGGAGGCAAAGCCTCTTCCTTTGTGGACTTCAGTCCCTTTAATAAAGGACTGTCCTATTAATTTGAAAGGGATTAAAATCCACAGAGGAATCCGGCAAAGCCGGGGATTTATTCATCCGTCCGTTAAAACGGACGGCAAAAGAGAGCCTGCGGCACGAGTAGAGATGTACCTATAAATCATCATTTAGATATCACAAAAACATCACAAAAACATCACAAAAACATCACAAAAACATAATATTTACATCATGAATACAAAACGAAACTATCTATTGCTTACCCCTGGCCCCCTGAGTACGTCCGAAACGGTTCGTGAAGCCATGTTGCAGGACTGGTGCACGTGGGATAAAGATTATAACGAAGGAATTGTCACTCCGATCCGTAAAGGCCTGTTGGCTATTGCAGGCCTGGATGAGGATGAATATACAGACGTCTTGTTGCAAGGAAGCGGCACATATTGCGTGGAAGCGACTATCGGTGCTGCCGTAAAACCGACCGATAAACTGTTGATCCTGGCAAACGGCGCTTATGGAAAACGGATGGCTCAGATTGCCGGATATTATCATATCGACCACGTGCTGGTTTCTTTGCACGAAACTGAACTGATCACCGGTGAAGTGGCCCGTAAGGCACTCGAAGCCAATCCGGGCGTCACTCATTTGTCAATGGTGCATAGCGAAACAACCACCGGTTTGCTGAACCCGATCGAGGAGGTGGCTGAGGTGCTGAAAGGCCGTGACATTACCTTTATTGTCGATGCGATGAGCAGTTTCGGCGGTGTGCCTATCGACATGAAAGGGCTGGGCATCGACTTCCTGGTCAGCAGCGCCAACAAATGTATCCAGGGCGTTCCCGGTTTCGGCTTTATCATTGCTAAAAAGGATAAGCTGATAGCAACGAAAGGCAATGCCCGTTCCCTCTCGCTCGATATCTATGCACAATGGGAAGCGATGGAGAAAGGTGGCGGCAAATGGCGCTTCACTTCTCCTACGCATGTGGTACACGCGTTCTATCAGGCCATGAAGGAACTGAACGAAGAAGGCGGCATCGCAGCCCGCTCGGAACGTTACAAAAAGAACCATCGCACGCTGGTCGACGGCATGCGCGCCTTAGGCTTCGAGACCTTGCTGCCCGATGCCTCGCAGGGCCCGATCATCACCTCTTTCCGTTATCCTTCGGCCGGCTTTGATTTCGCCTCTTTCTACGAACAACTGAAAGCAAAAGGATTCGTTATCTATCCGGGTAAGATTTCCGATGCCGACACCTTCCGTATCGGAAACATCGGCGATCTGTTCCCTGACGATATGAAAGCCCTTTTGCAGGCGATTCAATCGATAAGTTATTAAAATAGTAAATGTATGGTTGTGAGCTAAGGAGAATTTCGTTTCTTTGCAACCGAAAATCAATACACAGTTTCGTGAAATATTTCGTTTGCATTTTACTGTTCTTATTTCAGTTCACAATAGAAAAGGCAGCCGCTGTCTCTGTCCCCGCGCTTGGCGCGGGGCCGCAAGATGAGCGGCTTTATCAATTAAAGCCCGATACGGCAGGCTTTGATGCGGTCCCGCGTCAGGCGCGGGAACAGGTTGCGGCTTCCGATACGCTTCGGGAGCGTATGCCAGTCGTGCCGTATAAGTTCAATCCGAAAAGCCTGATTCTTCCGGCATCCCTGATTACGGTCGGAGCTGTCGGCACGGCGATAGACGGGATGAACGATTTCCACCTCTTCTCCCGCAAAGATTCCGTGAAGCAAATCCGCATAGACGATTATATGGAATGGGGAATGCTGGGTTGGGTGTTTATCTGCGACCTGATGGGGAAGGAGAAACACAATTGGGTGGACCAGCTTTGCCTGGTTGTCATCGCCGAAGGATTTAATGCAGCCATGACGCGGACAGTTAAATATGCGGTCAACGAAATCCGTCCCGACGGCGGGCCGCATTCTTTTCCTTCCGGGCATACTGCCAATGTCTTTTTAGGTGCGCACGTCGCCTGGAAGGAGTTTAAGGACAGCAGTCCGGTGTTGGCCTATTCAGGTTATGGCTTGGCCACTCTTGTCGCCTGTTCCCGCCTGTATAACAACCGTCACTGGGTGGCGGATGTGGTTGCCGGAGCCGGTTTCGGCATCCTTTCCGTCGAGCTTGCCTATCTGACCTATTTCCCGATCCGCAATGCGATTGCCCGCCGGATCAACCTGAAAGCGAGCGACCGCCTGGTTGTCGCCCCGACGCTCAGTCCGGATGGCGGAGGGCTTTATCTTTCGTGGCGGTTCTGAAAATCGAACGTTTCCTCCACTCATAAGGTGTATATTCTCTGTTTTCCTTGAAGAAGACGGAGAAACTCGAAGGTGTGAAACCCAACCGTTTGGCTATTGCCGTGATCCGCATGTTCGTTTTCTCCAACATCTCCGAGGCGGCGAGCAGCAGGTAGCGGTTGATCCATTCGTAAGCCGGCATACCGGTCATGACTATGATTGCACCATTGAAATTGTCGGCATCTTCTCCTAAAATCCCAGCATAAAAAGTACCGTCTTTCTTGCCGTACGTACGGATCAGGCGCGCAAAAAGGTCGATGAAGTTATTGCCGGAAGGACGGTGTCCCGGGCATTTGCTGTCGATTCCCATCCAGCGTTCCGCTTCGGTCGGTTCGCGGTCGAGGATGGTGATGTAAATATCTTCGGGAATGATTTTTTTATATGTTTCTTCCATGATTTTTAGAATGAGTCGGTTTGTTTCTTCCGGACAAAAGTAGTAAAAATTGGATTTCTTCAAAAATCTGTGTTGAAGAAATTTCACGGGTGGAATTTTTCAAAACCTGTTTTTGAGGAAATCTATTTCTGGGAATTCTCTAAAGCCGAAGTTTAAAGAATTTATTGAGTTAGATTTCTTCAACACAGGTTTTTGAAGAAATCTAAAATTCAGGTGTTGATGCGGATCAGTTCTTCGATGAATGTCCGCTCGTTGCTGAGGCGGGGAATCTTGTGCTGGCCGCCTAATTTCCCTTTCATGCGGAGCCACTCGTAGAATGTCCCTTCGCGTGCAACTATAATTTCTAATGGCTGAAGTGAGATCTCCTTGTAGCGTTTAGCCTCATAGTCGGAGTTGAGCTGTTGCAGCGTCTTGTCCAGCAGAGCGGCAAAATCGTTTAACGAAGGCGGCATCTTCTCGAATTCGACCATCCATTGATGGCGGCCTTTTGCCTTGTCGAGCATAAAGAGGGGAGCGGCCGTGTATTCTTTCACCTTCGCCCCGGTCAGGCGCGAGACGGCACTGATCGCTTTGTCGGCATTGTCCACCATCAACTCTTCGCCAAAGGCATTGATATAGTTCTTGGTACGTCCCGAGATTACGAACTTGTGCGGATAAAGGGAGGTGAAACGGACGGTGTCGCCGATCTGGTAGCGCCAAAGGCCGCCGGATGTGGTAATCACCATCGCATAGTTCTTGCCGACTTCGACGGCTTCCAACGGAAGGACAGTCGGGTTGTCGCTGCCCACTTCATTGATCGGGATAAATTCATAGAACACGCCGTAGTCGATCATCATCAACAGGCTGTGTTCCGCCGGATCGTCCTGCAAGCCGAAGAATCCCTCCGAAGCGTTGTAGGTTTCCATGTAATGCATCCGGTCCGAAGGGATCAGCGCCTTGTATTGGTCGCGATAGGGCTCGAAGCTGATGCCGCCGTGGAAGAATACCTCCATATTGGGCCATACATCGGTCAGGTATTCCCGTCCGGTCTTTTTCAGCATCGCCTTGATCAGAACCAGCATCCAGGAAGGGACGCCGGAAAGACTGTTCACATCGGCCCTACAGGTGCTTTCGACGATCGCCTTGATTTTGCTTTCCCATTCGTCCATAAGGATGATTTTCTTGGCAGGGACGCGAATCAGGTTCACCAACGGATTCAGGTTCTGCAACAAGACGGCCGAGAGGTCTCCGCAATGCGCATTCCGGTTCAGGGGCGACGGACTGTGGCTGCCGCCTAAGATCAGGCCTTTGCTGGCGAAGAAATGGCTGTCGGGAGTGTTTCGGAGATAGACGGAGACGGTGTCGAAGCCGCCTTTATAATGGCACCCTCTCAGGATTTCAGGGGTGACGGGGAGGAATTTGCTTTTGTCGTTCGTGGTACCGCTGCTTTTCGCGTACCACCGGACGACCGAAGGCCAGAGTATATTCCTTTCTCCGTTAATCATACGGGTGACGTATGGTTTTATATCGTCGTAAGTCTGCAAGGGGATACGCCGGCAAAAGTCGGCATATCCCTGAATGCTTTTGTAGTCGTATTTCAAGCCCCACTCAGTGTTGCGGGCGGTAGATAGAAGAGATTGCAACTGGTTACGCTGGATAACGTCGGTTTCCTGCGCGAATCTTGCGATCTCTTTTTGCCGGGGGCGGAAGAGTAGTGATATCGTATTCGTTAGAATATCCATGCTCCTTTTATTTGTATTGCGTACAAATGTAGGCATTCTCTTTCTATTAATATCTTAAGATATGCATATTTTCCTATCTTTGTGCTACATACTTAATCCTGTATAACGATGAGAATAGGAATCCTTTCTTCCGGCGGCGACTGCCCCGGTATAAACGCAACGATTCGCGGTGTCGGCAAAACGGCTATCATGCATTACGGCATGGAAGTGGTCGGTATTCATAGCGGTTTCGTAGGCTTACTGAATAAAGATGTCCAGACGTTCGACGAACGCAGCCTCTCCGGCATACTAAATCTGGGTGGAACAATTTTAGGTACTTCCCGCGAAAAACCTTTCCGCAAACTGTTAGCTTCCGGCGAGAGCGAAAAACCGCAGGTAATCATGCAGAATTATGAAGAGTTAGGCCTGGATTGCCTGGTCTGCATCGGCGGCAACGGGACACAGAAGACTGCCGGCATGCTTTCCGCCTTGGGGCTGAATGTGATCGGCGTGCCGAAAACAATCGATAACGATGTCTGGGGCACGGATATTACGTTCGGCTTCGACACAGCCGTGAACATAGCAACCGAAGCGATCGACCGCCTGCATTCGACCGCCAGTTCGCACAAGCGTGTGATGGTGGTCGAAGTGATGGGTCATCATGCCGGATGGATCGCCCTTTATGCCGGAATGGCGGGAGGCGCCGATGTGATCCTGATTCCCGAATTAGGCTATGACCTGGAGAAGGTAAACGAAACGATCCTGGAACGTGCCGGTAAAGGTAAACCTTATTCAATCGTTGTGGTAGCCGAAGGTGTCGGGACACCGAACAAGGAGCGTCCTTCCGTTTATGTGACACGTGCTATTGAAGAGGCAACGGGTATCGAAAGCCGTGATACGGTGTTGGGATATATCCAGCGCGGAGGCAATCCTTCACCCTTCGACCGTAATCTGGCAACCCGCTTGGGCGGACATGCTACGGAACTGATTGCAGAAGGACAGTTCGGGCGTATGGTCTGCATGAAAGGAAATCGTGTCGAGTCTGTTCCTCTTTCGGAAGTGGCCGGTAAATTGAAGCTGGTGACTCCTGATCATGATCTGATCGTGCAGGGAGAACGTATGGGAATCTCCTTTGGAAATTGAAAATTGAAAATTAAAAGTTGAAAATTAACTCTCGGCGGGGACGGCTTCTTGGGCGGTTTCCGCTTTTGTTGTTTCTTCCGCTGTCGTTTCTTCTGTTGCTATTACATTTGTATCGGAGATATCCTGTCCGTTGTTTTCCATCGCTTCTTCGGGGAGTTCTTCGAATTCGTGCTCGGCCGTGTTCTCGCCGGTCTGCTTTTTCTTCAGCTCCGAGATGAATTGCTGGAAGGTCTTATCCGTACGCAGTTTCTTGATCGCCATCTTGGCAGCCGATTGCTGGGATTCTTTTTTCGAGTATCCGATGCCTACGCCGATCTGTGTGTCCGAAAGGGTCACACCCGTCTGGAATACCGGATTTCCCTCGTTGTCGTTAAACGATTCGATCAGGTCGAACGAGATTTCCAGTTTGTTCTTCTGGCTCCATTCGATCAGGCTCGATTTGAAGTTCACCTCTTTGCGGGCGATTGTCTCCAGGTTGATATACTTCTTGATCATCACATCCTGGATGAAATGATAGCACACCTTGTAGCCCTGATCCAGATAGATGGCTCCGATCAATGCTTCGAGGGCGTTTCCATACATGTGATTGTTGTGGGAGCTTAGTTTGGCTGAGTAAACAACCATTTTGTCGAGTCCCAGTTCGACGGCAACGCGGTTCAGAGTCTCGCGTTGTACGATTTTGGAGCGGGTATTGGTCAGGAATCCTTCCCGCTTGTTTTGGAAATGTTTATAAACGATATCGGCTACGATTGCATCCAACACGGCATCACCCAAAAATTCCAACCGTTCGTTGTTCAGCCATCTGCCGTCACCGCTCTCTACCGAAGATGACTTGTGGAGGAAGGCCTGTTCATACAAGTGGATATTTTCAGGGCAAAACCCAAGTATTTTATATAAAGAAGAATAAGGCTCCTTACCTATATTCTTGAGGAGCCTTATTCTTTTGTATAGCTTTGTAAACACGTTACTTCACAAATTTTTTAACAATCGCGCAGGCATTGTGACCGCCGAACCCGAAGGTGTTTGACAGTGCAGCCCGTACTTCTCTTTTTTGAGCTTTATTGAATGTGAAATTCAGTTTATAATCTATTTCCGGATCATCATCGCCATCGGCGTGGTTGATCGTAGGAGGAACGATACCGTTCTGTATAGCCATAATGCAGAGCATTACTTCTATAGCTCCGGCAGCACCTAACAGGTGACCTGTCATTGACTTGGTGGAACTGATATTCAAGTTATAAGCATGATCTCCGAAGACTTCCTTGATCGCTTTTACTTCTGAGATATCACCTACCGGAGTCGATGTCCCATGAACATTGATATAATCGATGTCTTCCGGTGTCATTTCTGCATCTTCCAATGCATTGCGCATAACCAACTTGGCACCTAATCCTTCAGGATGGGATGCTGTCAGATGGTAAGCATCGGCAGACATACCGGTTCCGGCAATTTCGCAATATATTTTAGCTCCACGCGCCAAAGCGTGTTCCATTTCTTCCAATATCAGACAGGCACCGCCTTCACCCATTACGAATCCATCGCGGCTGGCACTGAACGGACGGGAGGCAGTCTCCGGAGAATCGTTGCGTGTTGACAATGCATTCATCGAATTGAATCCACCTACGCCTGATTCCGAAATTGCGGCTTCCGCGCCACCTGTCACAATGACATTCGCTTTGCCCAAACGGATATAGTTGTATGCGTCACTGATCGCGTTGGTAGAAGAAGCACAAGCCGAGACTGTCGCAAAGTTCGGGCCATGAAATCCATAAAGCATGGAGATATGTCCGGCTGCGATATCCGAAATCATCTTCGGAATGAAGAACGGATTGAACTTCGGACCGATCGTGTCTTTGGTCTTCGCATATCCTAATACTTCTTCGTCGAATGTCTTGATACCACCGATACCAGAGGCGAAAATAACGCCGATACGGTTCTTGTCTTCCTTGTCCAAGTCCATTGCTGCGTCTTCGATCGCCTGCTTTGCTGCCTGTATTGCGAACAAGCTGTAGCGGTCGCACTTGCGGGCTTCCTTGCGATCCATCACTTTCAACGGATCGAAGCCTTTTACTTCGCATGCAAATTGTGTCTTGAATTTGGATGCATCAAACTGAGTAATAGGCCCGGCTCCACTCTTCCCGTTGATAATACCTTCCCATGTTTCCGGGAGGGTATTACCAAGTGGAGTAATAGCTCCAAGACCTGTTACCACAACTCTTTTTAATTCCATACCTTTAATTAAAAGGATTGATTACTTCGCATTAGCTTCGATGTAAGCAATGGCGTCGCCTACAGTTGTAATCTTTTCTGCTTGATCATCGGGAATAGAAATACCGAATTCTTTTTCGAATTCCATAATCAGTTCTACAGTGTCAAGAGAGTCTGCTCCTAAATCGTTAGTAAAGCTTGCTTCGTTTGTAACTTCTGTTTCTTCAACACTTAACTTGTCAACGATGATAGCTTTTACTCTTTCAGCAACTTCAGACATAACTTTTTCAATTTAGATTAATAAATACGAATATACTTTTTAAATTTGCAGTGCAAAGAAAAGAATTTTTTATGTTACAAAACAAATTTAATGAGCTAAAAATGCGGAAAACTGCACATTTTTTCTTTTCTTGTGCACTAAAACAGGTAAAAACATGAAGAACATAGCCATTTTTGCTTCTGGTTCGGGTACAAACGCGGAAAACATAGCCCGATATTTCTCTAAAAGTGAAACTATTAAAGTGGCGGTTGTTTTGTCTAACAACCGGAATGTCGGTGTCCATGGACGCGTAAACAAATTGGGAATCCCTTCTTTTGTCTTTTCGCGCGACGAGTTTGCCGAAGGGAGCGCTGTTTTGGCTAAACTGGCGGAGTACGATACGGACCTGATCGTCCTTGCCGGCTTTATGAATAAAATCTCCGACACCCTGTTGAATGCCTATCCTGGCAAGATTATCAACATCCATCCGGCCCTCCTGCCCAAATACGGCGGAAAAGGGATGTACGGGATGCATGTGCACGAGGCGGTAGTCGCCGCCGGCGAGAAGGAAACAGGCATTACCATACATTATATAGACGAACATTACGACGAAGGGACGACCATTTTCCAGGCAAAATGTCTCGTCCTTCCTTCCGACACCCCGGAAGAGGTCGCAACGAAGGTGCACGCCCTCGAATATGCCCATTATCCGCACGTCATAGAAGATCTGTTGAGATAGAGGGGCGCATGGAAAATTCGCATCCGCAATATTGCTGGTTGTAGAAGCCGTTTTCGGCTAAGAGGATGCGTCGGCGTTCGCTTAGCCCGCCTTTGCGCCAGTTCTTTTCCCAAAATTCTACATCGGCAAATTCGGCCGCTGCTGCATGGCCGGCTTCTGCAATCTGTTCGAGGCTTTTCCAGCGCGAAGAGGCTAAGGTGGTGGCAAAGGTGTCGAAACCTCTTTCGTGTGCCATGCGGGCAGTTGCCCGTAGTCGCATCCTGAAACACTGCCGGCAGCGTCCTCCCCGTTCCGGTTCATTTTCCAGGCCGCGAATCTCCTGCAACCAGTTCTCGTGGTCGTAATCTCCGTCGATGATTTCCAGCCCTAAGGATCGGGCGTAGCGGGTGCATTCGGATTTCCGGATATTGTATTCTTCCAGCGGGTAAATGTTCGGATTGAAATAGAACAGCATCGGACGTATCCCGTTTTCCAGCAACCACTCTATAATGGCCGCCGAACAGGGCGCACAGCAGGTATGAAGTAATAAATGCATATCGGGACTGGGTTTGTTACGAGGTACGAATATAAGTAATTTCGTCGGATTTTGAAGATTGTGCCGGGAAAAGATGAATATTCTCATTCTTATTGTTTTATAACAAATAAATATTTACATTTGAGACATTGTTAGCTTTAGAGCTTGAAAATGAGATCGGGATATTTTTTAACTATATATTTGACATGAACTTTATAACCGGAAAGATATCATTCAAATATGGAATGATCAAGTAAAAACATCTTAAAAAAACATCGCCATGAAGAGAACTATTTATCTATTTGTATTTACGTGCCTGCTGTTGCTTCCTTTAGTATCCAACGCACAGCTAAAATCCGGTATAGTAATTGGTGGAAGTGATAGCTGGATGCACAAGTCGAAAATTAATTCACCTTTATTATCAGGAGAAAGAGATTTGAATTGGGATCATCGTTTTAGTGTTAATGTTGGATATCAATTCCAATATGAGTTCAAAAATCATTTTTTGATCGATGCAGCTTTGTTGTATCAAGCGAGAAGAGTGAATATCGCTTATCAGGAACAAGGATGGACCCTAACATAGATTACGGCAAACAACAACCGGGTGGGGCTATTTACGATAAAACAAAATTATTTAACGGATTATCCCTGAATGCCGTCGTGGGCTACAAACTATGGAAAGGGTTAAAAGCCGGAATCGGAGCGGAGCCGACAATCTACTTTAACACGACAGGCGAAGCTAATTTGGAAGATAATAAATTTGATATTCCTTTAGTTGTAAAAATAGGCTATGATTTCAATTTGTTTCAAGTCGATTTGTCTTATAAGAACGGATTCGAACGGCTTTACCGGAATCGTGTAGTTGGCAATACACAGACAAGAGACCTTCAGGTGTCGATCTTTGTTCCGATTTTTAAATGATCATTGAAACAAACTTGCCTCGGTTTTGGAACAAAAATCGAACTGTTTTGCCCCAGTTTTGAAACAGAACTATATATTTAATCCTGATAATCACTGTTTTAAGAAATAATAAGCGGCAAAGAAATCAACCTGATCTCTTTGCCGCTTACTTATCTGGTTTAGAAGTTCACATTCAACTGCATCACGAATGTCCGGGGAGGTGAGACCAGCATCGGGCGGGTGGTGTATTCTTTGTTGAACAGGTTGTTGACCATGAACTGGACGGAGGTCTCTTTCGTGATCTTCACGCCGGCACGGAGGTCAACCACGCAGTAAGGCGTGTTGTGATCCATCCAATAGGAGGTGAGCGTTTCTCCGCCCGAGTTGCCATACAAGACGTAGCGTATGTAATCCATCAGTTCCGGCTGCGATTTTTCGCGTTCGTCCACCATCAGGTAGTCGACGGCCAGCGTCTTGCTCTTCCAGGCGATGTTGGTGCCTAAGCTCAGGCGTTTCCACTGGAAGTCGAGGACCGCTTTTACGGTGTGTTTCTGGCGGTACTTCAGGTATTTGGACGTGTTGGATTTTTCTTTCATGCGCATCGGGTCGTCGAGGAGCGCTTCTTCTGCGTTCTTGCGCTTGTAGTCGACGTCTTCCGGTTCGATAAAGACATATCCCAAATTGTAGGTCAGCGTGGTGTTCGGGTTGAACGTGTAGACGCCGTTCGTGCTGATCTCCGCTCCGTAGATACGGGCTTTCGAGACGTTGTAGAACTGGGCGCCGAATCCCGGCATCTGGCCTTGGGAGACCATGTTGAGGAAGTCACGCGTGCCGTTGACATATTCGAAGGTCGAGTTGTTGAAGATGCCGAAACGGAATTCGATCATGTCGGTGTACTGGGTGTAGAAGCCCGCCACGTCGAAGAAACCCATCAGGTTGCCGAACTTATAACCCTGCTTGAATCCTAACTCGGCGTTAACCCCTTTTTCCGCTTTTACCTGGTTGTTCGGGTAGACGCCGACACCGCCGATGTCTTTGCGGGCATATTTCTCTGTCAGCGAAGGATAGCGGTAGCCTTGTCCGAAGCTGGCGCGGATAAAGCTGTAGTCGGCAAGCTGGTAGTTCAACCCGGCGCGGAAGATCGGCTTGACCGGGATGTGGGTGCCGAAGAGCTTCGTGTCGGCTTCGCGCAGGTAGTCGTCCACACGGTAATATTCCGCACGCATACCGGCCGAAACGCCCAGGCGGTCGAAGAAGCGCTGGTCGTACTGGACGAACAGGGCGGCGTTGTCGCTGTCGTGCGTGCCGGTCATGTTGGAGACGCTTTTCATGTGCTCGTAGGTGGCGCCTGCCGTCAGCTGTATGCCGCTGTCCCATTTCTTGTTGAACTGGTAGTCGACATAATAGGTGTAGTTCTTATCGATATCGGTCTGTTTGTCTGTTTTGTTTCCGAGGGCGCCCGAGAGCCAGGGGATCAGATCCGACTGGTCCGTGGGAAGGCCGTTTTTCATCACCCATGCTAATAGGTCGCAATAGTCGCCGGTCGTCGCGGTCGGGAAAATGCCGTTCAGGATATTGGTCGCCCCGTTGACGATCCCGCCCAAGTCTCCTTGCAGGATCGGCTGGATGACCGGGAAGAAGGTGCTGTAGTCGCCGTTCTGGATATTCTGCACCAGGCCGGTGATCGAGTTGACATCGGTCCCCATGTTGCCGAGGATGTCGAGGATGGACTTCTGGTTGCTGGTTCCCTGTCCGATATTGTCGCCCCGGTAATAGAAGCGGGCTTTGATCTTATGGGAGGTGTTGTTGTTCGGATTCGTAAAGTTGAAGAACGGGTCGAGATAGAAGGTGTTCGCTTCGCGTCCCATATTGGCGATGGCGGAGGGCTGGTAAGCCTCTTTCGGCGAACGCCAGAGGAAGAAGTCGGCATAGTTGTCGGCCATATAGTTGGTGTTGAAACCGTAGTTCAGCAGTTTGCCGTCCGGCATCGGCTGGTGGTACGTCAGGTTACCGCCTACACGGAAGCGTTTGTTATAGCCCTGTTCGCGGAACCCTTCGTCGGTGAAAAGGTTCAAGCCTGCCGAGACGTCGAAATCGCCGATGCGCCGTGCGTGCGACACGTCGAACCCTTCATACAGCGGGTTGCGGATGCCGGAAAGTACGCTTTTGCGCAGGAACGGCTCGACGTCGTATTTCCCGTCCCGCCAGAAAGCCTTGTCGCTCCATTGATAGTCTTCATTCGCCGGGTCGCCATACACGCCGACGTAGGCGCGGAGGCTGGTAGTCGGTGTCAGATTGGGACGTTTGGTCCGGATGTTGATCACGCCGTTCAGTGCCGACGAGCCGTACAGCACGGAGGACGCGCCTTTCATCACTTCCACCTGCTCGATGTTTTCCAGCGGGACGATGTTCCAGTTGATCACGCCGCTTCCCGGCATCAGGGCGTTCATCCCGTCTATCAGGACCAGGCTTCGCGAGCCGACGCCGTAGGTCCAGCCGTTACCGCCGCGGATGGAGGGCTGCCGGTCGTTGATGTCCACGCCCGGCATCGTGTTGAGTGTCGAGCTCAGGTCGGTCGGCGCTTGCCGGGCGATGTCGCCCGCTTTCAGGAGGTCCATCGAGACGGTGACGTCGCTCAGTTTCTGTTCGAAACGTCCGGCGCTGACAACCACGTCGCCTAACAGGTTGGCCTGGATGTGCATGCGGATGTCCTTTACTTTCACCTCGCCGCGGTTGAGTACTAATGGCACCAGTTCGTTTTCGTATCCGATATAACTGAACAGCAGGTCCACGCCGCCTTCCGGAAGTGCGATCTCATAGGCGCCGTCGGGGTCCGAGATCGTGCCGTTCGTATCTCCGTTAATCTTTTTGTATGTGATGTTGACGCCGGCCAGCGGTTCGTTGTTGTCGGCGTCATAGACATGTCCTTTCAATGTCTGTCCGAAGGCTGCCCCGGTGAAGAGCAGCAAGGATAAAATCAGGCTATATAGCTTTCTCATGATGAATTGCTTTTTTAATAATTAGGTTTGTCCTTATATAAGTAAATGCCGATTTCGATAGGAATCGTGTTCAGTTCCTGGATCAACTGGTCCAGTATCGCGCCGGTTGTCTTGCCCTGCAGGAGCAGGCCGGCGAGACCGGCAAACTGGGGCGGTATCATGTCGCCGATCAGATCCATGACAGGCGCATCCAGCGTCTCGGCAGGGATAAGCATTTTGATGATGGGCAGCAGGGTGAGCAGCTCTTGCAGTTCCGATTTGTCGAGTAGCAGGATGATGTCGCCTTGTGCCGGGTTGGTGCTCGGGCGGATTTCCATTTTGATACCGGTCGTCGACCAGCCGATGATCTTTTGGTAAGCCGCCATGATGGCATTTTCCATTGCGCTCTGGTCGGAGTCGGCTTTCGTCTGTTTGTTCATCATCACCTGGCGGATGATCATGTCGATTTGCAGGGTGACATAGAGGGAATTGTTTTCCGCATAGCAGGTCGCCAAGTTGGCGGGCGAGGCGCTCCAGTCGCTTGCGGGATGCTTGACATACGTGCCGATCAGGTCTCCTATCGCGACGGAATCGGGCAGGGGCGCGTAGTTAGCGATGATGTTGCCGTCCGGTCGGAAGGTGATATCGTCGAGGACGGAACTGATCAGGTTGCCGACGAGTTGTCCGCCGATCATATTGTAGAGCATTCCGAGCATCGTTTGCATGTTGCCGTTGTCCACATTATAATAGGAGGCATTGTTGTGGGCGATATACCAGGTCCCGTTTGCCGTCAGCTGGTTGGCGGGAATGGTGATGTCGGACAGTTCGAGTGTCATCTTTCTTTTCTGTACGCTTCCCTGATAATGAAAGGCGGTGCCGGTTGCGGCGGTTGCGCTTCCGCTGAATGTATAGCCGTCTGCGGCGGGTGAAAGAGGTACGTTTTCGAGTTTCGTCTTTCCGTCATGCGGTAGTACATATTTAAGAATGAGATCCGCTGTTTTTCCGTCTCCCGTCTTGAATTCGACGTCTTTCCCGATGAAAATATTCCCGTTGTAGCTTAAAACTAATGAGTCGCCGTTTGCCGGAGTACTTAGTTTATTGGAATAAATCCCGCTCAGGCCTGCCGGGGATAGGCCTTTGTCGTTGTCGTCATCATCGCAGGATATCAACAGGATAGCCATCGCTATGGCACAAATAAAACGTAGTGATAATTTTCTGTTCATAGAGTATTCTTTTTATCGAATTATAGGATGGTACAAAGAACAGGCTTATGTTCGAACCAAACAATCTCCATATTTGGGAATGTATATTCTATTTTTAAGAATGTTGGGTGAAGTAAGTATATTTTGTTACTTTTGATACGACAAAAAGATGCGATATGAAGATAGACGTTGACTTGCCTAAATTTGACATTCCGAAGGATTATATTGTGGGTGATGGTATCACGGGTGATATCCTGAATATGTACGGGCTTTTCCCTTGTAAGATAAAGGCTGGGGTGTTTGCTTTTTGTACGCAGGGGACGATCCGGCTGACGATTAACCTGAGCGAATATACAGTCCGTGCCAATGATTTTGTCACATTGCTTCCGAATACTTTTATCCAGATCCATGAGGTGTCGGACGATGCCCGGGTTTGTTTCGTCGCCTTTTCCTCCCGCTTTCTGGAGGGGATCAACTTTATCCGGACGATCTCCAATCTCATCGTGACGATTATCGAGAATCCGGCGGTGCCGCTGTCCGAAAATGCGGCGGCTATTTATAAAGACTTTTTCGCCCTGTTGGTGCGAGCCGACAATGATCCGGACCCTATCTTGTTTGCCGATAGCCTGAAGCCGATCCTCGATCTTATCTTTCAGGGAATCATTAATATGTATAAGAAGATCAGTACCTGGCGCGAACCGGTATTGAGCCGCGACAAGGAGATTGCCCGCGAATTCGTGCAACTTGTCTGGCAATATTATACGAAGGAACGCAGCGCCTCTTTTTACGCCAGTAAGCTGCGGATCACACTGCCTCATTTCTGTTCCGTGATCAAGAAGACAACCGGAATGACAGCTTTGGATATCATTGCCAGCGTCGTGATCCTGGATGCCAAAGCCCAGCTGAAATCCACCAACCAGCCGATCAAGGAAATATCGATCGGGTTGGGCTACAGCAATGTGGCGTTCTTCGACAAATATTTCCGCCGCTATGTCGGCATGTCTCCGTTAGAATACCGGAACAGCTAAAAGGTCGGTATTGGCAAATATTAAAATCTGAATGACGAATCGTAAAGATGGATGTTGATTGGTAATGAGATAAATACGTTCTTTGTCCATTATGTTAATGAGTATGTTATTAGGCTTCCTCGCCTTTTTAGTCCGTTGGCTGTTTAAACGGAAGGCAGGAGCTAAAAAAGAACAGCGTGATGAAAATACTACTGGTTACAAGGGGGTCGCAAGGTGATGTGCTTCCCTATTTAGGTGTTGCCCGTGAATTGGTGAACCGGGGTCATGAAGTGACGGTTAACCTGCCCCGCCTTTTCGAGAATATAATCAAGGGATATGGTCTGAACTATGTCTTGCATCCGTTTGACGACATAACCGGGATGATGGCCGGTGTCGAACAGCAGTCGCAGAGTGTGAAGACTGTCTTGAAGTGGACTCGCGATACGATCGGCACACAGTTCGAGCAGCTGATCCCCCTGTTGCAGGAACACGATATAATGGTGGCGACAAACTCCGAATTTTCGGCGACCAGCGTGGCCGAATACTGCCATAAACCGCTTATCCGTACGGCATACGGGCCGTTCCTGCCGGGCAATAAGATTCCGCCCGCCGTCTTTCCTTTTCCTAAGCCGCATCCGATTTTCCAGCCGCGTCTGTTGTGGTTCCTGATGAACCGGATGTCGAACTTTACCGCGCGGGACACGGTGAACTTGAACCGTGAGAAATACGGACTTCCTCCGATCCGGAACTTCGGGCATAACGCGGCGTTGGCGGCGGACAATTATATGATATACAGCCAGTACCTCGGCCAGACAGATCCGGAATGGAGCAAACGGTTCCGCTGGAAGGTCGGCGGATACTGCTTCAACGATACGTTTGAATATGACGAGGCGGCCTATCAGGAAATGATGTCTTTTGTGAAAGCGAAAGATACGCCTGTCCTGTTTTTCACCTTGGGCAGTTGCAGTGCGAAAGACCGGAACCGTTTCTGCGAGATGTTGCTGAAGGTTTGCAAGCAGCATGATTTCCGGCTTATCGTCGGTTCGGGCTGGGCGAAGACCGGGGCTTCGATGCAGACGGACGAGCATCTTTACCTGATGCGGCATCCTGTACCTCACTATCTGATTTTCCCGCATTGCGACGGCGTGATTCATCATGGCGGCTGCGGAACGACACACAGTGTTGCGCGTGCAGGCCGTCCCCAGCTGGTCACTCCGCTGATTGTCGACCAGCATTACTGGGCTTATCGCACCCTTCAGCTCGGCCTCGGTCCGGAACGGGTCAAGATTGCCAAAGTCTCGGAAAAGGAACTGGAGCGCAAGATATGCGATTTGGTCTCCAACCCGGACTATAAGAAAAACGCCGCCGCCTTAGGCGAACAAATCCGGAGCGAGCGGGGCATAGAGAATATGTGCGACTATATAGAACGTTTTGGCCATGAGTAAGAATGCAATCGTAATCGGGGCGACATCCGGCATCGGACGCAGTGTGGCCGAATGCTTAGTTGCCCACGGCTACCGGGTCGGGATCACGGGCCGGAGGATCGAACTGCTGCAAGAGATGGAGCAGGCTGCACCCGGCAGTTTCGTTGCCATGCAGATGGATGTGATGCAGTTGGAGCAGTCTGTCGGACAGCTAAAGGAACTGATAGCCCGCTTGGGTGATCTGGACTTGTTGATGATCAATTCAGGTATCGGCGATCTGGACCGGGAACTGGATTTCGCTATCGAGCGGAGGACAATCGAAACGAATGTCCTGGGAATGACTAATCTTGCCGTGTATGGAACCCACTATTTTATTAACAGGAAAGCAGGCCATCTGGTCCTGATGTCTTCCGTCGCCAGTATCCGGGGAAGTAAGATCGCTCCGGCTTATAATGCTTCGAAAGCCTTTATCTCCAATTATGCGGAAGGGCTGCGGCAGAAGGTGAACGGGTTGCCGATCACCGTCACCGATATCCGTCCGGGATTTGTCGATACGGCGCTCGGACAAACCTATCCGATTCATTTCTGGCTGTCGACTCCCGATGAGGCCGCCGCCGATATCTATAAAGCAATCTGTAAAAAGAAGAAAATCGCCTATATCTCCGGGCGTTGGAAATGGGCGGCTTACATGATGCGCCTGATTCCTGCCGGCGTCTATTGCCGGATGGGAAAAAGATTGCAATAGAACTTATCTTAGTTTATTCCGGTTGAAATGCGGACCCGCCTTGAACAGGAAGAATAGCGTGGACAGGATTGTCAGGCATGCCCCGAACAGGTAAGCGTGGTTGAACCCTCCGAAAGCTTGCGCAATGCTTCCGCCTGCCATCAGTCCGATACCGATGCCGACATCCCAACTGGTCAGGTAGGTCGAGGTCGCTGTCCCACGCTGGCTGTTGGGCGCCAGGTTCACAAACAGCGTGTTGAAAGCCGGGAACATAGTCCCGAAAGCAACCCCTTGCGAGAGCGCGATCCCGATATACAGATAAGAGGTAAAGTCCGGATTCCACCGCATCAGCCTTTCCAAGGCCGCCAACCCGAAGAAGCTCGCCGCCGCCAGATACATCCCTAATGAAATGACTAACGTGATCCTTCCTTTGTCCACCTGCCGTCCGGAGAACAGACGGGAGACAGCCAAGCCGATCGCCATAAAGGTAAAATAGAGTCCCGAATTGACGGAAATCCCGATTTCATCGGCATACATGGCGACGTATGTGGTTGTCATGCCGTATGGAATGGAGAGCAACAGCAGGGAGATTCCCGCCCAGGTCCCTTTCACTAAGAAGAAGCGGTCTAAGGAGATAGGTTCTTTCTTGATCGTTTGCTTCAGGGGCGTTTTAACCAGATAGGCCATGATGAACCCGAGGAAACAGGAGACGAGCGAGCAGGCAAAAATCGTTTCGTATGAGAAACTTATCTGCATGAAAAGCCCGGTCATCGGTCCGAAACTCATGGCAATGTTGTTTGCCAGCCCATAATAACCGATCCCTTCGCCGCGGCGCGAGGAGGGCAGGATGTCGATCACGATCGTATTGCCCGACACCGTCACCATCCCGAAGGCGAAGCCGTGCAGGATGCGGAATACGATAAACAGGCTCAACACGCTGGCAATCATATACCCAGCAAAAATAACCATGAAGACGGCATAGGCGATCAGATACAGCGGCCGCCGGGCAAAGGTGTCCAGCAGGTAGCCGGAGAACGGGCGGATGCACAGCGCGGCAATGGTGTAGCACGAGAGGATAAACCCGATCATCGACTTGTCCGCGTTGAACTGGTCTTGCAGGTAAAACGGCAGGATCGGCAGGATCAGATAGAATGCAAAGAACAGCAGGAAGTTGGCTGCCAGAATGTAGCAGAAGCTGGGTGAAACGAGTTTGTCTTGTGCCATTATATTACGTCTTGTTACGCGTTATTATTGAATCCTGAATCCTAAATTCCGAAGCAGTGCGGCTTCGTCCGGCGTTGCGTGTGCGATTGTGTATGCCCGGTATTCCCGCGGATGGCGGTAGTTCGCCCGGAACCATTCGAACTTGTCCGGCTCTTCGCGCAAAGCCTTGTCCACGGCGAGCGGGTCGAAGGTGGCAAGGATTGCCTGCTCGATCCGGTTTCCGGTGAATGCATCCAGGTCAATTACGGGGTTTGCGGGCGCGGGCGGCACGACTTCGCCTATCTTTTCCACTTTCACGCCGAAGAAGGCTTCGATGTTTTCGAGGCACATACGCGTTCCGTTCGCTTTTCCGTCAGCCGAGAAACCGGCAATATGCGGAGTGGCTATCGCTGCCGTCGCCAGCAATTCGCGGTCGATGCGGGGTTCGTTTTCCCAACAGTCGATGATCAGTTCGCCGACCTTTCCTTCCTTCCGGGCCTGCAAGAGGGCTTGCGTGTCGTGGACGGCTCCGCGTGAGGCATTGATGAACCAGGGTTTGCGCCGGAGCTTCCCGAAGAATGCAGCGTCCGCCAAGTGGCGGGTGGCAAAGCGGCCTTCCTTGGTCAGAGGCGTATGGAACGTGATGATATCAGCCTGTGCGGCAATGGTATCTAACGAGACGAAGCCCTTTTCCCCTTCCGCCTCTGCGCGTGGCGGGTCGTTGCGGAGCACCTTCATTCCGTAGGCTGTACACAGTTTCTCCACCTCTTTCCCGACATGGCCGACACCGACGATCCCGATTGTCTTCCCCTGAAGCGTCTCCCCTTTGCGAAGCGCTGTCGCAATTAGTCCGGCAAGCACGTACTGGGCGACTGAGACGGCGTTGCATCCCGGCGAGTTCTTCCAGGTGATGCCCGCTTCGTCGCAGTAGCGGGTGTCGATATGGTCGAAGCCTATCGTGGCACTGGTGATCAGCCTGACACGGCTTCCTTCGAGCAGTTCGCGGGTGCATTTGTCGATGCTGCGTACGATCAGTGCGTCTGCATCGTGGATCCGGTCCGGTGTAAATTCGTTGGATGTGAGGTATGTTACATCAGCGATAGGCTCTGCGACCCCTTTCAGATAGGGAACGGTATTGTCGGCAACTATTTTCATCTTTTTGTCCTTTTGTAGGGGACAAAGATAGACATTATTTGTTGAACTTGACATAATTCAGGCGTGTGTACCTGACGCCATAACTCTCGTAAGTCGCGGCTATCCGGGCCGAGGCGATACGGAGAAATTCTCCCGGTTCGTAGGCATGTTCCAGCGAAGGCAACTGTCCGGACACGCGGCTCGGATGTTTGGACGGGAGCGTGAGGCAGACCAGGTTGCCGTCCCGGTCGATTGTCGTGAGGCGCTGGCGGACGTAAAAGAGCGGGATCGTGCCGTCGAGACCGGTCTTGTACGGATCGTCTTCTAACCTGACTTTGGTCACTTTCAGGGTCAGGCCGGTCAGCTTGTCGCCCGGCTTTCCTAAATACTGGCTTGGCGGATGCGTCTGCTGTTTCTTTTTCAGCATCTTGTCGAGCTGTACCATATTATAGGCTTGTGCCATCTTGACGAACCGCTCCTGTTTCGGGATGCGTGCCGTGAACTTGCAGGCGATCCAGTTGATATATCCCGGATCGATCTTCGAGACTTCATACAGGAAATGTCCGCGGTATTTGCCGAACGGAACCAGGTCGTCGCCATGCGTGGACATCCTCTTTTCATTGTAATTGGTAATCAGGATGCACCGGTTGGAGTACCACAGTTCCGACGTCACGAGCCGGAGCGATGCGACGATGCCGGGTTTCAGGTCTTCGATGTACAGAAAGGAACGCCTGTCGAGCAGAGGCGTGTAAAACCAAAGGCTGTAGTTAGGATGCCCTTCGGTCGGAAGAACAACAAGATAGCATCCCGCCTCTTTGTAAGAAGCTTTTCCCTGATTGTAAGTATTCAATTTCTCGTACAGAAGAATCTGTTCCTGCTCGGATATATTGGGTAACCTGGGATTTGCCATATTATTACCTCCTTTTTGTCAAATATAGGAAAAAGGATTGAGATATGCAAATCCCGGATTGACGTTTACTTGCTCAAATTATCCGAATGGAACAGTCGTCCTCATTTTCATTCCATGTGCAGTTGCATCCCATCTATCGTCCGGTACGCATCCTGAATGATTACAGGCGGGAAGCCGTTTATCTCCAACAGGCGGATGGCGTTGCGGCGGTAGAGGGGGCCGCTTTTCAGTTTGTAATCGAATGAGAAGGAGTTGCCGTGTATTACTTCGCTGAAATGATAGAGGTCGTATTCGGTGTCGAGTAGTGTGGCTAACTCCGTGTCATGGGTGGAGGCGACGATGATGTTGTCCGGCGTGTTCAGGTAAGATAAGACCGATTTGGCAGCGGCGATCCGCTCCGTCGTGTTTGTCCCTTTGAATATCTCGTCGAAGAGGAACAGGTGGGTGTTTCCGTCCTGGCTCCGGTCGATCATGTCCTTGATCGTATCGACTTCCTTCATATAGAAGCTTTTTCCTTCCGAAAGATTGTCGGCGAGCATCAGGGCGGAATAAATGTTCATGGGAATGGAGAGGCGGAATGCCCGGGCAAAGGCAGTGTGCAATGTCTGGGCCGTGAGGACATTGATTCCGGTTATGCGAATGAAAGTAGTTTTGCCGGACATATTCGAACCGTTCAGAAGCACTGATTTCCCTTCTATTGTAATGGAGTTTGCAACGCAGTCCTCGATCAGCGGGTGATACATCTCTTCACTGGCTAATCTTTGCTTCCCTTCGGTTTTTCCCGGCAGGCAATAATAAGGCAGCTCTTCCCGCAGGAAATAAACAGACAGCAGACTGTCCACCAGACCGACAAACTGATATACTGTCTCGATCTCCCGGTTCTTGTTCTTCAGGATGGAGACGGATTGCAGGAAAGAGAGCGGTTCCGTCAGGAAGAATATATGGATCAGTTCGGTGAAAAACCAGACAAACGCTGCTATATCGCTTTGCATCTTGTTCTCCATGCGGAGGAATAAGGCTGTCCGCCGGATGGGTTTGAGTGTGGCCAGAGCCTCGGGGATATCTTTTGTCAGTTTGCTTAGTTCCGGATATTTGCACAGCTTGCCTGCGATACTCATAAGCTTGATCAGTTGGGGAACGGAATAGATATAATCGATGCTTTTCATTTTGAATGTGTAATGAATGACAACATTTGCAATGATAGCGGTTAGGAACAGTATTCCGTACGTCGAAACTTGTGCCAACAGATAGAGAAGCAGGAACAGCGTCGGCAGAAACTTCATGACTGTAAAGGCAATCTTCGCTTTCCCGGCAACGGCGGGAAGTTCATCAGCCAGTAACTTCACGATCGTATAAGCCTCCGTGTCCCGCAAACCGGACAACACTTTCGTCAGCCTCTCCCGCAGACCGTCGTCGGTTTGCAGGTGTCCGATGATGTCTTCGTTCTGTTCGATCTCCCCTGTTGTCCGGGGAACGGTGCATAATGTATGGTACAGGTATTGCTGCCCGACCCTCGATTGTGTCCTGTCCACAAACGTAAACAGCTCCTCGGTCCCCAGGTCCGAACAGGTTTGTTCGGACAAAGCGTGACTCCCTTCCTCCTGCTTCTTATAAAGGAAGTAAGCAGCGATATCCGTAAGGTTGAACTCCTCAGTCTTGATCTTGCCGGGGTGGTTGTTTGCTGTTTGTTTCATTTCAGGAACTGATTCTTTTAAGTCTGTTGAGCCTTTCCACATAGCTGTTCCAATACATCCTCAGACAAATATAGGGATTGGATTGGGAATAAACAAGCGGAATGTGCAATATATTACATACTTGCGTTCAGAACCTTACTTGCTCCGATTGTCCGTATAAAGTAGTTCGTTTGTCGGATCGTAGGCGGCCATACGGCTGACGAGTGCCCAATCGCAGTCTTTTTCATCCCATGTGTAGTTGGATACACTAAGCACGTGTTCATCCAGTTGCGAGTAAATAATTTTGTCTTTCATATTGGAATAATCGTTCGTCCGGCTGTCCCACTTCATACAAGTCACGCTTGTCTCTTCCGGTGCGTATTTATATTCCAGTCGGTAGGCATTATCCCATTTCCCCGAAGGTTCGTCCCATGCCTGGACTTCTTTGGCTAACAAACGCTTTTGGGCGTCGTAAACGTACTGGTAGCGAAGTTTCTTTTGGAAACATCCGTTCTCGCTGTTCTTTTCGAAGACTGTCTTGGCACAAACTTCCTGCAGGTCGTTAAACTCTGTGTTGTAGATAAATTTGTCACTTCCGATATTGTTATTAAATAAAGAAAGCATCATTGCTGTTGTAATTGTAATTGCATCCATTGCCATTTGTTTTTATGATTAATATTTTTGTTTCTTTTATCTGATGCAAAAATAGGCTGGTTGCATCAGGCGGTATGTTATCGCGATGTTATCATTAGGTTAATTCGTTCCGGCTAAATGCTGTTCAGAACCTATACCGTGCCGAAACCATAAACTCGCGCGGGCGGATGTTGATCCAGGAGGTGTAGCTTTCGGTGGCGGAGTACTGCGTGTAGCTGTATTGCCGCTTGTTGAACAGGTTGGTGGCTTCGGCGGTGAATTGCCAGCTGCCCGTTTTCCAGCGGAAGGAGAGATCGGCGAAGAAAGCGTTGACGGATTTGTCGCGGCTGACGTCGTTGTGGTAGTGGTCCACGGCGAGATTGATCTCCACCGGGAAAAGCTCGTAAGAGAGTTGCAACTTCTGTACGACATTCAACAGCGGGGTGAGGTCCGTATCACTGCCGATCTTCGATCTTCCTAAGTTGATGGTGGCCTGGTAGCTGGCGGCGAAACTGCGGACAGGTGTCCAGATAACCTTCGGTTCGTATTGCATGAAGTCGTATCGGTAAGGCAAGCGTTCGCCGGCACTCAACTGTTCCGCCTGGTTGCGACCTAAAAGGTAGTTGAGCGAGGTCTTCAGGCCGTAGTCGTAAAAGCCTTTGGAGAACGTTCCCTTCAGCGTCCAGCCGGAAGAGTGGTTCGAGAGGCGGTGGGAGACGAGGGCGATCTGTGCGTCGCGGACCTGTTGTTCGAAGATGCGGTCGGACCAGCCCCGGTTGTGCCCGAGCGAGAGGGTGGCGAAGAACTCGCGTATCGTGTTCTTATATTCCCCGTACAGCGAATAGCTCTGTGTGCGGTTGACCGGCATGATGGCGTTGTTTATCCGCACGTTGCGGTAATCCGTGCGGTAATCGTCGGGGTAGAAATCGGTGATGTCGCCGTACTTCTCCCTGTAGTTGGCATGGAAGGAGAAACGCCAGGCATAATTCAACTTATAATTAATGTAGAAGAACGGATTGACGGCTAACCGTGAAAAGTCCGCCTCCGGAAAGGCAGTCCATACGAGCGGAAGATTAAAGGAGAGATTCCATTTGTGCCGGTTCAACTGGTAGTTCGGGGTGAAATAGAGGCTTGTCCCGTTTCGGAGCGAGTTGAGATCGCCCGTCACGCCGGCTGTATATTGCCGCGTCAGGTTCCCTTTCTTGCGGAGGAAGGACAGGGAATGGTCCATATAGAGCTGCTGCAAGTCCAACGATTGCCTGTCCCCGTCGATGGTGATCCGTGCCGGCTGATTGTGGTAGCGCAGCAGGGAACGGATTTCCAGTGTGTATTTATCCCGTGCCCAGATGTTTTGCAGATAGTTCTGTGCACCCATGTCCGGCGTCCGGATGCGCTGGTTGGCGGTCGAACTGCCGGTGATGTAAGAGGTGCCGCTCTCCCAGTTGCCGGACAGGCTGAAGTTGTTTGTCAGGTAATGGCTTTCGGCATTGTTCTCCAGGTTCACGGCCACTTCCGCGCGGTCGGTGCGGACGTGCGTATCGCTTTGCTCCGTCAGGGTGGCGGTGTCGCCCGTCTGGTAAAAGTTCGTGACGCTGCCTCTTTCCTGCTGTCTGAAGTCGTGCAGATAGTTGGCGTTAAGGCGCAGTTGCGTTGTCTCGTTGAGCTTATACACCCGGTTGCCGGAGAGGGAATGCACGTCGTTGAAGAGCAACCGCTCCTTCTTCAGCGGAGCGGAGAAAGATGGCTGGGAGAGGAAGGCGGGCAGAGCCGGCCCCGATTGCCTTTCCAGGCTGTTTTGTGTGAGGACATTCTGCTCGTCCGTCACATCTTTTCCCCGGTTGTTTCCTTTATAGATATAGGCCGACTGGCTTTTCCGGCTAAGCTGTAACGCGTTGCCCATGCCTTGCCACAAGAGTGGAGAGGCGCCCAGGCCGCCTTCGACCGTCGTCATCCAGCGGTCGCGGAAGTTGTCTTTCAGCTTGAGGTTGATGGCGATGTCTTCGGTCGTCAGCTTCTTTTGCAGGGCGCGGATGGGCTGGTGGTTCTCCATCACCTGCACGCTCTTGACGGCGTCGGCCTGCAGGTTGTTGGTCAGTTGGTTATACCGCCCGCCCGTCAGGTCCATGCCTTCGACGTAAAACTTGCTGATGCTTTTCCCGTTGTAGGAAATCGTTCCCTCGTCGTCCACATCCACGCCGGGCAGCTTCTTCAACACATCCTTGATTGCCTCGTCACGCGGGCTGATGAACTGCGCGACGTCGTAATTGATCGTGTCCTGCCGCCCGTAGACGCGTCCCGGACGTATCTCGACCTCTTTCAGGGTGAATATCTCCGTTTCGAGGCGTATGTGGACTGTCGAGCCGGCAGTGACCTTCTGCTGGACGGGCTTGTATCCCAATAGCGAGACATGGATCAGAAGTGAGTCGCCGGCCTGTCGGAGCGGCAGGTTGAACTGTCCGTTTGCGTCCGTCAGGGTGTAAGTCAGCGGAACCGGTTGCCCGGCTTTCCGTATCTGCACGGTCGCAGCGTCTACTGGTTGACCGCTTTCGGCATCGGTCACGATCCCTTTTATGGATTGCTGGGCAGACAGGCTGCAGGTGATAAGGAGGAGAATGAATATGTATAGGAAGCTTTTCATCGTTTTATACTTGCTTATAATTTGAATGACTTAGGAGTAAATTAGCATAGACCCTTATCTTAATTTGAATGGAGTCCCATCTAATCTTTGTTCGACCCGGGTCGAACGGTTGTTTGACCTCCGTCGAACAGCTGTCCCACACTCGTCGAACAGCTGTCCGACCCGGGTCGAACAAGGTTTTTGTGGGAGCCGGATGGAAATGAGATGGGAACTGGGGAAAAATAGATGGGAGCTGAGGGAAACTAAGTCCCTTGTGTTACTCTCTTTCTATGGGGTTGTAGGGCGTATCTTTCGGGTGATAGGGTTGCCCGTTCTCGTCTTTGACTGTGATCTGGACATGGGGCGCCGTATCTTTCAGGTAGCCGATCGGGTCGGCGGCGAAGCGTTCGTGCACCTTGCGAAGCTCCTTGCGGGAGATAGGCTCGTACTCGGTGCCGGTGAACTGGATCGTTTCTTCTCCGCGAACCTTCTCGATGCCGGTGCAGACGAAGGTGTAGTGCTGTTGGCTGTCGGAGGCTTTCAGGATCAGTCCGGGAAGGCCTTGCAGCTTCCAGGGGCCTTCGCTCCGGGGAATCTCCGGCGTGTACCAGGCCTCGTAATCCCGTCCGCGGAAACGGCAGGTCGCTTTATAGCAGGTGTACGTAAGGATGGTCGCCGTGTCGGGCAGTAATTCCCAGGCGGGCAGTTCGGTCTTTTCTTCACAGCGGAAGTTACTGGCGGCGATCGGTTCGAGCATGGTTAGCTTCCCTTCGGGATAGTTCTTGAATATCTGGTAGTTCACATTCGCATTGCCTTGCTTCAGATGTTCCTGGATGATTTCTTGTGATGCGCCGGATGCTTTGTCCGCCTCGATAAGCGAGTCCATGCGGAAGCGGGCGTAGCTGTAGAAGACGGAACTTTTGGGACCGACCTTCAGCATCATCGTTTCGTCGATCGGTTTGTCCGGATGGAGCGTATCGCCGATAAAGGAGGTGTTATACTGCGCGGTAAAGAGCACTTTGTCCACCGGCTTTGACTTAAGCACGTCATTCATATTGTACACGTGGATATTAAATTGGGCCTGTGCACCGAAACAACCCAACAAGAGAACTGTAGATAATACGAATCGTTTCATAACTTTATCGTTTTAGAGTGTTTGTCTGCTGCAAAAGTAGCGGGCAGCAGGTGTCCGGGACGAGTAAAGTTATTACTGAAATATTACGGCGGGATTTTTACGTGATTCCTATGCAAGTCACCGTTTTTTCCGTAAGTTTGTGCAAACTTCTTCGCAGGAAGGAGTTAGGCGTTTGGGTAGCATGAAATTAAACAAACATTCATATATGAAGACTTTTAATGAACAGAAAAAGAGTGTCCGTGTTCTCACCCTTTGCGGGGCGGCGGTGGCGTCGTTAATCCTCTGGGGATGTGGTGGAACAGGCACGACGGCCGAATCGTTCGAGCGGTCGGACTATTACACGCGTGGCATCGGCCAGTATCCCGGTGATCCGAAGGAAGATTTCTCTCCTTCCTTAGCTCCGGATTGTTCGACTTACAGGAACATTGCCCTCCAACGGGCGGCTTATTCCTCTTCCAGCCATGACTATAACCTGGTTGCACAGCTGGCAACAGACGGGATCGTGACGGACAAGCAACCGCAGTATCTGAACCTATCGACTCCGGATGGCGACGTGCCGCGGCGTGAACGCGAATGGATGATCGACGAAGGTCCGTATTCCCGCAACACCTTTCCCGGCGCGGATACCTATTTCCGGTTTACGCTGGCTAACTATAGCAAAGCGGTCGACAAACTGTCGCTCGTGGGAACAGTCGTTTATGACGATGCCGTGTCGAAAGGCGGTTATGAAATCGTCTGCGAAGGCTCCAACGACGGGGAGAACTGGACGGAAACCGGTAAACTGAGTGGAAGCGGCTTGCCCGGTAAGGCAGTGTCCGGACGGGTGACGGTGACCGATCCAAACAAGCAGACCGGAGAAACAACAATGCCGGTCCGCAAACTAAATGAAACGATTACATTTGATAAGGAGGCTAACTACTCGAACTATCGCGTCCGCCTGAAGATGGCAGGCGCGCACGACTGGGTGTTTACGGAAGCTAACTTCTACGATAAAGGGGAATTGGTGGAAATGAAACCGTCCCAGTTCTTCAACAGCGCCTGGATGAGCGCCACTACGGGAGAAGAATGGCTGTATGTGGATCTCGGCAGCACGTCCGAGTTCGACAAGGTCATCCTACACTGGATCAATAAAGCCATTAAGGGTAAAGTCCAGCTGTCTGACGATGCCGTGCAGTGGACAGACGCTTCCGAACTGCCGGGCGGCGACGGCCTGAGAGACGAAATCGACCTCGGCGGCAGACAGAAAGCCCGCTACGTACGTGTCCTCATGCAGCAGCCGGCTAATGACAGCCGTTATATTTTGAGTGAAGTGGAAGTGATGGGTAAAGGCGGACTGGTTGCACAGCCTGTTGCCACTCCCGCCGTGTCGAAAGGCGAGATCAACCTCTCCGGTGGTAACTGGAAACTTCAGCGCGCATCGGAAGTAAGTGCTTCCGGCGAAGAAATATCGACTCCCGGCTTCCAGCCGGCGAACTGGATTGTGGCGACTGTTCCGGGAACTGTCCTAAGCAGTTACAAGAATATCGGGGCGATCGGCGATCCGAACTATGCAGATAACCAGTTGCATGTTTCCGAATCATTCTTCTGGTCCGATTTCTGGTACAGGGATGAGTTTGAAGTGCCTGAAGGATTCAAGCAAGACCGCCTGTTCCTGAACTTCGACGGTATCAACTGGAAAGCGAATGTATATGTGAACGGTAAGAAGATCGGACGCATCGAAGGCGCCTTTATGCGCGGCAAGTTCGACGTGACGGATGCCATCGTTCCGGGAAAGAACGTGGTGGCCGTCGAGATCATCAAGAATACGCATATCGGGGCAATCAAGGAAAAGAATAAACAGAGCACGGACTTCAACGGCGGTATCTTAGGTGCTGATAACCCGACGTTCCATGCGACAATCGGTTGGGACTGGATCCCGACGGTTCGCGGCCGTAACATCGGTATCTGGAACGATGTCAGCCTGACGACTTCGGGCAAGGTGACGGTTGCCGATCCGTTCGTGCAATCTGTCTTGCCGTTGCCCGACACGACATCGGCTACATTGACGGCTGAAGTGATCGTGAAGAACCACGATGCTAATGCCGTTAAAGGTACGTTGGAAGGCAAGGTCGGAGAGATCACGTTCCAGCAGCCGGTAGAACTGGCGGCCGGCGAAGAAAAGACGGTAGTCTTCGACGCCAAGGACTTCCCGCAGTTGAAGGTCGAGAACCCGCGCTTGTGGTGGCCGAACGGTTACGGGGCGCCGAACCTCTATGATGCTAACTTCACATTTAAGATCGACGATAAGGTTTCGGATGCTAAAGACTTTAAAGTTGGTATCCGGCAGATGACATTCAACGAGGACAATCATATCCTGACCCTCTTTATCAACGGACGTCGCTTTATCGGTCGTGGCGGTAACTGGGGATTCGGCGAATCGAACCTGAACTACCGTGGCCGTGAATATGACATCGCGGTGGCTTATCATGCGGATATGAACTTCACAATGATGCGTAACTGGGTCGGCATGATCGGCGACAAGGAGCTGTATGAAGCCTGCGACCGCCATGGTATCATGATCTGGCAGGACTTCTGGCTGGCAAACCCGGCTGACGGACCTGATCCTTATTACCCGGAATTGTTTATCGCCAACGCGGAAGACTACGTGAAACGCATCCGCAGCCATGCTTCTATCGGGCTGTATTGCGGCCGTAACGAAGGTTTCCCGCCTGAACAGATCGAAAAGGCGCTCCGCCGTATCATCAAGGCTGAACATCCCGACATCCATTATATCCCAAGCTCGGCAGACGATGTAGTGAGTGGCCACGGTCCGTACCGTATGCTCCCGGCTAAAGAATACTTTACGTTGAAGACCGGTAACGATAAGTTCCACAGCGAACGCGGTATGCCGAACGTGATGACCTACGAAAGCATGCTCCGCACCTTCTCGCCGGAAGGAATCTGGCCGCAGGGTGACCAGTGGGGTATGCACGATTATACACGCGAAGGGGCGCAGGGCGCTACCTCTTTCAACGAGATTATCGCAAAAGGTTATGGCAATCCCCAAAGCGCCAAAGAGTTTGCCGAACTGGCACAGTGGGTAAACTACGACGGCCACCGCAGTCTGTTCGAATCGCGCAGCATGAACCGCAAAGGCCTGCTGATGTGGATGAGTCATCCTTGCTGGCCTTCTATGGTATGGCAGACCTACGACTACTATTTTGAACCGACAGCCGCCTACTTTGCTATCAAGAAGGCTTCCGAACCGTTGCACATCCAGTGGAATCCGGTAACCGATGAGGTGGAAGTTGTCAACTACAATGCCGGTGTGCATAAAGGCCTGACGGCAAAAGTCCAGATCCTGAATATGGATGCATCCGTAGTCTGGGAGAAAGAAACGACACTCGACAGCAATGAAGACACGACCGATAAATGTATCAAACTGGAATTCCCGGCCGACATCTCGAAAGTCCATTTCATCAAGATGACGCTGACCGAAAACGGCAAAGTCATTTCCGATAACTTCTACCACCGCAGCCTTGAAGAGAACAACTACCAAGACTTGGCCCGGTTGCCGAAGGTCGCTTTACAATCCGACATCACAACGGATAAAGCTCCCGACAGAACCTGGAGCGCGACAGCCGTTATCGAGAATACGACTTCCACCCCGGCTCTGATGATCCGCCTCAACGTGGTAGGTGAGCAGGATGGACAGCAGTTCCTCCCGATGTTCTATTCGGACAACTACTTCTCTTTGCTCCCGGGCGAAAAGAAAGAAGTCCGCATCCACTGGAAGGACGAGGACACCCGCGGCAATGCGCCGAAGGTGGTTGTTTCAGGATATAATGTAGAATAAATAGATTATAAGTAGACAACAGTGCTATCCTTCCGGATATGGGGTGTCATATCTTCCCTGATATTACCCCTCATATCCGAGGGGATAGCACTTGTCATATCTGGGGGATGATACCGGTCATATCCCCTCGGATATGACCATACCATAGAATAAATGTTAAAAATAGAATGTTGTCAGACCGTTGTGATCATCAGTCCGATCCCTTTGACCGTCTTGATGCAGATTGTCTCATCTTTGGAGATCAGTTTGCGCAGTTTGGTAACAAAGACATCGAGGCTGCGGGAGGCGAAATAATCGTCTTCCGTATTCCAGAACTTGTCCAGGATGACTTCGCGGCGGACCACTTCGCCCGGTTTGCGGAACAGGAGTTCCAGAATGCCGGTTTCGCGTGGGGTGAGCAGTTGGGTGCTGCCGGAGGTGTGGAGCAGTGTAGCCTGGATAGGATTCAAGGTGTAGTTGCCGACTGTAAAGGTTTGCTGTACGACGCTTTTCTCTGCTGTTCCTTGCTTCATGCGGAGCAGGGCGTGGACATGGGCATCCAACTCTTCGGGGAGGAAGGGTTTCTTTACGTAATTGTTGACTCCTAACTCGTAACCTTTCACCACGTCTTTGGGTGAGACGCGGGCGGAGGAAAACAGGATCGGAATCTCCTGGTCTGTTTCGCGGATGCGGCGTACCATCTCGTAGCCGTCCATGACCGGCATCTCGATGTCGGCAACAATCACATCCGGCTTGTCCCGGCGGTAAGCATCCAGCCCTTCTTTTCCGTTGTGGGCGATCGATACTTCATAATCGCCGATCATATCTTCCAGGGCGCTCTGAATAATATAACTCAGGTTCGCATCGTCTTCTACCAATAGTAACTTAATCATACTGTTCTTTCGTGTTCTGTGGGTAAAGGTAATGAGATCGTAAATTCGCTGTATTTCCCTTCCTGACTCTCGACGCTGACGTAACCGCCATGCGAGCGGGTGACGTTCATCACGTAGTTCAACCCCAAGCCGAACCCGGTGACGTTGTTTGCCGCATTGCGACGACTGGCGGAAGCGCGTTCGAACTTGTCAAAGATATGATTTTGTGCGGAGAGGGAGATACCGATTCCGTTGTCTTTTACCTTGATCTGTATAAATTTGTTGTAGGTGCAGGAACTGATTTGTATTTCGATCGTCTCTTTCGAGTACTTGATGGCGTTGTCTATCAGGTTGCTGACCGCCTCTTTCAGGTATTCTTCGTCCGCAAATATCTTTTCCGCTTCAATATTCAGTTCGAAGGTGACGGGTTTGCTTGTCTTGGCGGCAAACATCTGTGTCAGTTCTTCTATCATCGGGCGGATGGGAATCCAATTCTTTTCAAGCAGCAACTGCCCGTGTTCCAGCTTGGAAATGGTCAGGACCTTGTTGGTTAGCGCCAACAGGTGCTCCGTCTCCTTTTCCAAGATATCGAAGAACTTCTCTTTCTTCTCCGGCTTGTCGTCCAGCTTCCCGCTTCGGAGGATACGGGCTCCCATCAGGATGGAGCTGAGCGGTGTTTTCATATCGTGGATCATAGCGTATGAGAAGTCTTCACGCATCCGGGCTATTTCATCCTGCCGCTTGATGATGTTGATTTGTTTCTGGATGCCGATCAGCAGTATAATCAGTGCGATGGCTGTACCGAAAAAGTAATACAGCAGCCGGCCGATGGAACCTGCGCGCGGATTGATGATATGGGCTTGTACGCCTTGCGTGTCGTTGATCGGATAGACAAATGTATGCCGCTCGTTGAACAACTGTTCGTAATCGGAGAAATACCGGATGTCTTTCCTTAAAACAGTTTTCGGATCGCTGAGGGAGATGGTATCCATGCGGAACATAAGTTTGTCCAGCTCTCTTTTATTGAGTTCTTCCCTGAACAGAGCCGGGAATTCTTTTGTCTTATCTGCATCGTACTGTTCCGTTGTATGGCAGAAGGCCTCGTACACTTGCCGTGCCAACAGTCCTTTTGTCAACGAATAGCTCCTGCCTATCCATTGCCCCATCAGGAAAAGGACGACAAAGACGGCGATTGCCGTTAATATAATGTAGAATGATTTCGTCATAACTTCTTGATTACGTCGGCAAATATAGGTATTTCACCATTCCCGGCACCCTTTGCTTTCCATCTTAACGTAAAGATAACGTTGAGATAACTTTCTATCTCTTTCCTCTCCCGTATCTTTGCAATGTAGAAATCAAAAAACAAATACGATATGGGAGCGAAAGAAAAGAATTTAGGAGAATTTGTTCATCCGGAAGGAGTGGAGGTGAAAATGAATATGGGGCGTATGCATACGATAATGGCATATTTAGTTCTTATTTTTTTTATCGGAGGATCTTTATTATTTAATTATATATGGGGAGGAGTTTCTGAATACCAGGCCGGGTATGAGTTTGGAAAAGTCTTAAGGACGTTATTGTTCAGTTTAAAGGGTATATCTATTATATTTCTTTGCTTTTTGGCTTGTCTCGCAATACAATATGTACTGTTGTTCTGGTTTTCAGGGAAAGACAGACATGCGATACGCTGGTATAAGGATTGGATGTTATCCAATTTTTTGTTGGTAAAGCCTATTGCATTGAAGTATTACCGTTTGGTATTGCTAATCCCATTTCTTTTAATGGGAGTGCTTCCTATGGTACATGGATTCTGTACTGGAAATCTGGGAGTTTATATTGTAGGGGTTATTTGTACTGGTGCTTGTTGCGGAGATTGTTACTACTGCTGGAAACTTCGTTCTTTCAGCGATAATGACAAAATCGTAGATGGGGAAAAACCTTTTAGTGCTACTATAATCAAAGAAACTTATTAATACATATATATTATGGAATCAAAATTACACCAACTGATTGTGCGTTATTACGAGGACAAGTCATTCCGGAATTATATAAATACTGCATTGTGCATATGCTCCCTGACAATGATCTATCGTTTAGGCTATGCCGTAGGGCGATTTTTCTATTATGTGCAGCACAATTTCTTTTCTTGATTATTGTCTCCCCCGATAATCATTGGGGATAAACACAAGGATGAGGCAGGTTATACAGATCAGTTGAAACCTGGGGCTACAAAGCGGAGGTGTGTCAAAAGTAAGTTCTAACGTTTTAGCGTGTCATTGCGGGCTTGACCCGCAACCTC
>URZO01000017.1 GCA_900552465.1 uncultured Parabacteroides sp. | reverse complement strand
GGATACCGGAAGTCTGGAAAGCCGAACGGCTGTCGAACGGAACCATGTTCTTGTTCACCGTGATATCGGCAGCAACCAATGCTTTTTCAGCGACTTTACCTGTCAGATCAGGGAACTTCTTGCGCAGGTCGATCAGCATGCTATGGTTATCCGTACCATCGGAGATGATCTTGTAACCTTTGTCGATAAATGCTTTTGCCATAGCGGCAGCATTTGCCTTCACCTGTGCCTGGTAGGTCTTGTATTCCGGTTCCAACGCTTCGCCGAAAGCAACAGCCTTAGCGGCAATCACATGTTCCAGCGGACCTCCCTGAATACCCGGGAATACGGCTGAATCCAGCAATTGGGACATCTTCTTGATCTCGCCCTTCGGAGTCTTCTTGCCCCAGGGGTTTTCAAAGTCTTTACCCAACAGGATGATACCTCCGCGCGGACCACGTAATGTTTTGTGTGTCGTAGAAGTTACAATGTGGGCATATTCCAGCGGATTGTTCAACAAGCCGGCCGCGATCAGACCTGCAGGATGAGCCATGTCGATCATCAACAGGGCGCCGACCTTGTCAGCGATTTCACGCATGCGCTTGTAGTCCCATTCACGGGAATAGGCAGAACCGCCACCGACGATCAATTTCGGTTTTTCACGCAGGGCGACTTCTTCCATCTGGTCATAATCTACACGACCGGTTTCTTCTTTTACGTTATATTCTGTAGCATGGTATAAAATACCAGAGCTGTTTACTGGAGAACCGTGAGAAAGGTGGCCGCCGTGTGCCAGGTTCAAACCGAGGAATGTATCGCCCGGATTCAGCACTGCCAGAAATACGGCTGCATTCGCCTGTGCACCTGAATGAGGCTGTACGTTCGCCCATTCTGCATTGAAAATCTGTTTCAACCGTTCGATAGCGATGGTTTCGCTCTGGTCTACTACTTCGCAACCTCCATAATAGCGCTTGCCGGGATACCCTTCGGCGTATTTGTTGGTCAGGCAGCTACCCATGGCTTGCATCACCTGGTCGCTTACAAAGTTTTCGGAAGCAATCAGTTCAATGCCTTTAGCCTGGCGCTGATGTTCCTTCTCAATGATGTCGAAAATAATATTGTCTCTTTTCATTACATGTAAAATTGGTTATTGCAATGAATCCCTTCTCTTTTAATGGGACCGTTGGCAAATTTACGATAAAAATTCGTATACAGGGATAAAATAGTCTTGAAATATACTTATAACTTCAACATCTTATACAGGTTGGATGGTCCCCTCTTTGCTGCTTTCCCACGCCGCTTCGATCAGGCGGATGACGGGCAAGACGCCGGCGGCATCCGTCAGGAGCGGTTCGGAGAGGCGGAGGTGGCGGTAGATGTTGTCGTAGAAGCCGGCGTAGTTTCCGGCAAGGCTGGGATATTTGCGGCGGACGACGTTGCCGTCTTTTTCCGTATGCAGGAGGCCCCAGATGCTTTCGTCTTCCACTCCCCAATTAGCGGTATCGGGCTTCAGGCCTTCGTTTAGGTCGGCTTCCTGCCGGTCCAGGCCGTATTTGACAAACGAGCCTTCCGTGCCGTGCAACACAAAGCGAGGCTCCGGTTCGCACATCAGGTAGCTCGATTTCAGCGTCACTTTCACGTGAGGCGCTTTGGAAGGACGGAGCAGGTGTATCACAAAGTAATCGTCGACCAGGCCGCCGGTACGGAGGATGTCGATATCGGCAAAGACCGCTTCCGGCACGCCGAACAACTGGACCGCCTGGTCAATGACATGCGCCCCGAGGTTATAGGTCAGGCCACCGCCCATCTCGCCGGTCTCCTTCCAGGTTCCGGGTTTGATAAAGTTACGATAGCGCGGAAAGGTCGATTCGAACTCGACGAGGCGTCCTAACACCCCTTTGTCTAAAATCTCTTTAACCGTCAGGAAATCCGAATCCCAGCGCCTGTTCTGATACACACTTAGGGCCAGCCTTTTGGAACGGGCCAGCGCGATGAGCTCTTCCCCTTGCCGGACCGTCGCCGTGAAAGGTTTCTCCACAATCACGTTCTTTCCGGCTTCCAAGGCACGCCGCGCATAGTCGTAATGCGTGCTGTCGGGCGTGTTGACAACAATCAGCTCCAGTTCGTCCATCGCAATCAGCTCGTCGAAACTGCGCACGATGCGTGCCGACGGATAGCGCTCTTTCGAGAGTTCCTTGCTACGCTCCGTGATTGCCGTCAGCTCGAAGGCCGGGTTCGTGCTGATAAACGGAGCATGAAATATCTGCCCGGACATACCGAAAGCTGCCAAACCTGTTTTTATCTTATCCATACGATTCTATATTTTGCGGAGATATTGTTCCTGTTTATAGCGGATATTCTTCGAAGGCGTACAAGGCCGTCGAAAGATACCTTTCTCCCGTATCGGGCAGTAGAGCCACGATTGTTTTCCCTTCGTTTTCCGGCAGGCGGGCCAACTGGAGGGCTGCATATACGGCAGCTCCGGACGATATGCCTACGAGAAGGCCCTCTTTTTGCGCCAGTTCGCGGGAGGTGCGGATGGCATCGTCTCCTTCTACGCGGATGATCTCGTCGACAACTGTCCCGTCGTATGTTTCGGGAATAAAGCCGGCGCCGATGCCCTGAATCTTATGCGGGCCCGGTTTGCCTCCGGACAGAACGGGAGAGTCGGTGGGTTCGACCGCGACAATCCGGATCGCCGGGTTATGCGCCTTCAGGCCTTTACCTACACCACTGACGGTTCCGCCTGTGCCGACGCCTGCGACAAAGATATCGACCTGTCCGTCCGTGTCACGCCAGATTTCCTGTGCCGTCGTCTTTACGTGCTGTGCCGGGTTTGCCGGGTTCTCGAACTGCTGGAGGATGACGGAGCCGGGCGTTTCGTCGCGCAGGGCTTCCGCCTTGGCAATGGCTCCTTTCATTCCTTCCGCTCCGGGAGTGAGGACAAGGTTGGCGCCTAATGCTTTCAGCAGGTTACGCCGTTCGAGGCTCATGGTTTCGGGCATGGTCAGAACCAACTTATAGCCTTTCGCGGCCGAGACGAAGGCCAGCCCGACGCCTGTGTTCCCGCTGGTCGGCTCGATGATGGTTGCATCCGGTTTCAGGAGTCCTTTCTCTTCTGCATCTTCTATCATGGCCAGCGCCACGCGGTCTTTCACGCTTCCAGCCGGATTGAAATATTCCAACTTGCCGATTACTTTTGCTTTCAGCCCTTTGCTTGCGTTAAAGTTCGAGAACTCCAACAGCGGTGTGTTACCGACGAGGTCGGTCAGCTTTTTTGCTATGTGTGCCATATAAATTAAGAATTAAAAATTAAGAATTAAGAATTGAGCAGACGTTTCATGGTTTGCATTTTCGCTTCTGTTTCGAGCCATTCGCTTTCCGGTTCGGAAGAGGCGAGGATGCCGCCGCCTGCGTATAAAACAAGTGTGTCGGCAAGGATGTTCATGCAGCGCAGATTCACATACAGGTCGCTTCTGCCTTCGGGTGCCAGGAGGCCGATGAAGCCGGAATAATAGCTCCGGTCATAGCCTTCGTTCTCCCGGATGAAACGGTATGTCTCTTCTTTCGGCAATCCGCAGACTGCCGGCGTCGGATGCAGCCGTTTCAGCAACAGGCCCAGCTGTTTGTTGTCGGGGAGGGAAAAGCTGAAATCACTTTTCAGATGCGCTAATTCCCCGGCGCGAACGGGCGACGGAGCTGTCTCTGCCGGAGTGATGCCTAATGCCTGGAGCTGCTTGCGGATGTAGAATGCCACGTATTCCTGTTCTTCCCTGTTTTTCCCGTCCCATTCCGTCGGTAACTCTCCGCCCTGAAGCGGCTGCGTTCCGGCAAGGGCTACTGTGTGCCATTCGCCTTTTTCTCCGGAGAGGATGATTTCGGGCGTGCAGCCGAGCCAGGTCCCGGTTTCGGGCGTGTGGCAAAGGTAGACATACGAATATCGGTACCGCCTGACAGCCTTATAGAAAGTGGCTGCCGGAGAGAAAGTGGGGGATTGCCCGTCCACTACCTGATGGCGTGACAGGACGAGTTTATCGAATGCCTTCTTCCGAAGCGGTTCGATGAAGAGGTTGAAACGGCGGGTGTAGTCTTCTTTGTTTTGCCATGCCGTTGGCAAAGGTTTGCCATGCCCGTGGCAAGGTCTTGCCATGCCGTTGGCAGAGGTTTGCCAAGCCTGTGGCAAAACGGTTGTGTCGGGACGTATCAGGACAATCGGGTGCTGTTCGCTGACATGGAACGGGGCGATGACGAAACCGCTCTGCCCGTCCAGTTCCTCGATGTTATAGAGAAGACGTGCAGAACCGGAGGTCTGCATGGCGAAACGGGGGGATTCTCCCGGTATACGCCAGAGGGCAAAACTCCGGTTCTCTCTGATTAATGCATCTATTATAGAATGATTTGTTGTTTCGTCGGGAGTCATTTCTTTTTCAATATACTGTTGACCACGCGGATGGAAGATACCAGTTTGTCGGTTGATGTGAAGACATCCACATTCCATACATGCGAGGAGCGTCCTTTGTGAATGATGGTTCCGACGGCGCGGACCGTGTCTCCTTCGTGGGCGGACGACATGTGGTTGCCGCTGACTTGCATGCCGACAACTATCTCGTCCGGCTTTGCCAGGATCATCGAACCCAGACCGGCAACCGTTTCAGCCAGTGCAAGCGTTGCGCCACCATGCAGGATTCCGAAAGGCTGGCGGGTACGTTCGTCTACCGGCATCGTTGCCTCTACGCGGTCTTCCGATGCGTAGGTGTACTGGATGCCGAGATTTCCCATAAGGGCATGCTTGGCCCGCATATTGAGCTGGTCGAGCGGGACTTCTGTCGGACGTATTTCTGCCAGGATCGCTTTCTCTACGGCAAAGGCGACGCCGTCTTCTTCGTTGGTGAGCGTCGTATTATCCACACAGGCCTTCACCGAATCTTGTGCATTGCCCATTGCGATGCCGACACCGGCCAGCTGCAACATCGTCACGTCGCAAACGCCGTCACCCATGGCAATCACTTCTTCCGGCTGAATCTCTAATTTGGTCATCAGTACGCCCAACGTGTTTCCCTTGTCGATAAACTGGGGCACGACTTCGAGAAAATAGGGTTCCGAACGGAAGGCTTCCAAGACTCCGTCCAGCCGTTTCTTCCAATGATTTTCCAATCCTACCAGTGCCTCCTCGTCATCACTTGTCAACATACATTTACAGGGTGCGAAATCGACGGCTTCGGCAAAGTTGTCGACACCGATGATCTGCATCTTGTTCAGGTTCGCTTCCTGGATGACATACTTGTTATCAGGCTTATTTGTCAGGATATAATCCTTGTGGTAGGTGAAGATGGCAAAGTCGTTTTTCTTTGCCTTCTTCTCAAAATAGGGGATCCATTCCGGATCGATGCGTTTTTCAAATAGGAGTTCGCCGGTCTGCACGTTGATGATCTGACCGCCGTTGTAGGAAAGGACGTAACCTCCGTAATGATTCAGTTCCAGCTTTTCAGCGATGGGCATGACGCCATTTGTCGGTCTTCCTGATGCCAATACGATGTGTACTCCCATTTGCTGCACCTTCAATAGGGCAGCCTGGGTACGGGGACTAATCTCTTTGTTATTGTTGAGCAGCGTCCCGTCTACGTCGAGAACTAATAATTTATACTTCATGGCCTCTCTGTATTTTTTGTTAATGATACAAATATAGGAAAAATTTGCTTCCCTTCCTGCCTGCCGGGTAAACTATTCTCTGTCTATCCGTTGTCCGGTATTTCCGGAGGGGTAAGCGTTACCACCTGTCCGTTCTGATGAATATATTGATAAAGCGCTTTGTAGAAGGCATGCTGCGTCAGTGTCGGCGCGTCGCCCAGGATCATCAGTTTCATCCGGGCGCGGGTGATAGCCACATTCATGCGGCGCAGGTCGCCGAGGAAACCGATCTGTCCTTTGTCGTTGGCACGGACGAGGCTGATCATGATCACGTCGCGTTCCTGTCCCTGAAAACCGTCTACCGTATGGACGGTGATCAGCCGGCGGAAGGGCTTGAAGAAGGCGTTGCGCTTGATCAGTCCCCGAATGTAATGCACCTGCGATTTATAGGGCGAGATCAGCCCGAAGTCGATGCTTTCGTCCAGGACGCGCTCTTTTCCGATCTTCTCTATATAGGCCTGCAAGGTCGAGACCAGCAGGCAGGCTTCGTCCTTATTGATACGGCTCATGCTGTCGGCAAGCTGGTCTTCGGTGAAATGGCAGTCTGCCGTGTCGAGCCAGACGACTGGCGTGTCGTATTCCAGGATGCCGCGATGTCTCACCTCCGGCGCCGACTGCAACTCGTCGTGATAGAACCAGTGGGAGGGGAAGCGCATGATGTCGTCGTTCATCCGGTATTGCGTTTTCAGCAGCGAGACCGTCTCCGGTTTGCTGTCCGTCACCTTCTGCATCAGCGTGCGGTCCAGTCCGCCCCGTGCCGCCTCTATACATTTAATAGTAGGTGGGAGCTGGTGATGGTCGCCGGCCAGGATCACCCGGTCTGCCTTTCCGATGGCAATCCAACAGGCTGCTTCGAGTGCCTGGGCCGCCTCGTCGATAAACAGGGAGGTGAAGTTGCGATTCATCAGCACCCGGTTGGCCGATCCGACCAGTGTGCAGGCCACGACGCGCGCCTCGGCAAACAGTTCCGTGTCGATCTTCACCTCCAGCTCCGTAGCCCGGAAGCGGAGGCGGGAAAGGCGGTTACGTGCCGTCTCTTTCTCGCTGTGGCTTTTCTTCCTCAGGTTGGATTGTATCTCGCGGATTGCTTTGCGGATGCCCCACAGTTCGGCGTAGTCGGGATGCGATTCGAAACGGCGTTCGTAGGTGAAGGAAAGCATCTTGTCGTTTACCCGCGTCGGATTGCCGATACGCAGGACGTTTATACCGCGGTCCACCAACTTCTCGGCGATCCAGTCCACGGCCGTATTGCTCTGTGCACAGACCATCACCTGGTTCTCCCGGTGCAAAGTCTCGTAGATTGCTTCGACCAGTGTCGTAGTCTTCCCGGTTCCGGGAGGACCGTGTACGATCGAAACGTCTTTAGCCGCCAGCACATGGTTGACCGCCTCTTCCTGCGACCCGTTCAGCCAGGGAAAGCGGATCGGGAAAAGCATGCGCCGGCTGGCAGGTGTCTTCCCCAACAAGACATCGCGCAGGTAAGCCAGGCGGTTCCCCTTAGCGCCGATAACGGCAGACAAGGCGCTGAACATCGTCTTGTAGCTGGTCTCGTCAAAATAGAGCTGTACGCCGATCTCGCTTTTCTCCTGAATGTCCGTCAGGGCAGAGGGCGAGGGCAGCACAACGACCATGCGGTCGTCCTGCACATAGCTGATGACAGCCGAGAAGTTCAGGTATTCCGGTTTCCCGCTTGCGTCCGTTGTGAAGAAACAAACCGGCCGTCCATACTCGAAATTATGTTCAATCTCTTTGTCTTCCCGCCGTTCTATCTCGACGACAAGCTGGTTAAGCGAGTTATAGTAGCTTCTCCCCGGTGCGACGGGATACCAGCAGAATCCTTGCTGGATACGCCGGTGTATTCCGGTCCGCTCGGACTGTTCCCTGTACATCTCCTTTTCATAGTCGAATTCTTTTTGAAGAAGATCCGACTGATGCTGCAAGTCTGCGGCTGGAGTCTTATATTGAGTTGTCATTATTCTCGTTTTAATTGGTCGCAAACTTACATAAAAAAACGCAATCGGATAGGGGTTTTTGCTCTTTCCGGTGTCATAAAGTCAAACAGATGATTATCTTTGTTCATGAATTGGAAGGAGTAAAATTACAGAATATGAGAAAAGTATTTATATATTTAATGATACCTTTATTGATCCTGACGGGCTGCGGATCGATGAAGAACATGAGCCGGGAAGACCGGGCCGGCTTCGGGGCACAGATCGGATCTTTTGTCGGCTGGCTTTTTGGCGGAGCCGTCGGATATGCGATCGACGATGAAGTAGGGGCCGATATCGGTTCTTTCGTCGGGACGGCTGTCGGAGGTATCGCCGGCGCCTCGATCGCCGCCAATACAGGCGAAGTGAAGGTCGAGAAAAGAACACCCGGAAACTATACGCCTTCGTCGCATGTTCTTCTTCCCGATCTGCAGATAGAAGATATCTTCCTGGTGGAAGACAGCACCGCCCGTAACCAAAAGATCGATGCCGGGGAAACCTGCCACATCTCCTTAGTGATTGTCAACAACAGCTTCCAGGATGCCCTGGATGTCGTGCCGATCGTAACAGTCAAGAAGGGAAAGCATATCAAGTTGTCCGAACCTGTCCTGATCAGCAAGGTAACGCGTGAAGACCGTATCACCTATAATGTAACCATTCAGGCATCGCCGAAATTGCGCACCGGCGAAGTCGTCTTCGGTGTCCGCCTTCAGGAAGGGCGCGGCAACGGCACGGATGAAGAAACTTTCACGATCGAAACCGCAGGCAATGATAATAAATAAATTATCTTTGCCGGATAATTTAAGGAAAAAACTCTAAGTCCATGAACAAAACAATTCAAACACAAATCATCAAACTTATACATCAGGAAGTAATCCCGGCTATCGGCTGTACGGAACCTGTTGCTGTTGCACTGGCTGCTGCCAAAGCCGCCGAAGTTTTAGGTTGCCGGCCGGAAAAGACGGAAGTATTCCTGAGTGCCAATATTCTGAAGAACGCAATGGGTGTCGGAATCCCCGGAACCGGAATGGTCGGGCTGCCGATCGCGATAGCCCTGGGGACGTTGATCGGTAAATCGGCATACGGCCTTGAAGTCTTGCGCGACCTGACGCCGGAAGCGCTTACCGCCGGTAAACGGATGATTGATGATAAACGGATTCATATTGCCTTAAAGGAGAATGTAGACAAACTATATATCGAAGTGGTCTGTTCCGCAGGGAATGAAACCTCCCAGGTGATTATCTGCCATGAACATACGAATATCGTCTATGTGGAGAAGAATGGTACTGTCCTGACGGACCTGCGGAAGGAAGGCGCCGCCTGCGATGCTTCTGCTGAGGAAGATGCTCTGAAACTCTCTTTCTCGACCGTATATGAGTTTGCGATGGAGATGCCGCTCGACGAGATCCGCTTTATCCTGGAAACCGCCGACCTGAACCGGAAGGCCGCCGAAGCCTCGCTGAAAGGTAATTTCGGCCATACGGTGAGCAAGACTGTTTCCGGCGTCTACGGACGGAAATACATGGGCGATTCGGCCTATACCCACATGCTGGCGATGACGGCTGCCGCCTGCGATGCCCGCATGGACGGGGCGATGATCCCTGTAATGAGCAATTCCGGCAGTGGTAACCAGGGAATTGCAGCCACACTTCCCGTTCTCTCTTTTGCCGAAGACATCGAATGTTCGGAAGAACAGTTGATCCGCGCCCTGATGCTAAGCCATCTGATGGTCATTTATATCAAGCAGAGCCTGGGACGCCTGTCCGCCCTTTGCGGATGCGTGGTGGCGGCTACGGGGGCCAGTTGCGGGATTACCTATCTGATGGGGGGCAATAAGGTGCAGATTTCTTATGCCATCAAGAATATGATCGGTAATATCACCGGCATGATCTGCGACGGTGCGAAGCCCAGTTGTGCCATGAAAGTATCCAGCGGTGTCTCCACCGCCATGCTGTCTGCCTTGATGGCGATGGAAAACAAGGTTGTCACTCCCGTTGAAGGCATTATCGACGAAGATGTAGACAAATCGATCATCAACCTGACCTCTATCGGTTCCAAGGGAATGGAAGCGACTGACAAGTTAGTGTTGGACATTATGACCGGAAAATCCTGCTAACAGAAAGAAATATGCTGACCGATATCCGCCTGTTAAGCCAGCAACTGGCAAAACCGAAGTTCAAAACTCCTCAGGAAGTGGTTGCCTGGATGGGAGCTGTCCAGGCTCAGGAGTATACAATGGCGAAATGGGCGGTCGGTTGCCGTTTGAAGTCTGCCACGTTGCAGGCTGTAGACGACGCTCTTGCCAGAGGCGAAATCCTGCGCACCCATATCTTGCGCCCGACCTGGCATTTTGTCGCTGCCGGGGATATCCGCTGGATGCTGCAACTGTCCGGTGGGCGGATAAAGACAGCTTTCGAATCGTATGCCAGAAGCAATAAAATAGAAATCCCCGAAAGCCTTTATATCCAAAGTAATAATCTTTTGGAAAAGCTATTGGCCGGCAATAAGAGCCTGACCAAGCAGGAACTGGGAGAAGAATTTGCTCGGGCTGGACTCGAGGCGGGCAATTACCCTGTGCATCTTTTCCTTATCCGTGCAGAAGCGGAAGGTCTTGTTTGCAGCAGTGTCGACAAAGGAAAGAAGCCAACCTATGCCCTCCTGGATGAGCGGGTGCCGCCGGTAAAGGAATTGCACAGGGAAGAAGCGCTTGCCCGTCTGGCCACCCTCTATTTCCAAAGCCATTCCCCTGCTACGTTAGCCGATTTTATCTGGTGGTCCGGTCTGACTACGACCGACGCCCGCCATGCAATCGGCCTGATCGAATGTGACCTGTTTACGGAGCTGTACGATTCGGAAGTATTCTACCTGCATACTTCTTGTGACCAAAATGCCCGTTGCCGGCAGGTGCTCCACTTGCTGCCTTCCTACGACGAATATCTGATCAGCTACAAAGACCGGACAACCGTCATGCTCAGGGAACATCATCCTAAAGCGTTCAATTCTTTTGGTATTTTCTATCCGGTTATCCTCCATAATGGCCGTATCATCGGCAACTGGAAAAAGAGTACAAAGAAAAAAGGCCTTATACCCGAAGTTTCTTTCTTCGATGATATTTCCGATATTCCGGAAGAGTTGCTGAAAAAAGCGACTGACCGGTATTGTTCTTTCTACGCTAAAGAATAAGTATTCCCCATAGATTGTGGAATTTTTACACACATTCCACAATCCGCTCCACACTTTTCTTATTTCCTTGTTTCTCTCCGAATGAATTTTATTTACTGTATTTCAGTTTATTACAAGATGGATGTCCTCTCTTTGACGATTTCCGGCATATTCTTTGTCTATTTATTATCAGAATTAGATATTATCCTTCCCGAGATATTGTTTTCTGATTAGATATTTGATTAGAAAAAGCTTATCGATTTTAAATCCGCTTCGCCTGTGAAGGTAAAGCGGATTTTTTATCTTAGAACCATTTTATCTTTCTGAAAATCAGGAACGACAGCGCAGATAATGCGATCGATATCAAGACGATCAAGGCAAAGGCATGGGGCATACCTTCACCATAAATCGGAACGTTCATCCCGTAGAAGCTGGCAATGAGGGTGGGAACCATCAGGATGATGGATATTGAGGTCATGCGCTTCATGATGGTGTTCACGTTGTTGGAGATGATGGAGGCGAAGGCATCCATCGTGCCGGTCAGGATGTCGCTGTATATATTGACCGTGAGATGCGCCTGCTTCAACTCGGTTTCCACATCCTCCAATAGTTCATTATCCATATAGATTGGCTCCTGGAAAATACTCTGCAATTTGGTAAGCATCACTTCATTGCCACGGATGGAAGTGTTGAAATAGACCATACTTTTTTCCAGTTTCATCAACCGGAGCAAGTCTTCATTCCGGATGCTCTTCTCCAGGGCTTTCTCAGCACGTGCCACCTCATTGTTGATTTGTTTCAGATACTTCAGGAACCAGACGGCAGACGAGTGGATGAGCCGTAGGATCAAATCATATTTATGGCGTACCACTACTTCCTTACGGCGTGTATAACGGATGAAATCGGGGATCAGTTCCGTCTTGTAATAGCAGACGGAAACGATCACTTCGTTGTTAGTCATGATTCCCAAAGGAATAGTTGTGAAAGGGATGCCATGCTCCTGGCTTTGTACCGGGATACGGATGATTGTCAGCAACCAGTTGCCTTCGTATTCGATACGCGGACGTTCGTCCGTATCGGCTACATCACTTAAAAAAGATTCGGGAACATTGAATTCGTGTGTCAGGTAATGGATATCTTCCGGTGTGGGACATTCTACATTAATCCAGCTGTTTGGAAGCCACTGGTCTTTTTCCACAAAACCGGCTTCACAATAAAGAAATGATCTCATTATAGCCTCCTTTCGTTGTTTTACAACGTACAGAGGCTTTACTGCTAACCTCCGACGTTACTTGTTTCTTACTGTTTTTGTTTCTCGCGGAATACTGTCGTCCATAATTTATAATTACTTTTTACGGCTGCAAAGATAGAAAAAAACGGCAATACTTGTTGTATCCTGAACATAAAAGATGGTTATTGATGAGAGGATATCGGGGCGGTTCTCGAACCGGGGGCTATAAGCCCTAAGAAACGTCGCTACCGAGCGGTTGTTCATATCTGCAAAATAATGAACCCTTTCGTTTCCCTGTCTCATAGTTATGGTTTAGGCAAATCATAACTATGAGACGCTAAAACCATACTGATAGTATGTTATAGGGAACCAATTCTTATAAAAAACGTCCCCCCTAAATAACAAAGGCTTTTGTCATTGTCCAATTCTTTTACAGCACTGTCCAATTTTTTGACACTCGGCAAAAATGAATATATTATTAATGTATTGAATTGTAATTAATTGACTGTTTTGGCACGCTCTTTGCATTTTATCAAGTAGAAAATAATACAGCAATGAAAAAGATAATAATTACAACAGTTCTTTCGTTTAGCCTGCTTGCCCCGATGTTGGCGCAGGATAAAATCTGGAGTTTGGACGATTGCATGCGGTATGCGGTGGAAAATAGTCCGAAGGTGAAGAAACAGGTTTACACACATAATACGTATAAAGCGGAACGTGATAGGTCTATTGCAGCGTTCTTTCCGACAGTCTCAACCAGCGTGGGTACTCAATATAGTTTTGGTCGTTCTATTGACCAGGCTACTAATACCTATATTGGGAATAAAACTACTTTCAATAACGATTATAGCCTGTCTACCGAAATTCCTATATTTACCGGAGGGCAATTGATTAATAGTTGGTTACAAGCTAAATCCAATCTGAATATGGGGAAAAATGATATACAAAAAGCAAAAGATGATTTAGCGTTGGAAATCATGTCTGCCTTTGCTGATGTCGTTTATTATAAAGGTACGATTAAAATGGCAAGTGATAAACTGGAAGAAAGTAATCAGACCTTGTACAAAGTGCGCCGTCAGGAAGAGTTGGGATTGAAAGGGAAAGCCGATATCGCCCAATTTGAAGCTCAGGTTGCTGCTGACGATTATGCTTTAACCCATCAGCAGAATTTGTATAACACAGCGTTACTAACTTTACGTGAAAAGATGAATTATCCGTCCGATCTGGAATTAGATGTAGATACTTTATTACCGGATATTACACCGAATCCAGTAGTTGAAAATGTGGCGGAGATTTTTGACTATGCACAGTTCAATAATCCTACGGCATTACAAGCCGATTTCCAATTAGAATCCAGTAAGTACGACTATCGTATATATAAAGGGCAATTACTCCCACAAATTTATTTTAATGCCGGTTTAAGGACTAACTATTTTAAGGATTTGGCTACTAAAGAAGATTCAAGTACAAGAGAAGTTGCAAGTTTTAATTCACAGATGAAAAACAATTTAGGAGAATATCTTGGTTTCAGTGTTAGTTTTCCGCTGTTCTCTGGGTTAAGAAAAATGACAAATGTCCGCCGCTATCGTAATAACATGAGAATCGCACAGGAAACGAAAACGGAAGTGCTTCGCCAATTACAGAGCGCTATTGAACAATCGGTCCTTGATCGTGAAGGTTATACGAAGGAAGTAATTCAGATGGATCGTAAAGTAAAGTCGGATGATATCGCCTACCGTGTCACTCTCCGTAAATATGAAGAAGGATTGATGAGTTCCCTGGATGTGCAAACCAGTGCGAATGTCCTGTTGACATCTAAAGCTGATCTTTTACAGAAAAAACTAATGCTAATGATGAAGAGTAAACTTGTTGAGTATTATAAAGGAAATCCACTTTATAGTAAAGAATAAGTAATAGAGAACAGGAAATAGAAAAATAAGAAATAAAAACATACAATCATGGATATACAGTTAGAAAAAAAGAAAGGTCTTCAGAAGAAGCATATTCCTTATGTGGCAGGTGGTGCTTTTTTCCTGGTTTTGGTAGGATGGATCATTTTCGGTGATCATGCTTCGACATTGAAGGTGGATGCCCGCGGCATTAATATCGGGAATGTGACAAGAGAACAGTTCAACGACTTCGTTCGCGTGGACGGACAGGTGCAACCGATCACGGTTGTGCAGCTTAGCCCCGAAGAAGGTGGTATCGTGCAGGAAAAAGTTGTGGAAGAAGGTGCACAGGTGAAGAAAGGGGATATCATTGTCCGTCTTTCCAACTCCGGCCTCGACCTGCAGATTCTGGATGCAGAAGCCCAGTTGGCGGAAAAGCAGAACTTCCTGCGTAACACACAGGTGGCAATGGAACAGGATAAGCTGAATAACCAGTTGGAAAAGGCACAATTAGATGTGGATATCACACGTTATCGCCGTGCGTATAACCAACAGAAGAAACTGTATGAAGAAAATCTGATTGCCAAGGAAGAGTTTCTGAAGGCACAAGAGGACTATGAACTGGCGAGCAAGAAATATAATCTGGTTGTGGAACGTTTGCGTCAGGATTCCATCTCCCGTACGATCCAGATGGAAGAAATGGAAACCAGTTTGGCCAATATGCGTAAAAATATCGCATTGGTGCACGAACGGAAAGAACACCTGAATGTCCGTTCACAGATCGACGGAGAGTTGGGTTTGTTGGATGTTGTTTTAGGCCAGAATGTTTCTGCCGGACAGAAGATCGGACAGATCAACGACCTCTCGGATTATAAGATCGAAGTCATGATCGACGAACATTATATCGACCGCGTAAAGCAGGGATTATCTGCAACTTTCGAACGCCAGGGTGCTAACTTCGCATTGAGCGTACGCAAGGTTTATCCGGAAGTGCGTGACGGCAAGTTCCGTACGGATTTCGTTTTCACGGGCGAACGTCCCGATAATATCCGTAGTGGACAGACTTATTATATCAGTCTGGAACTTGGTAAGCCGACAGAAAGCATCATTATCCCGCGTGGAACATTCTTCCAGAGCACGGGCGGCAGTTGGATTTTCGTACTCGACAAAGACGGCAAAAAGGCTTATCGCCGCAAAATCAAGATCGGTCGGCAGAACCCGCAGTACTATGAAGTGATCGACGGTCTGGAAGCAGGTGAGAAAGTAATCGTCTCCAGCTACGAAAGCTATAAGGACAACGAGGTTTTAGTATTGGAATAATATAGTAAATTTTATTCGAAGATAAATGCAAGGTTTCTTTTCGCCTTGCATTTATTGTATATAAACTAATTATAAAACGAAAAGAATCATGAAGAAACTTGTTTTTGCCTTATTTGTACTTTGCGCGTTCGCCTCTTGTGATAATGGCGACGATGTTGTACCTAAAAAAGAGCGTACGGATATTCCGCTGACCAAGTCCGAACAAGCCCTTGCTGATGCAGGCAACGATTTCGCCTTTTCCCTGTTCCGCCAGGTCAGCAGCAGCCATGCACAGCCGGCTAATATTATCCTGTCGCCGATCAGTGTCAACTACATGATGTCCATGCTTAATAACGGAGCGGCCGGAAAGACTGCGGAAGAAATCGCCAGGACACTGGGCTTTGAGGGTTCGCAGCCCGATGAGATAAATGCGTATAACCAGAAGATGCTTGTCGCCTCTGCCGACATCGACCCGCAGGTAACGGTTCATACGGCGAACTCCATCTGGGTAAGAAACGGATTTAATGTATTACCGGCTTTCCGGGAAACGAATGAATCCTATTATAAAGCGGCTGTGCGTAACCTGGATTTCTCCAGATCGGATGCTTTGAAACAGATTAACGACTGGACTTCCAAAAATACGGATGGCCGGATTCCGAAGATTTTGGATGAGATCAATCCGAATGCATGCATCTATTTATTGAATGCAATCGCCTTCCGGGGCGAATGGAGCACGCCTTTCGAGACAAGCAATACGAAGAAGGATCTCTTTACCGATGCACAGGGACGTGAGCAGGAGGTGCAGATGATGAATGCCTCTTTTTCCGGCGTTGTTTGCAAGCATGAGAAGTATCGTATGTTGTCACGCCCGTATGGCAACGGCGCATTTTCCATGTCGATCCTGTTGCCGGACGAAGGTGTGACGAATGCTGAAGTGATCGCCTCGTTGACGGGTGAGTCGTGGAGGCTGCTTCCCGGGAATCGTGACGGCTATCAGATTCATTTGAAGCTGCCCCGTTTCTCGACTTCGTACGATATCGAACTGAATGATGTTTTGCAGGCGTTAGGCATCACATCTGCATTTTCCGCCGCGGATGCAGACTTCTCCAAACTGAGCAAAGAACGGATATTCCTGTCGCGCGCCTTGCAGAAAGCCCGCATAGAGGTAGACGAGGAAGGGACGAAGGCCGAAACCGTCACAATGGGTGAGGGCTGGGTTTCTTCGCCGGGTCCGAGACCGGAGATGCAGAAGATGGATTTCTTCGTGAATCGTCCGTTTATCTACCTGATCAGCGAATACAGTACGGGCGCCATTTATTTCATTGGTGAGATAAACAGGATCGAATAAGCTCCACCACCTTCGGAACTGCCGCTTCCACAACAGGCGTCAGTTCCATTCCCACATCGCTGATATCCGCTGCAGAGATAACGATCAGCTGGATATCCGGCAATTTCCCGGTCAATATCATTGCCTCGATCATGTCCCGAAGACCGATCTCGTGTGCACTCATAAGCGGAGGGAAGTCTGTTGCATAGCGCGGACGGATCAGGCGGATGGTGCCCGGCGGATTATCGTCGAGCGTGGCGTCGACCATGATAATACGGTCGTAATCCTGTATCCAGGCGATCAGGTGCAATCCGCCTGTCCCGCCGTCCATCAGGGAGACGTTGGGAGGCAGTTCCTCGTTTTCCAGGGCACGGATCACATGGATGCCGACACCTTCGTCCTTCAACAGCAGGTTGCCGACACCCAGAATCAATATCTTCTCATTCATTTTTGCGCGCTGATTTGGTGATTGTTTCGGCTGTCTCCGTTACTTCTTCCTTATCGGCAATCTCTTCCTCGATGAACTTCCAACCACCGATGATGGAAGACGTTTCGCCGCGTTGCTCGATATAATCATGGTAGAACACCAGGTAAATGTGCACGATCGCAAAAAGGATGAAGAACCACATTAGGAAATGATGAATCTCGCGTGCCACCAGATCGCCGCCCATCAATGGGACTGTCCAAGCGAAGAGTTGCGGAAATATAGACTCGCTCATCTTGGCATACAGGCCGAATCCGGTAATGGATTGCAGCAGGAAGGCCCAGAACGTGGCGAAATAGATCACACTTGCCAGCGCGTTATGCCCGATACTGTCTACCGGCTTGTTCTTGATCATCAGGATATCCACTTTTATCACTTCGACAATCTCCTTCCATTGCGACTTCTTCAACGGGATGAAGTTATTCCAGCGCGCATACCGGTTTCCGACGAATCCCCAATACAGGCGGAAGACGAAGTTGAAGAAGAACACGAACGCTGCCACAAAATGGATAAAGCGCACCGTCCCGAACCAATAACTGAAGCTGGCCTCCGTCTCTGTCATGATGGCGGGCGGATCGGCTATGATGAAACCGGTGATGCAGAGTATCACGATACAGAGTGCATTCAGCCAGTGATAGATGCGCACGGGAAGCTCCCACACGTATACTTCTCTTAAACGTTTCTTACGACTTTTCATTGAACTGCATGATTAAAACATATCCATTTGATGCACATATTTCCCCTCTTCGTCGTACAGGTGCACGGCACAGGCCAGGCAGGGGTCGAACGAGTGGATGGTACGAAGGATCTCCAACGGTTGCTTTGAGTCGTAGACCGGCGTACCGATCAGGGCCGATTCGTAGGCGGAAAGGATGCCCTTTTCGTCACGCGGAGAGGCGTTCCAGGTAGTCGGCACGACCATCTGGTAGTTCTTTATCTTCTTGTCCTCGATCACGATGAAGTGGGCGAGGGCCCCGCGTGGTGCCTCGGTCAAGCCGACACCTTGCGCCTGCTTGGGCCAGGTTTCCTTTTCCCACATATAATGGTTGACCATGCGGGAATCGCCGTTCTCCAGGTTCTTGATCAGGCGGTCGTAGAACTCCAATGCCCAGTCGGCAGCCAACTTGCTTTCCAGTCCGCGGGCAGCCGTGCGTCCGAGGGTCGAGAAGAGGGCTTCGGCCGGCAGGTCGAGCTGTTTCAGGGTGTCGTCGATCAAGGTCTTTTGCGGTTCTTTGCCGGCGGCATACGCCACGATCATACGGGCCAGCGGACCGACTTCCATCGGTTCTTCCTTCCAGCGCGGCGTCTTGATCCAACTGTATTTATCTTTCACATCCAAGTGTGTGTAGGGCGGACGGGGACCGGTGTAGTTCAGGTTCGTTTCGCCTTCGTACGGATGCAGGCCGGCTTTATCGCCTTGCGTATAGGTGTACCAGGAATGGTAGATATATTCCTTGATCTCTTCGGACGAGTTAGCGTCGACGGGATGTACTTGGCTCAGATCGCGGTTCAGAACGATCCCGCGCGGCATCTTGTAGCTGTCTGTGTCTCCGTATTCGAACATCGGGAAGTCACCGTAGGATAGGTAATTCCTGACGCCGCCGCCGATCTTGCTCCATTCGTCCTTATAGACATTCGCGATCATCAGCAGGTCGGGGACATAAACCTGATCGATAAAGGTCTTTGCTTCTTGTAGCTTTTGTTTGACCAGGTCCAGGCGCTCGGTGTTGACGGCGTTTGCCTCGTTCAGGTCGATGCTGCACGGCATACCGCCCACCAAATAGTTCGGATGCGGGTTCTTACCGCCGAAAACGGCATGCACTTTCACCACTTCCTTCTGCCATTCGAGGGCTTCGAGATAGTGGGCTACGGCAATCAGGTTCTGTTCGGGCGTCAGCTTATAGGCCGGGTGTCCCCAGTAGCCGTTGGCGAAGATGCCGAGCTGTCCGCTGCCGACAAACTTCGTGAGCCGTTCTTTCAGCGCCGTGAAATAGCCGACAGAGCTTTTCGGCCAGGGCGAGAGTTGCTGGGCGAGCACCGAAGCCTGGGCGGGATCGGCTTTGAGGGCGGAGACGACGTCCACCCAGTCGAGTGCATGCAACTGGTAGAAATGGACGACATGGTCGTGCATATATAAAACTGCCTCCATGATGTTACGCACCAGTTGGGCATTGGGAGGTATCACGATATCGAACGCATTCTCAACCGCCCTGACAGAGCAAAGGGAGTGGATGGAGGTGCAAACCCCGCAGACACGTCCCACAAACACCCAGGCATCGCGCGGGTCGCGGTCTTTCACGATTGTCTCGATTCCGCGCACCATCGTGCCGGAGCTATATGCGTCTATGATCTTGCCGTTCTCTATTTCTGCCTCTACACGAAGATGGCCTTCTATGCGGGTAAGCGGGTCTACTACTATTCTTTCTGACATGATTCTTTTAATTAATAATTAATAATTAAGAAATGGGGGTTAGATGGTGGATTTGCTTTCGGGCTCATCGTTGTCGATCAGTTCCTTCTTGCGTATGTTAGTGGCTACGGCGTGTACGGCAATGCCGGCAACAGTCGCGGCACCCACTGCCAGGCCAATCTGGTCGGCGGTCGCCTCGATACCGAAGCCATGCACGTCGGGCAGTCGTTTATAGAAGGGGCTCATATCCCAGAACCCTGCTTCGCTGCACCCTAAGCAGGGATGTCCGCTCTGGATCGGGTAGCTGGTGCTCTCGTTCCATTTGATGATACCGCAGGAATTATAGGTATTCGGCCCTTTGCAGCCCACCTTGTAAAGGCAGTAACCGCGTTTGGCATTCTCGTCGTCGAAACTTTCGACAAAGAGGCCGGCGTCGAAGTTGGCGCGGCGGTAGCAGGTGTCGTGCACGCGGCGGTTGTAGAACATCTTCGGACGTCCCAGCGCGTCGAGCTGCGGCATGCGGTCGTAGGTCAGCATATAGACGATGACGCCCGTCATCACGTCGGCGATAGGAGGACAGCCCTGCACGTTCATCAGCGGTTTGCCTTTGATCAGTTTGTGGATGGCTTTCGCCCCTGTCGGATTGGGGTTGGCGGCCTGCACGCAACCGGCCGATGCGCAGTTGCCCCATGCGATGATCGCTTTCGCCCCTTCGGCACATTCCTCGACGATCTGCATCGCGCTCTTTCCGCCGACACAGCAGTAGGCTTCATCGCGGGTAGGGATGGAGCCTTCAATCATCAGGATATATTCTCCCCAGTATTTCTTCATGGTCTCCTCCTTACAGGCTTCGGCCTGGAAACCGGAGGCAGCCATCAGTGTCTCGGTGTAGTCGAGCGAGATGTTATCGAACAGCAGGTTGCCCACCGTAGGATGATAGGAGCGGATGAACGATTCGCTACAGCAGGTGCATTCCTGCAGGTGAAGCCAGATGACAGGCAGTCGGGGTTTCGTTTCGAGCGCTTTTACAACTTGTGCCACACCGCTCGATTCGAGTCCGATCAGGGCGGCAACGGTGGTACAGAATTTCAGGAAATCCCGGCGCGAGATGCCTTTTTCCAGGCATTCTTCGTAGATAGAAGGTCTTTTATTATCCATGTCTTATCTTGTTGATGTTTTAACATTTATTAGTTGGTATGGTATCGAAGCCTCGTTCGACACCAATATCGAAACCTCGTTCGACACCAATATCGAAACCTCGTTCGATATTCCTATCAATCGTTCGTTCGACTCTAATGAGGGAACCAGGGTCAACATATCCTCGGTAATTGTTCCCCGCTGAGCATATCGACGATCCGGTAGTTGCCATACAAGGTCTTCATCTTCACCAACGGCTTGCCTTTCATAGCGATATGGCCAATGACGGCCGCTCCTTGCCCTTCGGGGCAGGCTCTCATGACGGCGAGCGCTTCATCCGCCTTCGCTTCCGGCAGGATCGCCAGCACCAGGCCCTCGTTGGCCACATAAAGCGGATCAAGGCCCAATATCTCCGAAGCTCCGCGCACGGCATCCGGGATGGGCAGCGAAGCCTCGTCCAGGATGATCTCCACGCCGGCGGCCTGTGCGATCTCGTTCAGCGTCCCGCTTACGCCTCCCCGCGTGGGGTCGCGCAGGACATGGACGTCCTCTATAGAATCCAACAAGCCGGCAATCATATTGTTCAGCGAAACCGTGTCGCTTTTCAGGTTTGTCTCGAACCCAAGACTTTCACGGGCGGAGAGGATGGTGATGCCGTGAAGGCCGATCGGTCCGCTGCATATCACCACGTCGCCGGGCTGTGCCCTGTCGGGGGAGATGCGGACACCTTCGCGTACGACACCGATGCCGCTTGTGTTAATGAACAGTTTGTCGCATTTTCCCCGTTCCACCACTTTCGTGTCGCCTGCCACGATCTGCACGCCAGCCCGTTCGGCAGCCGCTTTCATCGACCCGGCGATACGCCGGAGATCAGCCAGCGGAAGCCCTTCCTCCAAGATAAACCCGGCAGTCAGGTAAAGCGGACGGGCGCCGCAACAGGCAAGGTCGTTCACCGTCCCGTTCACGGCCAGATCGCCGATATCCCCGCCGGGAAAGAAGATCGGGTCTACTACGAATGAATCGGTCGAGCAGGCCATCCGACCGGCTTCCACCGGAAAGACGCATCCGTCATGATCCTGTTCCAGCAACGGGTTGCGGAAGGCAGGGTAGAAGATGCCGCTGATCAGTTCGTGCGTCAGCCGTCCCCCGCCGCCGTGTGCCAGCAGCACGCAGTCGGAGTCGGTAAAAGGAAGGGGACAATTGGTTGTTATCATATCTTGTTGTCTTATTTATATTTATAATAAGCTGCACACACACCTTCTGATGAAACCATCGGCGCACCGGCCGGATGTTCCGGGGTGCAGCGGATTCCGAAGAAGGGACAGTCTTTGGTTTGTTTGATTCCCCGCATGATATCGCCGGCAATGCATCGCTCTATTCCCGTGCTTGGCGCGGAATCGTAAAGAGACTGCCCGTCATCCGGCAAGGGGAAACGCCGGGCAGCGTCATATCGTGCGAACGCCTCTTTCAGCCGCATCCCGCTTTGCGGAATCATCCCGATCCCCCGCCATTTCTGGTCGCAGCTTTCGAGCATCTCCGCCATCAGGGCGCGGGCTGCCGGATTTCCCGTTTCGGGAACAACCCGTTTATAAGCATTCTCTACCTTATATATACCTGCCTCCAATTGAAGCAGGCAGCGGTAAATGCCATAGAGCAGATCGGCCGGCTCGAATCCGGTGACGACCATCGGTGTCTTATACCGGGCAGCCAGGCGGTGATAGTCACCGTTACCTGTGATAGCACAGACATGGCCGGCTGTCAGGAAACCGTCCACGCGTGACCCGGCGTCTGTCAAGATCGCTTCTATGGCCGGTGGAACCATGAACAGGGAGGTGAGCAAAGAAAAGTTATCCAGTTTCCGGCGTATTGCCTCTTTCAGGGCCATTATATGCACAGGAGCAGTCGTCTCGAACCCTATCGCAAAGAATACAATTTGCTTATCCGGATAGCGGACAGCCAAGTCTACGGCGTCCAACGGAGAATACAACATCCGGACATCCGCCCCGTGTGCCTTCACCCGAAGCAGGTCTTCCCGGCTTCCCGGCACGCGCATCATATCGCCGAAAGAGGCCAGTATGACATCCGGCCGTTTGGCCAATCCGAGCGCCCGGTCGATAATCCCGGCTGGTGTCACGCAGACCGGACAGCCCGGCCCGTGAAGCAGTCTGACCTTTTCCGGTAGCATCTCTTCCAGGCGATACCGGGCAATGGCATGCGTCTGTCCTCCGCATATCTCCATGATATGCCAGGGTTTCGTCACCACCTTCCGGATGGCCCGTACAAGTGACAGGACCTGTTCCGTATCCCTGTATTCGTCGATGTATTTCATTCGATTGTCAGTTTCTTCAGATCTTCCAGTGTTTCGCAAGCCTGTTCGGCATCGACAACGGCAATTGCCATCCCGGCATGCGCCAGGACATAATCTCCTTCACCTGCATCGACCCACTGGATGCAGATATTTTTCACAATCCCGCTAAAATCCACTTTAGCCATTTTAAGCTCGGGGATAGAATCGTCGACGCTCAGTATTTTTCCAGGTATAGCAAGACACATAGTAGTATAATCTTTGTTATATTTATCTAACTCCAAAAGTAGGCAATATGTTCAGAAGAAATGTATGATATCACACATTTCTGTTTATCTCCCGGATAGATATAATTTATAAGGGTTATAGAAAATAGCCATTCGGCATGTTTGCTTATTCTTAGGAAAGGGGTTACATTTGTCAAAACGTAAATTAAAAAGATGAAAGAGACGGGTGTTGTCATATCGGTTCTGACCATTCAGGGTTTAGTACAGGGAGTAGGCTTCCGCCCGTTTATTTATCGCATAGCCAGCGAGATGGGGATCTGCGGAGAGGTGGACAACCGGAACAACGGGGTCTGCATCCGTGCCGCCTTGACTGCCTTGCAGCGTGAACAGCTTATCGGGCGCATCCGGCGCGAACATCCGGTCGTAGCTTCCATTCATCGTATCTCGGTTTCGGAAATAGTGATGGCAGAAAACCCCTATACGGATTTCCGCATTACCCCCAGCCGGTCAGATTCGGACGAAGTGACACAGGTGGCTCCCGATATAGCCGTCTGTCCCGAATGCCTGCACGACAGGAAGATGCAACCGCATCGCCTGCAATATCCTTTTATCAACTGCACCCATTGTGGGCCGCGCTTTTCCATTATCCGCGATCTGCCTTACGACAGGCGGCAGACGACTATGTCGGCTTTTCCGATGTGCTCCGAATGCCGGAAGGAATATACGACCGTCAGCGACCGCCGCTTTCATGCCGAACCGGTTGCCTGCAATCATTGCGGGCCTTCCTACTATACATTATATAATAAAGAAACGCTGACGGACTATCCGGAACTGCTCACCCTCTCGTCTCGTCTGCTCCGGGAAGGGGAGGTGATCGCGGCAAAAGGGATCGGCGGTTATCATCTGGTCTGCGATGCGACGAACGAGCAAGCTGTCGCCCGCCTCCGAGAGATCAAGCATCGCGACGGGAAACCCTTTGCCGTGATGTTTCGTGATCCGGAACAGGTCCGGCGGTTTGCCTGGCTGAACGAGGTAGAAGAGGAATGTCTACTTTCGTGGCGCCGTCCGATCGTGCTGCTGAAACAACGCCGTCCGCTGGCCGCCTCTGTCAATCCGGGGATGCAGACATTAGGGTGCATGCTTCCTTATATGCCGATCCATGAGGATTGGTTCGAACGGTTGGACACGCCTGTGCTGGTAATGACGAGCGGTAATCTCAGCGATTGCCCGATTGCCATTACGCCCGGAGAAGCCGAAAGGCAACTGGCGGGAAAAGTGCCGCTTTTGCTTCATCATAATCGGGAGATCCATAACCGGGTGGATGATTCCGTCCTGCAGGTCTGCAGCGGACAGCCTTGCCTGATGCGCCGCTCACGTGGATATGTGCCGGAGCCTTTCTTTGCCGATAGGCCGGTGGAAGGGATTCTGGCTTTCGGTGCCGAAAAGGTGAACACCTTTGCCTTGGGAAAAGGAGAGACGATCCTGCAAAGCCAGTATATTGGCGACCTGAAGAATTGGGAGACATACCGGTTTTACACGGAGTCGCTCGAACGTTTCCGGCATCTGTTCCGCTTCCGGCTGGCTCGCTTAGTGTGCGATCTGCATCCGGACTATCTTTCGTCGCGCGAAGCGGAGCGTCTCTCTTCGGATCTGCATCTCCCTTTGTTGCGCGTACAGCATCATCATGCACATGCAGCGGCTTGTATGCTGGAATATGGCCTCGATGAGCCGGTGATCGCACTTGTGCTGGACGGCACGGGATTGGGTGACGACGGCAAGGCGTGGGGCGGTGAGATCTTCCTTTGTGACCGCAGGAGCTATAAGCGGCTTTCGCATCTGGAATATGTGCCGCTTCCGGGAGGTGACAAAGCTTCGACAGAGCCTTGGCGCATGGCGGTTGCCTTCCTTTGGCATTATTTCGGAGATGAACAGCCTTTCCCGTCCGGCTTTGTGCAACGAATCGGAGAGGCTAAAATACAAATGCTTCTGAAGATGATGAAGAAGGGCATTAATACACCTTATACGTCCAGTGCAGGCAGGCTGTTCGATGCCGTCGCCTCGTTATTGGGTGTTTGCGATGTATCCACACATCAGGCAGAAGCGCCTGTCAAGTTGGAACAATTAGCATCGGATGAACATCAAAGCCGTTATTCTGTTCTAATAGAAGAAGAGGTTATTTCCATGCGTCCGGTGCTGAAAGGAATCTTAGAGGATCTGAATGCAGGCGTTCCGGCAGGTGATCTGTCCTCCCGTTTCCATAATACGCTGTCATGGTTGTTGTTGGAGAAAGCGAAGTTGTACAGGTTGCAGACGGGAGTGGAGAAGGTTGTGATTTCCGGCGGTTGCTTTCAGAACAAGCGTTTGACGGAACAGTTGCAGCGTATGTTTGCCAAAGAAGGCATACCCTTATATGTTCCGGGACGTATTCCCTGCAATGACGGAGGAATAGCGGTCGGACAGCTGGCAATTGCCGCTTCTCTGTATGAAGGAAAGTAATATTGAATTTAAAACATGATTATGCACGAATTATCAATCGCTCAAAGCATCGTCCAATTATCCGAACAACAAGCCCGTGAACACCATTCTTCACAGATAGAAGAGGTGGAACTCGAGATAGGCAGGCTTGCTGGAGTCGAATTGCAGACGCTCGAGTTTGCGATGGAAAGTGCAGTAAAGGGAACCTTGCTCGAGAAGGCAAAGATCATTCGTCATTATATAGACGGGGAAGGACAATGTTCCGATTGCGAGACGGTCTTTCCGGTCGGAAACTTATTTTCACCCTGCCCGAATTGTGGTTCTTATCTGGTTAATATCACAAAAGGGCGGGAACTAAGGATCAAATCAATTGTTATAAAATAAAACAAACGCTTATGTGTGGAACTTGCGGATGCGGAGAGCATCATCACCATCACGATCATGACCATGAACACGGACATGAACATCATCACCCTCACCATCACGATGAAGGGAAAGTCATAACACTCGAACAGGATATCCTTCAGCGCAATAATCTGTTGGCAGAACGTAACCGGGGCTATTTTGAAGCCAAACATATTTTCTGCCTGAACCTGATGAGCTCGCCGGGATCCGGCAAGACGACCTTGCTGGAAGAAACGATACGGCGCCTGACCGCCGAAGCTGTTCCCGGACAGCCTTCGCAGATATATGTTATCGAAGGCGATCAGCAAACCTCGAACGATGCCGACCGTATCGCAGCGCTTAACGTTCCTGTTTTCCAGGTTAATACCGGAACCGGCTGTCATCTGGAAGCCGATATGGTCAATCATGCCGTTAAACATCTGAATCCTTCCGACGGGTCTATCCTGTTTGTGGAGAATGTCGGTAATTTGGTTTGTCCCGCCATGTTCGATCTCGGAGAGGCGAAGAAAGTGGTTATCGTTAGTACTACAGAAGGAGACGACAAGCCTCTGAAATATCCTCATATCTTTCTGGAAGCAGATATCTGCATCATCAACAAGATCGACCTGGCGCCTTATCTGGACACAGATGTGGAAACATTGCGCAGCAACGCCCTGAAGGTAAATCACCACTTGCAGTTGTTCGAAGTATCGGCAACCAAAGGGACAGGGATGGATACCTGGTGTGACTGGTTAGTGGCTGAGTGTACAAAATGTAAATAAATTACCCTTGATTTGATGGATAAACGGATAAAAAGACTATATTTGTTCCCATTCATTGAACCAAATTGATCAAAATGTTATGATTAACCGAGAATTAATTAATCCTCAAAGCATCGTAGTGGTGGGAGGATCCAATAATGTACATAAACCGGGCGGCCGCTTGGTGCGGAACTTGCTGGACGGGAAGTACAAAGGCGAACTGTATGTCGTAAATGCAAAAGAAGACGATGTGCAGGGAGTAAAATCATATCACTCCGTGCACGATATTCCGGATACGGAACTGGCTATCATCTCCATACCCGGCCCGTCGTGTCCGGAAGCCGTGGAAGTGCTTGCCAAGGAGAAAAATGTCAAGGCTTTCATCGTCGTGTCTGCCGGTTTCGGGGAGGAGACGCATGAAGGCGGCATCCTGGAGGACCAGATGCTGAAGAGTATTAATGACGCCGGGGCTTCGATGATCGGACCGAACTGTATCGGGCTGATGAACATTAATTATCACGGTGTCTTTACCCAACCGATTCCGGAGTTTCATGCAGACGGCGTGGACTTTGTTTCCAGTTCCGGCGGTACGGCGCTCTTCATCATTGAATCGGCACTGACAAAGGGACTTCGTTTCTCTTCCGTTTGGTCTGTCGGCAATTCCAAACAGATCGGTGTGGAAGATGTTATTGAATATATGGACCGAAACTTCGATCCTGTCCTCGACTCCAAGATAAAGATGCTTTATATCGAACAGATTAAGAATCCTGATAAACTTCTGTATCATGCTTCTTCTTTGATCCGCAAAGGCTGCCATATTGCAGCCATTAAGGCAGGAAGTACTGATGTGGGCAAGCGTGCAGCGTCTTCCCATACCGGAGCGATAGCCAATTCGGACTCTGCCGTAGAAGCCTTGTTCCGTAAAGCAGGTATCGTGCGTTGTTTCAGCCGTGAGGAGTTGACAACTGTTGCCAGCATCTTTACATTGAAAGAAGTTAGAGGGAAGAACTGTGCGATTATCACGCATGCCGGCGGTCCGGCTGTTATGTTGGCGGATGCATTGGAGAAGGGACGCCTGAATGTCCCGAAACTGGATGGTCCGGTTGCTGCGGAATTGAAATCCAAACTATATCCGGGTGCAGCCGTAGGCAATCCGATCGACATAATCGGGACAGGTACGCCTGAACATCTGGCTACAGCTATTGATTTCTGTGAAAACCGTTTTGAGGACATCGACCTGATGATGGTTATATTCGGCAGTCCGGGCTTGGTTAAGCTCTATGATACCTACGAAGTTCTCCATAAGAAAATGGAAGAATGCAAGAAACCGATCTTCCCTGTATTGCCTTCTATCGTGACAGCAGGCCCGGAAGTGAAAAGTTTCGTAAAGAAGGGACATGTAAACTTCTCAGACGAGGTAACGCTCGGTACGGCTCTTTCCCGTGTCATCAACACGCCGAAGCCGATGAGCACGGATATCCAGCTATATGGAGTCGATGTTCCCGAAGTTCGCCGTATCATAGACCGTCTGCCGGGCAGCGGTTATCTGAATCCGGAAGAAGTCCGCACGCTGTTAAAAGCAGCCCAGATCCCGGTAGTGGAAGAGTTTACATCGACCGACCGCGACGAACTGGTTGCTTTTGCCAAGAGAGTGAAATTCCCGGTTGTCGCCAAAGTGGTCGGCCCCGTGCATAAGAGTGATATTGGCGGCGTCGCTTTGAATATCCGCAGCGAGGAACATCTGATATTCGAATATGAACGTATGATGCGCCTGCCGGATGTGACAGCCATTATGGTGCAACCGATGCTGAAAGGGCAGGAGCTGTTCTTAGGAGCTAAGTATGAAGACCGTTTCGGACATGTCGTATTGTGCGGTCTGGGAGGAATCTTTGTGGAAGTATTGAAAGACGTTTCGTATGGTTTGGCTCCTTTGTCGTACGATGAGACGTATTCAATGATACGTTCCTTACGCGGCTATCCTATAATAAAAGGTACGAGAGGCCAGCGTGGCATCGACGAACAGCAATATGCCGATATCATCGTCCGTTTGTCTACACTGCTCCGCTTTGCTTCCGAGATCAAGGAAATGGACATTAATCCGCTTGTAGCGACGGAACGCGGGCTATTTGCAGTGGATGCGCGTATACGGATTGAGAAATAAATAGTATTGTTAAAGTCTTGAAATTAAATAACCTGTATTCCGAAAGTTGGATTAAAAACTTTCGGAATACAGGTTATTTCTTTTAGGCTTTAAAAATTCCCGCACGCAAATGTAGTTATTTACCGGATATGGATGGTAAAAAATAGTTGTAAAACATCTAAAATTAATTAACTGTTTATGGCTATGCAATCTTTAAATAGCATATATTTGCATCATTGCAATCTGGAGATGGCAAAACTAAGATCTAAATTAATATACTGTCGAATATGGAAAGAAAAAGAGTTTACACATTCGGAAATGGAAAAGCCGAAGGTAAAGCAGACATGAGAAATCTGCTGGGTGGCAAAGGTGCTAACCTTGCCGAAATGAATCTGATTGGTGTTCCGGTTCCTCCGGGATTTACTATTACCACGGATGTTTGTTCTGAATATTATGATTTAGGCAAAGACAAAGTGGTCGAACTGTTGAAAGCAGATGTTGAGAAAGCAATTGCTAATATCGAGACGCTGATGAATTCAAAGTTTGGTGATGTAGCCAATCCGTTGTTGGTATCCGTACGTTCGGGTGCACGCGCATCTATGCCGGGTATGATGGATACGATCCTTAATCTGGGTTTGAATGATGAAGTGGTGGAAGGCATGAGCCGCAAAACGAACAATCCTCGTTTCGCTTGGGATTCATACCGCCGTTTCGTACAGATGTACGGTGACGTCGTATTGGGGATGAAGCCGACTAATAAGGAAGATATCGACCCGTTTGAAGCGATTATCGAAGAAGTGAAGGAAGCAAAAGGCGTTAAGCTGGACAACGAGCTGGATGTAGAAGACCTGAAAACACTGGTCGCTAAATTCAAGGCTGCTGTTAAAGCTCAGACAGGCAAAGATTTCCCGACTTCTGCGTATGAACAGCTTTGGGGTGCTATCTGTGCTGTATTTGACAGCTGGATGAATGAACGCGCTATCCTGTATCGTAAGATGGAAGGTATTCCTGCAGAGTGGGGAACTGCTGTCAGCGTACAGGCAATGGTGTTCGGTAATATGGGCGAAACTTCTGCAACGGGCGTATGTTTCTCCCGTGATGCCGGAAATGGCGAAGATTTGTTCAATGGGGAATATCTGATCAATGCTCAGGGCGAAGATGTGGTAGCCGGTATCCGTACACCACAGCAGATCACGAAGATCGGTTCACAGCGTTGGGCTGAACGTGCCGGTATTTCAGAAGAAGACCGCATCGCTAAATATCCGTCCATGGAAGAAGCGATGCCGGAAATCTACAAACAGTTGGATGAGTTGCAGACAAAGCTGGAAAACCATTATCGTGATATGCAAGACATGGAATTCACTGTACAGGAAGGCAAACTGTGGTTCTTGCAAACTCGTAACGGCAAACGTACCGGTGCTGCAATGGTCAAGATCGCAATCGACTTGTTGCATCAGGGAATGATTGATGAAAAGACGGCTTTGGCCCGTATCGAACCGAATAAACTGGATGAATTGCTTCACCCGGTATTCGATAAAGTGGCTGAAAAACAAGCTAAAGTATGGGTGAAAGGTTTGCCTGCATCACCGGGTGCTGCCACCGGACAGATCGTTTTCTTTGCTGACGATGCTGCCAAATGGCATGCTGATGGAAAGAAAGTCGTAATGGTCCGTATCGAAACATCTCCTGAAGACTTGGCTGGTATGGCTGTTGCCGAGGGTATCCTGACGGCTCGCGGCGGCATGACTTCGCACGCTGCTGTTGTGGCTCGTGGTATGGGTAAATGCTGCGTATCCGGCGCTGGCGCTTTGGAAATCGATTATAAGAATAAAACAGTTGAAGTAGACGGCGTTAAGTTGAAAGAAGGAGATTATATCTCTATTAACGGTACGACCGGAACTGTTTATGTCGGGAAAGTTGAGACAAAAGCTGCCGAACTGTCCGGTGATTTTGCCGAATTAATGACATTGGCAGATAAATATACGAAATTGCAGGTTCGTACAAATGCCGATACTCCGCATGATGCTATTATTGCCCGTAACTTCGGAGCCGTTGGTATTGGTCTGTGTCGCACGGAACACATGTTCTTCGATGGTGAAAAGATCAAGGCTATGCGTGAAATGATTTTGGCGGAAGATGCTGAAGGACGTAAGAATGCACTGGCTAAGATTCTGCCATACCAAAAAGAAGACTTCAAAGGCATCTTCAAGGCAATGGCCGGTTGTCCGGTTACTGTTCGTCTGCTCGATCCTCCTTTGCACGAATTTGTTCCTCACGATCTGAAGGGACAGGAAGAAATGGCAACAGCAATGGGTGTGTCGGTAAAAGAAATCCAGAAGCGCGTAGAATCACTTTGTGAACATAACCCGATGCTTGGACACCGTGGCTGCCGTTTAGGAAATACGTATCCCGAAATTACGGAAATGCAGACGCGTGCAATCTTGGGAGCTGCTTTGGAATTGAAAAAAGAAGGTATCGAGGCTAAACCGGAAATCATGGTTCCGCTGACTGGTATTCTATACGAATTCAAGGAACAGGAAAAGGTTATTCGTGAAGCTGCCGCACAACTGTTTAAAGAAGTGGGAGACAGCATCGACTTTAAAGTCGGTACAATGATCGAGATCCCGCGTGCAGCACTGACAGCTGACCGTATCGCTTCTTCTGCCGAATTCTTCTCGTTCGGAACAAATGACTTGACACAGATGACTTTCGGTTACTCTCGTGACGATATCGCGTCCTTCCTTCCGGTTTATCTGGAAAAGAAGATTCTGAAAGTCGATCCGTTCCAGGTTCTTGACCAGAATGGAGTAGGACAGCTGGTTCGTATGGCTACAGAAAAAGGTCGCGCTATCCGTCCGGACTTGAAATGTGGTATCTGTGGTGAACATGGCGGCGAACCCTCTTCTGTCAAGTTCTGTCATAAGGTTGGCCTGAACTATGTTTCTTGCTCTCCATTCCGTGTACCGATCGCACGTATTGCGGCAGCTCAGGCAGCTATAGAAGAGTAATTCTCCATAAACTGTTTTTTGTAAAATCAGTATCACTCTATCACTACTTTGATGTGAAAGAGTGATAATCAAGACATAGAGGAGTGATAGATGCTATTTTTTATCTATCACTCCTCTATCACTTCCTATCACAAAATTACAAAAGGTATATTTTATTTACACCAATCATACTGCTTATATTCAGACAGGTAAGCTCAAAACATGATGTACACCCGGGTGTGGGAAAAGTGAAGATCCGGATGTAAAAACGGGGTATATCCGGGTGCTAAGACTTGAAAAAGTGGGTGTGGAGAACATTTTCTGCTAAGTTAATACACAATAAGATACGATGAGTTGACGTTTTATAAGTAACTTTTTGTTGACAAAAGGTGCAGGAATAACAATAAAATCATGTATATTTGTTTCCTGATGATGAATGAATAAACAATATCTACGTATGGAGCGGTATTTAATAATTAAGACGAGAGATGAGTTGTTGCGAATTAAGATAGGGCAGATTCTCTATTTTGAAGCAGATAGAAATTACACCAAATTACTATTATCCAACGGAATCCAATTTACATTTGCAATTAATATAGGGAAAATAGAAGAAATATTGGAAAAACAGGTGGCTGGCTGTAATGCAATCCTGATGCGTGTAGGCAAAAGCCATATCATCAATAAAAATCATATCCTGCAGATAAATCTTCCCAAACAGAAATTGTTGTTGCTGACGCAAGACGGGAAACCAAGGGAACTGGTGATATCCAAAGATCCGTTAAAAGTGTTAAAAGATACGCTTGAGAAGGAGATGGGGAAGCCTGAAGAACCAAAAGCTGTTACAGAATGATTATTAAGATCGGAAAAGCGAATGACAATGACTTTGTAGTAGACGATCCTCACGTAAGCCGGTATCATGCAAGATTGATACGTGAAGAAGAAGGAGGGTGCTGGCTGCTTGAAGATTTGGACTCGACAAACGGAACGTTTGTGAATGGTGCCCAGATCGTCAAAAAACGAGTTACTCCCAGTGATACTATCAAATTAGGAAATAATTATGTTTTGAACATTTCAGAAGCACTGAAATTTAATAATGACTACAGTGAAGAGTTTGCAGCCTTGAAGCAAATATACGATAATTATATTCAAGCAAAAGTTAAGATTCAGTCGTCCAATCAGTTTAAAACCAGGCTGTTTCAGTCTTTACCTTTTGCTCTACCAGGTGTAGTCGGTGTCGTAATTGGCTTTTTAGGAAAGGGAAGCCCGGAGTTGTTCGGGTTGAGTCTGTTTATTACGGTTTGTGCTCCGACAGTCGGTATTTATCTGGGAGCGAAGCAGTCGGCAAAGACTCCACAGTTATTGCAGGACTTAACTAATCAGTTCAAAATAGATTATGTTTGCCCCAAATGCGGGACATTTTTGGGGGAAATACCCTGGGAGTCGTTACGCAACAGAAAACAGTGCCCGGTTTCTTCTTGTAAAGCTAAATGGGTAAGTGAATAGTTTTCCGTTTTATATACTAAAAGTAATACTTTCGTACAGTAAACCCAAACATTTGATTATAAGGAACTATTTTGTATTTGGATATCAATTCGTTTCCTTACTTTTGTTTTCGGAAAAATTAATTATAACATTATGCAAGAAGAGGATTACACATTCGTGACTTTAGACAGCGACGACTTTATGTTGGCTGACGCTGTAATCGTGGATGTGGACGGTGGAAACGACTTGTCGGATGCTGTAATGATTGATGAAAGTATTGATGCTTCTGATTTTATTACACTGTCTGATGATACAATTATGTTGTCTGATGCAGATATGCTGGATACATATTCAACCGATATTGACGGAGCTGACATATCATTTATTCTATGATTTCCGTTAAATGTCCACATTGCCATGTAGGGTTAAAGGTAGACGAGGGGAAAATTCCCCTCGATATCACCTCCTTTAAATGCCCGAAATGTAAACAACCGATTCCAGTTTCTTTACTGTCTCAGAAGAAAGGAGATCGGACATCCGAATCGGAAACGGTTCTGATACAGCCGCTTCGTATGACAACCGGACATCTTACTGTAATTGCAAATGACGATACGCCGGAACAAACATTTCCTCTTCAGGAAGGTTTATATACGATCGGAAGAAAATCCAATGCATCTAATGCGACTATCGGTATTGTGACGACAGATAGATCAATGAGTCGCGAACATATCCGGATAGAAGTTAAAAAAGATGTAAAAGGTGGATATAAACATTATCTTTCTGACAATAATAGTAAAAATCATACGTTATATAATAGCAATTACTTAGAGAATGGAGAGATTGTAGTACTGAAAAATAATGATGAGATCATTATCGGTCATACAGTACTCCGTTTTAATGAATAAAAATAGTCTATGCTATGAATATAACGATCGGCAAACCTTGGGCAGTCAGTGAAAAAGGAGGCAGGTTGAATAATGAGGATTCCATCTATCCCCTGCCGGAAGCGGCAAATTCCAATCAAAAGTTGTTTTTGGTATGTGATGGTGTCGGTGGAGCTGAAAAAGGAGAGATCGCCAGTTCGCTGGCCTGTGATTCTTTCCAGACTTTTTTTTCGACTTTCCGGGAAGGTGAGCCAACTGTAGATTTTATAAATAAAGCAATCCGTTATACTGAAGCACGCTTTGATGACTATACCGCAATTCATCCCGAAGCCAAGGGTATGGCAACCACTTTGACTATGGCCTTTGTCGGAGCAGCTGGCATAACACTGGCTCATGTTGGTGACAGCCGGATTTATCATTTCAGACAAGGGAATATTTTGTACCAGACTGAAGATCATTCGCTGGTGAATTCTCTGGTGAAATTAGGAAAGATCAGCCGTGAAGAAGCCGTAAATCATCCGCAACGAAATGTGATTGTACGTGCAATCCAGGGGACAAGTCGCCCGACAGAGGCCGATGTCGTCCTGTTAAACGACATTCAGGCAGGCGATTATCTATTTATGTGTTCGGACGGTGTGCTTGAACGTCTCACAAATGAAGATCTTTCTATAATCTTTAAACAATCCGGAGGTCCGGAAGGAATTAAAAACGAAATAATGTTTGCGTGTAGCGGTAAAACACGTGATAACTTCTCTTTTTACATCATTCCCGTACAAAATGTGTTAGATTCGACGGGAATTAAGCAAAATATTCTTTCTTTCCTTTATTCTTTTATATAAATAGCGTAATTTTGGCAGATTAATAGAATTGCGCATAGTAGTTATGAATTTGCCAAACGGACATGTTCTTCAGAATAGAAAATATCGGATCACTCATGTAATTGGTCAGGGCGGCTTTGGTATAACTTATAAAGGCGTCTGGTATACGGAAGTAAAGGGTGCGTTGGGTACAGTGCAAACAGAAGTTCCTATTTGTATAAAAGAATACTTCTTTAAAGACTATTGTTACAGAGATGCGGAATCTTTTGCCGTCAAAGTTCATTCTGAGACGGGAAGAGTGCTTTTCGATAAATTCAAGGAAAAGCTTATAAAGGAAGCTAAAATACTTTCTGAGGTTCATCACCCTCATATTGTGAATGTGCTGGAAGTTTTCGAAGAAAACGACACGGCCTATATCGCTATGGAATATATTCCCGGCTGTTCCCTCAAATATATGATGGACAGAGAAGGTGTGTTGCCGGAGTCAAAAGTTCTCAGATATGTCCATCAGATTGGAGAAGCCCTTCAGTTTGTGCATGAAAAAAACATTCTTCACCTGGATATCAAGCCCAGCAATATCCTGATCGATTCATCTGGGAAAGCCCGCCTGATAGACTTCGGTGTGAGCAAAAGATATGATATAGAACAGCAGGAAACCAGTACGACCATGCTGACTTTATCTAAAGGTTTTGCGTCGATCGAGCAATACGATAACGAAGGGACACAGAGCTTCTCTCCATGCCCGGATATTTATTCGTTGGGAGCAACCATGTATAACCTGCTGACCGGAAAGATACCGACAGAGTCTATCTTGCGTGCGACGCGTTCTTTACAGAATCCTTCGGAACTGAATAAAGATATCTCTCCTAAAACAGAAGCCGCAATTATCAGGGCAATGCAGATTATTCCGGCCAATCGTTTCCAGACTGTATCAGAGATGATGGCTGCATTGGATTATCCTACGGAAGAGGAAGGGCAAGCAAACGGTCTTCAGGAGGAGACTGGCGGACAAGAAGGTGATGAGACAACAGTTTTGAATCAAAATGGACAATTGACTCTGAATGAAAATGATGAAGACCGTACAATCGTAAATGGAGAAGAAATCAGCCCGCAGATCCATAAGAAAAAAAGAAAAGGGGCATTGATTTCTATGATTATTGCTATATTTGCCTGTATAGGATCTGCTGTTGCTATTTTAGTACAAGGAAATAAAGCAACGACAGAACCGGGCACAACAGAGTTTATTAATCCGTCCAAAGAAGAGGTGGAAGATTCAACTCCGGCAGTTCAAACAGTCATGCATGACACAGAAAAAGAAACACAATCTTCTGCAGAAGAAAAGAAAACAGAAACTGTAGAAAAGCAACAACCTGGAAAGGTTACACCTGCAACGCATGTAACGGAAAAACAGCCGGAAACGAGACCTGTTCTAACTGAAGAGAAAAAAATAACAATACAACCTACTGAACCTTCCGTTGAAGAAATCAATGCGGAATACGATGCATTGATTGCCTCCGGCAAGGAAAAAATGGGGAAAGCAGATTTTACAAATGCAAGAAAAGATTTCACTAAAGCGAAAGAAACCAAGTTAACGGAAGAGGTCGTACGTCTCCTGATCTCTTGTGATGAGCAGGAAGCGGCAAAACTTCTGGCTGACAGGAAGGACCAATATGAGGTAAAGAAGACTTTCGGGAATTATACCATCGTACGAAAGAAATCGACTAAATTATATGGTGCTATCGATGTAAATGCAAATGAACGTATTCCGTGTAAATATCTAAATGTTGGCATAGCCGATAACGGTCGTGCTTTCGAACGAAAAGATGGTTTGTTTGACATTTATAATGCTGACGGTGTATTGGTAAATGAAGGATCAACGTATTATTAACGTATTTATGAAAAGACTTTGGATTTTGACTCTATTCGTTGTGTTGCCAATGTGTTTGGTGGCTCAACAGAAAACTGAATATAACAGAAAAGGGGACGAGGCAATGAAACGCCTCGACTATAGTGATGCCAGAATGTGGTACGAAGAAGGAGTTGTACAATGTGACTCTTACAGTATCAGGCAACTTACTTCGATTTGGTTGGCAAATCAGCGGATGCGTCCTTCCATGCACAGTTTGATGAATAAATGTCGGAACTGCCTGGAAGTGATGGCTAATAATAAGGATACTACGGCTATATTACAGCTGATTACCTATTATACCGAGGGTATAGGAACTTCCAAGAATGAATCATTGGCAAAATCTTGGCGTGAGCGTCTGGATACGCTTCGTAAGCCTGTGGAACCAGTCTTTTATACTTCTGGGAATCAAACAAAACCCGATAAGCCTAAAGAACCGATGAAGTTTTTTGTAGGGTATGCTTACTCAATCGAAGCACCTTATGGTTTAACTGTCGGAGGTGTGAAATCCCGTTTAGGTTGGTTTGCCCGTTTCAGAACAAATTTGAGTTTTAAGGGGCATGACGGCGAATGCCGCGGAACTGACGAATATACAGGTTCCATTCCGGGAGATTTACCATATAATTTTACAAATAGGAAAAAGATAAATAGCTATGCCGGAACAGCCGGACTGGTTGTTAAATGCATGCCTTGGTTATATACTTCTATCGGATTAGGATATGGAAGCCGGGAATTGTTATGTGAATTTGTTACAGTTAACGATTTGGATTATAAACAAAAACAGTCTTACTGGGCTAAAAATACAGATCATTCTTATAGCGGTTTGGTTGCTGATATGGATGTGATGGTTAAACTGGGGCCTGTATTTGTAAGTGCAGGTTGTAATACCTTGAATTTTAAATATGTTGATTTGAATGCCGGTATTGGCGTATTCTTCTAATAAAGAGACTTATGAAATATATATATTCAATCATTCTGTCTGCTGTTTCCTTTTTATGGATACTATCCGGATGTGTCGAAGATCCGGATATGGATACCCGTTTACAGAACGCAAAAGCTCCGGTTGTATCCGAAACTTCTCAAGAAGGAGAAATACATGCTTCATCTATCACCTTAAAGGCGCAAATCCTGAAAGAAAATGGTTTGCCGATAAAAGAATGTGGTGTTTGCTGGAGTACCCAAGAAAAAGTGAAACCTCTTGATAACATGCGCAACAAACGATTTGCTAAAAGTGATAAAATAGAGAATCATGATTTCACTGTAACGATGTCTAATTTGGAGGATAGTACCCGGTATTATGTATATGCATATGCTATAAATGAGATAGATACAGCTTTTTCAGAAACGGAAAGGATATATACCACGATAAATGGAATCGGTGAAGTTGCCACTCTGGAAGTAGATAGTACTACGGTAAAAGCAACCTCTGTAAAGGTTAGGGGAGAGGTTAAAAACCGGGGAGTTGGAATAGAGAAATTAGGTTTCTACTATAAGAAAAAAGATAATGGAGGGAATCCTGAACCATCAGATCAAGATTCTGTAGTTTGCTATGAGGGTTTAGATTTGGCATCAGTTGATACATTTTCTTGTCTGATTACGGATCTGGAACCGCAAACCTGGTACTATGTCCGCGCCTTCGCCAAGAATCAATTCGGTGAGTTTGCTTTTAATGTGGATTCATTTAAGACTACAGATGGTAAACCTAAGTTGGGAACTATGTTTTTGGATAGTACCAGTTTTACAACGGCTGACCTTTCGGCATTTTTGATAAATGAAGGAGATGCACCGGTGACTAATTACGGTTTTTGCTGGAGTGTGGAGGAAACGCCTGCAATAGGAGCAAATGCAGATACTATCATCTGTAGTAATCTGGCTGATGATGGTAAATTTACAGGGAGAATCCGTAATCTGGAATCGGCCAAGAAATATTATGCACGTGCCTATGCTGTAAATGAATTCGGGATTGTCTATAGTGAAAAAGAAATTACAATTTCAACAAAAAGTGAGAAACCTAATATTATAACATTCCCGATTACGGCTGATTCAATTAAAAGTGACGGGACAGTCCATATCGGAGGCGAATTGCAGAATGGGGGTAAAAGCGCTGCTGTCGAATGGGGTATTTGCTGGTCTTCAAGTAATAAAGAACCGAATATCCGGGATTCTCATATTCCGGTGAGCGATACGCTTTTCACTTGTACATTATCAGCACTGAGAGGGGCTACCGTTTATTATGTCAGAGCTTATGCTACGAATGAAAGTGGATTAACCGGATATGGCGAGACAAAATCTTTCACAACTCCTGATATATTTACAGATAAAAAGATCTATTCTGGTGCAAACCGTCAATTCTCTGCCGGATTTACGCTAAATAACCGTGCATATATTGTCGGAGGAGATTTAGGGGATGGACGTAGCAAAGATGTATTTGGATATGATATTGAAACGAATGAATGGATGCCTATGGCCGAATGTCTCAACGCCTATTCGCAAATGACAGCTATAGCCTGTAGCGGGAGAAACCGGGCTTATATTATTGGAGGTCGCGACGGAAAAACAGTAGGAACTGAATGCCAGGTTTACAATACAGATAATAGTTGGGATTACCTTCCCCCGCTAACAGAAGGCCGTTTGGGGGCTGTCAGTTTTGTGTATCGTGATTCCTTATATATATTGGGTGGCTCAGACGGTAATAATAATACAGATGAGATATCGCGTTATGATTTGTCCACTGAAAGTGGTACATGGGATATGGTTGCTAATTTCCCGGTACGTCAACGGGGGGGAATAGCCTTAGTTTTTGGTGATAAGGTTTATGCCGGTTTAGGCGAGGATGGGAGTGGTATAAAGAATGGCTTCTATATGTCTTCAGATAGTTTGAAGAAATGGGATCCGATACCTGTTCCTGATAAAATAGGTATTGTATCATCAGGCGTATACGACGAACAAAGAAATAGTTTCTTTATGATCGACAATAACGGAAAGATATGGGAGTATAATTTGTCAAGTCGTGAATGGACGGCCCGTTCTTTATTAGGCTATCGTATGAATAATTATCATATGTTTATGCTGAATGGCATGATCTATATACTGGGACAGGATCTTTATTTTGCCAATAAATTTACCATGTATAATCCTATATGGGATAACTAACGATGAACAGAACAAGCATATTAGAACAGATTCGAAACAATGTAGAGCTGTTGTCGACGTCGGGATTACCGGAATATAAGTATATCCCGCTGCATCAAAAGCCGTCGCCATCAGTAACTGCGCTACAAGATATCATGAGCCTGCTCCGTAAAGTTATTTTTCCGGGATTCTTTGGTACGGAACAAGAGGCACAAGCTGATTCCATACAATATTATACAGGAGTATATCTGGAACAGATCTATGATTTATTGCAGGAACAGATTTATGATGGGCTGTGTTTTGAAGTCGAACGTTGTTGTGATTCCAAAGATCGTGCTTCTGATATAGCGATAGCTTTTATTAATAAGATTCCACATATTAAATACTTGCTGTCTACGGATGTGAAGGCCATTCTGGATGGTGATCCGGCTGCGAAAAGCCCCAGCGAAATTATATTCTGTTATCCTGCCATCCGAGCTATTCTCTATCAGCGGGTAGCCCATGAATTGTTAGAACTCGGTGTCCCTGTCATACCGAGGATTATAACGGAGATGGCTCATTCGGATACAGGAATAGACATTCATCCGGGAGCACAGATAGGAGAATATTTCAGTATCGATCATGGAACAGGTGTCGTTATTGGCCAGACTGCTATTATCGGAAATCATGTCCGCCTGTATCAAGGTGTAACATTAGGAGCCAAAAGTTTCACATTGGATGAAGAAGGGTTGCCATTGGATGTCCCTCGTCATCCGATTATAGAAGATTATGTCACTATTTATTCAAATGCTTCGATTCTCGGAAGAATTACAATAGGCAGAGGTTCTATTATAGGAGGTAATATCTGGCTCACACACAGTATTCCTCCTAATTCGAAAATCTTACAGACGCGTGCTGTTGAAGATAAATAGAAAAAGAGATGCTATTTTAAAGAAAAATACGTATGTTTGTGACATACCTCTTAGAGCGTATTATACCTTAAAATAGTGTGAACCATGAATAAAGTGAAAACATTGGATGATCTCCGGAAGATGCGCGAAACCTTGCGCTCAACCTTGGATATAAGAGAGAAAAGTAATCATCCCGAGCAAATGGTGCAGATTCGGGTTTCGATGGCTACCTGCGGTATTGCAGCCGGAGCCAAAGAGATTATGAATTATTTCATCGAAGCACTCGATCGTGAAAAAGTTGATGCGTTAGTAACACAAACCGGGTGCATGGGCTATTGCTATGTAGAACCGACTATCGAAGTGGCCGTGCCCGGTAAAGAACCAATCGTATTTGGCCATGTCAATAAAGAAAAGGTGGATGAAATAATCAACCGTTATATCCGGCAAGGAGAACTATTGGATGACATCATCCCCGTCACCTACACTGCGATTAAACCAGAGTAACGAACTTCCTTAAACAATAAATACTTACATAATGGCACAATACAGTAGTTATATACTGGTGTGTGGTGGTACCGGCTGCCGTGCATCACAGAGTGAACTTATACTTGAAAATCTGAAAGAGGCCGTAGAACAACACGGGCTGCAGGACACAGTCCAGGTGATCCGTACAGGTTGTTTTGGCTTTTGCGAGAAAGGACCGGTTGTAAAGATGGTTCCTGATAATACCTTCTACGTACAGGTAAAACCGTCTGATGCAGAAGATATAGTCCTGGAACATTTGGTCAAAGGTAGGAAGGTGGAACGCCTGCTTTATGTCGACCCCGAGACAAATGAGCAGGTTCCGGACTCCAAACACATTGACTTCTATAAAAAGCAACTTCGTATAGCTTTACGGAATTGCGGTTTTATCAATCCCGAGAATATTGATGAATATATTGCCCGTGACGGCTACGTCGCTTTGGGTAAAGCACTGACGGAAATGACGCCCGAATCAGTGATTAAGGAAATCATGGACAGTGGCTTGCGCGGCAGGGGAGGTGGCGGATTCCCTACCGGGCTGAAATGGCAGATAACACGCAAGGTCCAGGCTCCTCAGAAATATGTGGTTTGTAATGCGGACGAAGGTGATCCGGGAGCCTTTATGGACCGTTCCATATTGGAAGGCGATCCGCATTCTATTGTAGAAGCGATGGCGATCAACGGATATTGCACAGGAGCCGATAAAGGTTTAGTGTATATACGTGCCGAATACCCTTTGGCCGTAGAACGATTAAAAATCGCAATTCAGCAGGCAAAAGAATACGGTTTGTTAGGAAAGAATATCTTCGGAACAGATTTCTCTTTTGATATTGATATACGTTATGGCGCCGGGGCATTTGTCTGTGGTGAAGAAACCGCATTGATCCACAGTATGGAAGGACTCCGCGGAGAGGCAACAGTCAAGCCGCCTTTCCCCAGCGAGCATGGTTACAAAGGTTGTCCGACGAATGTGAATAATGTGGAAACCTATGCCAATGTACCGGTTATCCTGCTGAGAGGCGCCAAGTGGTTTAGCAGCATAGGGACGGAGAAGAGCAAGGGTACAAAAGTTTTTGCCCTGGCAGGAAAAGTAAATAATGTCGGACTGATAGAAGTTCCGATGGGAACGACATTGCGTGAGGTTATTTTCGGTATCGGTGGCGGTATTAAAGATGGTAAGAAGTTCAAGGCCGTACAGACGGGAGGGCCTTCTGGCGGTTGCCTGACCGAAAAGCATCTGGATTTGCCGATCGACTATGATAACCTGCTGGCTGCCGGTTCAATGATGGGATCAGGCGGTATGATTGTAATGGATGAAGACGACTGCATGGTTGCAATGGCAAAATTCTATCTGGACTTTACGGTAGAAGAATCGTGCGGTAAATGTGCGCCTTGCAGGATTGGCAATAAACGGTTGCATGAGATTTTGCAGAAGATAACTTCCGGTAAGGCAACGATTAAAGATCTGGATATGCTGCGCAATCTGGCGGGAGTGATTAAAGATACGGCCCTGTGCGGTTTGGGACAAACCTCTCCGAACCCGGTTCTATCCACAATGGATAACTTTTACGACGAATATCTGGCCCATGTAGAGGAACAACGTTGTCCGTCTCACCAATGTCGCGAACTGACACAATACTTTATCAATCCGGAAAAATGTAAAGGTTGTACGCTTTGTGCCCGGATATGCCCGGTGAACGCAATTACAGGAGATCGGAAAGTTCCACACGTCATCGACCCGCAAACATGTATCCGTTGCGGTTCATGTATTGAGAAGTGTAAGTTCGGAGCTATTTATGTACATTAATAAATGGATAACAGACAAAGAAATGGAAACAGTAAAACTTATTATAGATAGAAGACCGGTAGAAGTTCCCAAAGGGACTACTATCCTGGACGCTGCAAATGGAATGGGCATACGCATCCCGACCTTGTGCTACATGAAGCTGGAAGACCTGAATTACGAAAACAATCCGGGAGCTTGCCGTATTTGCGTTGTTGAAATAGAAGGCCGCCGCAACCTGGCTCCGTCGTGTAAGACTGAATGTACCGAAGGCATGGTTGTACGGACGCATAGTCCCAGGGTGATGAATGCCCGCAAAACGGTGATGGAATTGATTCTCTCCAATCACCCCGCCGAATGCCTGACTTGCAGTAGTAACGGACATTGCGAATTGCAGGCAATCGCTCATGACCTGGGCATACGCGAGATACGCTATAAAGGCGAAATGTCTACGTTCGAGATAGACCGTTCACCGTCTATCGTACGGAATATGAATAAATGCATCATGTGTCGCCGTTGCGAAACGATGTGTAACAATATCCAGACCGTCGGCGCATTGACAGCAGTCAATCGCGGTTTTAATGCAGCCGTCTCTACTGCCTTCGAGCGGGATATTGCCGGCAGTACTTGTTCCTATTGCGGACAATGCGTATCTGTTTGTCCGGTAAATGCCTTGAGCGGAAGAAACACACAACAGCCCGTTCTGGATGCAATTGCCGATCCGGACAAGATCGTAATAGCCCAGACTGCACCGGCTGTCCGTACAGCTCTTGGCCGTGACTTCGGTTACGAACCGGGCACATTGGTGACCGGTAAAATGGTTTCGGCTTTGCGCCAATTAGGCTTCGATTATGTGTTCGACACAGATTTCGCAGCCGACCTGACCATAATGGAAGAAGGGACCGAGCTGTTGCAACGAATAGGGAAATACCTTAAAGGAGACAAAGAAGTGAAAATGCCGTTGATGACCAGTTGCTGCCCGGGTTGGGTCAGCTTCGTCGAACAGCATTTCCCGGAACTGAGGGATAATCTTTCCACTGCAAAAAGTCCGCAACAGATGTTCGGTGCAATCGCTAAAAGCTATTTTGCCGAAAGGTTAGGAGTGGACCGGAAGCGGATTGTAGTCGTCTCTATCATGCCTTGTCTGGCGAAGAAATATGAAGCCAGCCGTCCTGAGTTTGCAGTCGAAGGCAATCCTGATGTCGATATTTCGATTTATACGCGTGAGTTGGCACGACTGATCCGTTATGCCAATATCAACTTTACAGACTTGCCGGACAGCGATTTCGATCGTCCGCTGGGCGAATCTACCGGTGCCGGCGTGATCTTCGGTACTACCGGAGGGGTAATAGAAGCTGCCTGTCGTACAGCCTACGAACTGTACACGAAGAAGCCGCTTCCCAAACTTGAGTTTGAAGAACTTCGCGGACTGGAAGGTATCCGTAGCGCAACAATCGACTTTGACGGAACACCCGTCAAGATCGGTATCGCCCATGGCTTGGGAAATGCCCGCAAGTTGGTAGAAGAAGTAAAGAACGGAACATCGCCCTATCATGCGATCGAAATCATGGCCTGTCCGGGCGGTTGTATCGGCGGAGGCGGACAGCCGTTCCATCGGGGCAGGATGGAGGTCCTGCGCAAACGTGCCGCCGCTCTCTACCGGGAGGATGAAAACAAGACGCTTCGTAAAAGCCACGAGAATCCTTATATACAGGAACTTTATGCCAACTATCTGGGTGAACCCTGCGGACCGCGGGCTCATAAGTTGCTGCACACGCACTATTATGACCGGAAGGAAGCCGTTAATATGTTTATTCAAGAAAATCAGAAGAAATAGAGTATGGAAAAGATACATTTGCTTAAGATAAAACTAAAGGAGTTGGAGGCTGTTTGCAATGAGCACCACAACGATGCGGGAGAACTGATCAATATCTTACACGCAGCGCAGGGAATATTCGGTTACTTGCCGCGCGAAGTGCAGGAAGTTATTGCCGAACGGCTGAACATCCCTGTTTCACGGGTATATGGCGTTGTCACCTTCTATTCTTTCTTTACGATGACTCCGAAAGGGAAATATCCTATTTCTGTCTGCCTGGGTACTGCTTGCTATGTCCGTGGAGCTGAAAAAGTATTGGATGAGTTCCAGCGTCAGTTGGAGATAAAAGTCGGGGAGACTACTCCTGACGGTCTGTTTTCATTAGACTGCCTGCGTTGTGTAGGCGCTTGCGGGCTTGCTCCGGTTGTCACCATTGCCGGAAAAGTCTATGGACGTTTGTCTCCGGAAAAGGTGCGGGACATTCTTTCCGAATACTACCTGTTGGAACAAGTATAGTTCGTATTATATTTCTTTTGCCACTTAGTTGGCACAGTCTTGCCATGCTGTTGGCAAAGCTGTGCCATCCAAGTGGCAAAACTTTGCCAACAGCATGGCAAAAAACTTTTACTCCTTTGTTTCTATATAAACAACGTGTGTCTGCAAATATTCCTCAAGCCCGTGTTTGCCGTCAGCTCCGCCAATACCAGACTTACGCCAACCGGCATGGAAACCTTGCATCGCTTCGAAGTTTTCACGATTGATATAGGTTTCGCCAAATTTCAGGGAACGCATCAACTTGAATGCATTATCCAGATTTTGTGTATAGACGGAAGAAGTCAGTCCGTATTCGCAATCATTCGCCCAAGCTATGGCATCATTGATATCGGTGTATTCAACAACTGGTAGGATAGGGCCAAAGGTTTCTTCCTGTATAATGTCCATTTTCTGAGTTGCACAATCCAAAACTGTTGGCTCAAAGAAATATCCCTTTGTTCCGATCCGGTGGCCACCGCACAATAGTTTAGCACCTTGCTCAATCGCTCTTGCTACTTTTTTCTCCATTGCAGCCAGTGCATTAGCTTCAATCAGCGGTCCCATATCCAGATCCGCGATTTCATTCGGATCACCGACTTTCACCTGTTTCATACCGGCAAGAAGTTTCTCCATGAAAACATCTTTGATCTTCTTATCTACATAAACGCGCTCTGCACAATTACATACCTGTCCGGTATTGATCACACGTGAAGCAATAATCGATTTAACAGCCAGATCGATATCCGCATCAGCCATCACAATAGCGGGTGCTTTTCCTCCCAATTCCAATGAAACTTTCGTGATATTAGGAGCTGCAGCGGCCATTGTCTGTTGTCCTGCACCGACACTTCCTGTCAGGCTGACCATGCCTACTTTAGGATTGGCAGCCAATTCATGGCCAATAACGGAACCACGTCCATTTACCAAATTAAATACTCCGGCAGGCAAGCCGACTTCTTCGACGATTTGTGCAAAAACATAAGCATTTTCAGGCGTAAGCTGACTCGGTTTGACGACAATCGTGTTCCCTGTAATCAGAGCTGGAGCAGCCTTACGGGCAACAAGAAAGAACGGGAAATTCCAGGGAAGGATACCTGTTGTGACACCAATAGCCTTCTTAAACAGGAAGATACTTTCCCGTGGACGATCACTGGGGATTATTTCTCCTTCATAGCGCCGTGCCCATCCAGCCATATAATCGAGATAATCAGCAGTAAATAAGACTTCTACATTTGCAAGTCCCTGTGTTTTACCACCTTCACGTACAATAATGTCGGTCAATTCTTTTTCTCTTTTACGAATTCCTGCTGCAATCTTAGTCAAATAGGCTGCTCTTTCTATAGAAGGTGTTCTTTCCCATTGATCCTGAGCCTTCTCAGCTGCATCGATCGCTTTTTTCGCATCATCAACTGTACCGTCCGGCATAAGTGAGATAACTTCTTCAGTAGAAGGATTTAATACCTTAATCCATTTCCCAGATTCATTCTCTATAAATCTGCCGTTAATAAACATTTTCAATTCCTTCATGGCAATTATCTTTTTAGGTTGAAATTTGATTTTAAAAATACGAGAAAGTAAATATGAAGATGTTTTAAAAATGATATTAGTTATTTCATAAATGATATATTTCTGAAATACAGGCAAATATAACAACGATACAAAAATTAAAGTCTAAGCAAAGAATATTTTTTTCTATAATTCTGAACCAAATTGTTTTTTACGCTGTTATATGATAAAATGAATTAGGAATTGCATCCATAAAGATATTCCTAAAATGATTAAGTTAGTAGTATTTGTTTTTTCATATAAGTAGAGTTTGTTATTTGTTTGGTCCGTATGTAACTGTGAAGTTGGATACGGGCTTTTTTTATGTCCTATATATAACCATACTGATCCTTAGATGTTTACATTAGATAATCACGATTATGTTTAATAGAATTATTTATCTCTTCTTTCAGAGCAATAAACTTCATATACATTTTTAAACTGCCTATGTGATATTGACAATTTGTTATAAATAAAAAAGGAGATCTTCCCTTAAGAAGAACTCCTTTTACAAAGAATCGTATAGATTTATTATTTATTCATTTCAGCTTCGATAGCTTCCAATTCCGGACCCATGTTCAGATTGTAGTATATACCTCTTAAACCGATCATGTTTTCCATTTTGGTTGGTTCTGCTTCATGTGCTTTCTGGAAATATGGAAGAGCTTTTTTGAATAATTCTTTAGCGATATTCAATTCTTCCTGATATTTTTTGCTATCATTGATCATGTTAGCTTCACCCTGCTTGTTTACTGCCTGATTGTAATATAAACGGCCTAAGCTGGAAAGTGCATCTGTCAGATTCGGATCTTTTTCCAACGCGGTTTTGAGGCATTTCTCTGCGTTAGCATAATCTTTCAAACCAGTTTCGTATACACGACCCATAGCATTGTAAAGATTTGCATCATCCGGGTGTTTCTGAATAGCAATATTCAGATATTCCAATGCCTTTTCGTTTCTGTTAGAATAGATGTAAGTGTTGATCAAGCTCATCAGATAATACTGTTCATCCGGGAATTTAGCAAGACCTTCTTCCAGTGTCTTTTCCAAATTGACAGAATCTTTAAGAACCTCACCGTATTCATAGCAAAGATACTGATAAACGTCATTTTGACGGAATTCAGTGTCCTTAGCACGATTCAAAGCTGCGACAGCAGTTTTAGAATCACCTAACTGAGTGGCAGCTACGGCAGCGTAGAACTGCACTGTCATAAATGTAGAATCCTTTGTAGCAGTCTGAGTCCCTTCAAACATCGGCAACTCAGATATTTCGAGATACTGGTTGAAGAAGTCATATGCTTTTCTGTAATCTTTCTGGTCAAAATAATACGCACCACCATTAAATAAGTAGATATGGTTTGCACTCAGGATGCTCTTAATATCTTTAGTGAACTTAGGTTTTACTTTACCTTTTTCATTCGGCAGCTGATCCAGTTCGTATGCTTTCTGGAAATAAGGTAAAATACCATACAGAGCCTCATACATAACCGGTTCGTTCGGCTGCTGTCCCAGAATCTGCTTTGTTCTTTCAGCGTTAAACTGCTGATCTTCAATAAAACCTGCTACATACCAGGTCTTAGCGTCATCTTTAGTTTCCGGATTTTCCAATGCACCTTTGATCAAGGTTCTGGCCTCTCCAAAATCTGCATTACTGCTTTTCGCAATACTCTGTGCCTCGCTCACAGCTTTCTTCTGTGCGAAAGAGGCAGATGCTGCAACACATAGTGCAACTGTCAATAATACTCGTTTCATTTGTGATAGTGATTTGAGATTAATATTTCTATTTGTTTAAATTATTCCTCAGCTGTTTCTTCAAAGCCGTCAACATTTTCCTTGTTTTCGACATCATCAGAGACATCCTCGAAATCGGTATTCTCTATTGGACGTTCATGAACAGCAGCACCTTCCAAAGCCTCGCGCTGAGCTTTTTCTGCAGCGATCTCTTCTTCAGTCTGTGACATAACTTTACATACAGAGGCGATTTCGTCATTACGTTTCTCCAAATTTATCAAACGTACACCCTGTGTTGCACGCCCGATAATTTTCAGATCAGATACCTTCATACGGATCGCGATACCAGATTTATTGATGATCATGATATCATTTTCATCCGTAACATTTTTGATAGCAACCAATTTACCGGTCTTTTCCGTAATGTTGATGGTTTTGACACCTTTACCTCCACGGTTCGTAATACGGTAATCATCAATATCAGAACGTTTACCGTAGCCTTGTTCGGACACAACCAGTACTGTTTCCTTTTCTTTGTCTTTTATACAAACCATTCCGACTACTTCGTCGTTTTCGCTGTCAAGCGACATGCCTCTAACACCGGAAGCAGTACGGCCCATAACACGTACGGCACTTTCGTGGAAACGAATCGCACGTCCGTTACGGTTTGCAATCAAGACTTCATTGTTACCATTCGTCATACAAACTTCGATCAGACCGTCGTCTTCACGCAGCGTAATCGCATTCACTCCATTCTGGCGAGGACGGGAATATGCTTCCAGCAATGTCTTCTTGATCACACCTTTCTTCGTACAGAACAACAGGTAATGAGAATTGATAAATTCCGTATCTGTCGTCAGTTTCTTCACGCGGATAAAAGCATTTACTTTATCATCCGGTTCGATGTTCAATAAGTTCTGGATCGCTCTACCCTTCGAGTTCTTCGCCCCTTCCGGAATTTCGAACACTTTCAGCCAGTAGCACTTACCTTTAGCCGTAAATATCAGCAAGGTGGCATGCATGGAAGCCGGATAGATATATTCCACAAAATCTTCATCACGTGTTTCAGAGCCTTTAGCTCCTACTCCACCACGTCCCTGCGCACGGAACTCGCTCAACGGAGTACGTTTGATGTAACCCATGTGCGAGATCGTGATAATCATCTCGTCGTCTGCATAGAAGTCTTCAGGATTAAGTTCTTCGGAAGCATAAACGATATCGGTTTTACGCTCGTCTCCGTACTTGTCCTTGATCTCCTGCAGTTCGTCTTTGATCACTTTCATGCAAAGATCGTCATTTTCCAGAATTTCCTTCAAATATGCGATTAATTTTTCGATTTCTTCATACTCTGCACGAAGTTTATCCTGTTCCAGTCCTGTCAACTGGCGAAGTCTCATCTCGACGATCGCACGGGCCTGTACGTCTGACAACGAGAAACGCTCCATCAAACGCTCGATTGCTTCATTCGGGCTCTTGGATGATTTGATGATAGCGATTACTTCATCGATGTTATCGGAAGCAATAATCAAGCCTTCCAGGATATGGGCACGTTCTTCGGCCTTACGCAAGTCGTATTTTGTACGGCGGATTACCACTTCATGACGGTGATCGACGAAAGCCTTGATCAGATCTTTCAGATTAAGCTGACGCGGGCGTCCGTTCACCAATGCAATATTGTTGACGCTGAAAGAAGACTGCAGAGCGGTCAGCTTGTACAATTTGTTCAGCACTACACTCGAATTGGCATCTCTCTTGACGTCTACCACAATGCGCATACCGCTACGGTCAGACTCATCATTTACATTAGATATACCGTCGATACGTTTTTCATTAACCAGTTCCGCGATATACTTGATCAATTCCGCCTTATTAACAAGGTAAGGAATTTCTGTGATGATGATCTTCTCGTGGTTGCTGTCCGTTTCGATTTCCGCCTTACCGCGCAGGATGATACGTCCCCTACCCGTTTCAAAAGCATCTTTCACACCGGCATATCCGTAGATAGTTGCACCGGTCGGAAAATCAGGAGCTTTGATATATTGCATTAAATCTGCCACTTCCATTTCACCGCGGGCATCGATGAAAGCCATACAGCCATCCAACACCTCACTCAGGTTATGAGTCGGCATGTTGGTCGCCATACCTACGGCAATACCGGAACCGCCATTTACCAGCAAGTTCGGAATACGAGTCGGCAATACAGTCGGTTCCTTCAACGTATCGTCAAAGTTCAGTTGGAAATCAACCGTATCTTTATCGATATCGCGAAGCATTTCTTCGGCAAGTTTACTCAATCTTGCTTCCGTATAACGCATTGCGGCAGGGCTATCGCCGTCCACTGAACCGAAGTTTCCCTGTCCATCCACTAATGTATAACGCATAGACCATGTCTGTGCCATACGAACCATTGCGAAATAAACGGACGAGTCGCCGTGTGGATGATATTTACCTAAAACTTCACCAACAATTCTCGCAGATTTTTTATAAGGTTTGTCGGATGTATTTCCCAATTCATTCATTCCAAATAAAATACGGCGATGAACCGGTTTAAAACCATCCCTAACATCCGGAAGGGCACGCGAAACAATGACAGACATTGAATAGTCAATGTATGCCGATTTCATTTCCTCCTCGATGTTAATCTTAATAATTCTGTCTTGATCAACCATTTAGTTTTATATTAATTACACTCAATATCTCATCTTTCAAAAAGTGCACTAAGGTAAGGCTTTTCCCTTTATCACGAAAGTTTTTAGCCTGAAATTTTAAGTCTTTGCCCTTTTCCTCTTTTATTAAGTAATAATGGCATGGAATTTGTTAGGTATATGGAGAGAGTTTATTATTTTTGCACTATCACAGTACATTATTATAATATGAAAAATAACTATTCAAAGAGATTAATGGACATTATCGAATATAGCCGTGAAGAAGCAGCAAGGCTTCAAAACAGTTATATCGGACCGGAACACTTAATGCTTGGAATTATCCGTGACGGCGAGGGGAAAGCCGTGCAGGCTCTGCGCGAACTGAATGCCGACGAATGGGGTATTAAGAAGAAGATCGAACAAGAAATCAAGAATACATTTGACGCCGAAGAAACTGTTCAGCATGACATTGCTATCAGTAAAACGACCGAACGTGTACTGCGTATGAGTATGCTCGAATCGCGTCTGTTCAAGAAAGAAGAAACCGGGACGGAACATCTGCTCCTGGCGATTCTGAAAGAAGAGTTTAACGTAGCAGCCAAAGTGCTGAACGAAGCAGGCATAACTTACCGCAGTGTATACAATTACCTGGTAAGCGGAACAGGATTGAAGCGCATGGACGACTTTGCCGATGCAGAAGAAGATGCCGAACCTTTCGGCGAAATCAGCGACGGCTATACCGACGATGACGAAGACGATGAAGACGACTTCTCTTCCCGCAGGGAATCTTCCCGCTCCTCTTCTGGTGCAGGTGCAGGTTCCGCACAACCGAAGTCGCCGAATGACACGCCTGTCTTGGATAATTTCGGTACGGACATGACGCGTGCGGCTGCCGAGAACCGCCTTGATCCGATCGTAGGACGTGAAAAAGAGATCGAACGCCTGGCACAGATCCTGAGCCGCCGTAAGAAGAACAATCCTGTCCTGATCGGCGAACCGGGTGTCGGTAAATCAGCTATCGTGGAAGGCCTGGCCCTTCGTATCATTCAGCGTAAAGTATCACGTATCCTGTTTGACAAACGCGTGATCAGCTTAGATATGGCTTCGATTGTAGCCGGGACGAAATACCGCGGCCAGTTCGAGGAACGTATCAAAGCGATCCTGAACGAGTTGTCGAAGAACCCGAATATCATCCTGTTCATCGATGAGATCCATACGATCGTCGGTGCAGGTTCGGCTTCCGGATCGATGGATGCGGCCAATATGCTGAAACCGGCTTTGGCGCGTGGCGAGATACAATGTATCGGTGCTACGACGCTCGATGAATATCGTAAGAACATTGAGAAAGACGGAGCCTTGGAACGCCGTTTCCAGAAAGTGATCGTCGACCCGACGACAGCCGAAGAGACTTTGCAGATCCTGCAAAACATCAAGGCCCGCTACGAAGAGCATCACAACGTTATCTATACGCCCGAAGCGTTGCAGGCCTGCGTAAAACTGACAGAACGGTATATCAGCGACCGTAATTTCCCGGATAAAGCAATCGACGCATTGGACGAAGCCGGCTCTCGCGTACATATATCTAACATCATTGTCCCGAAGAGTATCGAAGAGCTGGAAGCCAAGATCGAGGCGACCAAAACAGAGAAATTGGCTGCCGTTAAGTCACAGAATTTCGAGTTAGCTGCCAGCTTCCGTGACAAAGAACGCCAGTACCTCCTCCAACTGGAAGCGGCTAAAGCCAAGTGGGAACAGGAATTGCAGGAACACCGCGAAACGGTAGACGAAGATAAAGTGGCAGAAGTAGTTGCCATGATGTCCGGTGTCCCCGTTCAACGCATTGCCAAGGCAGAGAACCTGAAACTGCTCGAAATGGCCGAAAGCCTGAAAAAGAAAGTGGTCGGCCAGGATGATGCCGTGCAAAAGATTGTGAAAGCAATCCAGCGTAACCGCGTCGGCCTGAAAGATCCGAATAAACCGATCGGAACATTTATGTTCCTCGGTCCGACAGGTGTCGGTAAAACCCACTTGGCTAAGAAGTTGGCTGAGTACTTGTTTGACTCGGCAGACTCATTGATCCGTATCGACATGAGCGAATACCTTGAAAAGTTTGCGGTGTCACGCCTGATCGGTGCGCCTCCGGGATATGTCGGTTATGAAGAAGGCGGTCAGTTGACGGAAAAGGTTCGTCGGAAGCCCTACTCCGTTGTCCTGTTGGATGAGATCGAGAAAGCGCATCCGGACGTATTCAACCTCTTGTTGCAGGTTTTGGATGAAGGACGCCTGACGGATAGTCTTGGCAGACGGATTGACTTTAAGAACACGATCCTGATCATGACATCCAACATCGGTACGCGCCAGCTGAAAGACTTCGGCCGTGGCGTCGGCTTCAATACACAGGCAGCCGGTGAACCGGACAAGGACTTTTCCCGCAGCGTTATTCAGAAAGCGCTGAATAAAGCGTTTGCACCGGAATTCCTGAACCGCGTGGACGACATCATTATGTTCGACCAGTTAGATAAAGAAGCGATCCATAAGATCATCGACATCGAACTGCAAGGTCTTTACAAACGTGTTGCCGGCCTGGGTTATTCTCTGGAACTGACAGATGCAGCCAAAGACTTTATCGCAGGCAAAGGTTACGACGTCCAGTTCGGCGCCCGTCCGCTGAAACGTGCTATCCAGAAATACCTGGAAGACGAAATGGCTGAAATGATCATCCGTGCCTCTGTCGGTGAAGGCGACACGATTGTGGTCGACTTCGACAAAGACAAGCAGGAGATCGTTACAAGCGTGAAAAAGAGCGAGCCGACTATAGACGAGTCTCTTCCAGAGACATCCATCTGATAATTGTTTTATTTCATACTGCTGCCACCACTGGCTATAGCGCTTTTGTTTAAGAGCCTGTAGAGTGGTGGCAGCATCTTTTAGTGGCACCGCTGCTACCACTATTTAACCTTCCCTCCCCCTATTCTTTTAAAAAGTATTAAAAAGTTTCACCTGTTTCATTAGGGTGAAACTAAAGTTTCTCCCCGATGAAACAAAAGTTTCTCTACGGTGGAACAAAAGTTTCATTAGGGAGAAACTAAAATCACCTCCGGTGAAAATTTTTATTACTTGCCATCTCTGATAACTTGTCAGTCTGAGGTGTCATTTTGTACGTTGGCATTGTTTTTGTTAATAAACATCACGTAAGCAAATATGGTTATAAAGCAGAAACAATAAGTATAATATTAAAATATATATCGTATTATGGCAAAACAAGGAAACATAGGTGTTACAAGTGAGAACATCTTCCCTATCATCAAGAAGTTTTTGTATAGTGACCACGAAATCTTCCTTCGTGAGTTAGTGTCTAACGCGGTTGATGCGACGCAGAAGTTGAAAACGCTGGCTTCAGTCGGCGAGTTTAAGGGGGAGCTGGGTGACTTGACTATCCATGTCAGCTTCGACAACGATACGATCAAGATATCCGATCGCGGTATCGGTATGACAGCCGAAGAGATCGACAAATACATCAATCAGATCGCATTCTCCGGAGCTGAAGAGTTCGTTGAGAAATATAAGAACGACGCTGCCGCCATCATCGGTCATTTCGGACTTGGTTTCTACTCTTCCTTTATGGTTTCCAAAAAGGTGGAAATCGTAACCAAATCATATAAGGAAGGTGCTGTCCCAATGAAATGGAGTTGCGACGGCACGCCCGAATACACACTGGAAGAAACAGAAAAAGAAGATCGCGGTACGGATATCATCCTGTATATCGACGACGAAAACAAAGATTTCCTGAATAAAGATAAGATCAACAGCCTGTTGACCAAATATTGCCGCTACTTGCCGGTGCCTATCGCTTTCGGTAAAAAGCAGGAATGGAAAGACGGGAAATATGTCGATACGGACCAGGACAATATCATCAACGACATTCAGCCGGCGTGGGTCCGCAAGCCGAGCGATATGACGGACGAAGACTACAAGAAGTTCTACCAGGACTTGTATCCGATGTCGGACGAACCTTTGTTCTGGATTCATCTGAACGTGGATTATCCGTTCCACCTGACAGGTATCTTGTATTTCCCCCGCATCAAGAGCAATATCGACCTGCATCGTAATAAGATACAGCTGTACAGTAACCAGGTATTCGTTACCGACTCGGTTGAAGGTATCGTGCCGGAGTTCCTGACATTGTTGCATGGCGTACTGGATTCACCGGATATCCCGTTAAACGTTTCCCGTTCTTATCTGCAGAGCGACCAGAATGTAAAGAAGATCTCCAACCATATCACCAAGAAGGTGGCAGACCGCTTGGAAGAAATGTTCAAGAACGACCGCCCTCAGTTCGAGGAAAAGTGGGACAGCCTGAAACTCTTCATCCAATATGGTATGCTGAGCGAAGAGAAGTTCTACGACCGTGCGGCTAAATTCGCCCTGCTGAAGGATGTGGACGGCAAATATTATACGTTTGAAGAATACAAGGCTCTGACAGAAGCTAACCAGACAGACAAGGATGGCAACCTGATCTATCTCTACACGACCAATGTCAATGACCAGTACAGCTATATCCAGGCTGCTAAGGACAAGGCATACAGTGTATTGATTATGGATGGCCAATTGGATGTACATGCAATCAGCCAGTTGGAACAGAAGTTCGAGAAGACTCGCTTCGTCCGTGTGGACAGCGATACGGTCGACAACCTGATCCGGAAGGAAGATGCCGGCAAAGTTACGCTGGATGAAAACCAGAAGAACGCTTTGCAGGAAATGTTCAAGAGCCAGCTTCCGAAGATCGAAAAGACCGATTTCATCGTTACTTTCGAAGCATTGGGCGAAAATTCCAATCCGGTCATGCTGACACAGAGCGAGTATATGCGCCGTATGCGTGAGATGTCTGCTATGCAGCCCGGTATGTCGTTCTACGGTGAATTGCCCGACAGTTACAACCTGGTGTTGAACACAGACCACGAGCTGGTAAAGAAAGTTCTTTCCGATGAAGAAACGGCTTGTGCGGAAAAACTGAACCCGATCCTTGCCGACCTGAAAGGCTGGCAGGCGCGTCAAAGCGATTTGCGTGAAGCCCAAAACAAAAAGAAGGAAGAAGAAATCACTTCCGAAGAGAAAGAAGATATGACGAATACAAACAAAAAGATCGATGAACTGGTTGCACAGCGCAACGGCATTCTGTCCGAATACGCAGCCGGCAACAAGCTGGTCAGCCAATTGATCGACCTCGCACTGCTGGCAAACGGTATGCTGAAAGGTGAAGCGTTGAGCCAGTTCATCAAGCGCAGTGTTCAGATGATCGGATAATAAGAGGCAGATAAATAATATATTCGAAAGGGAGTTGTGTCAAAAGTCCTATTTATAGCGTCTGTGTCCTGGCGGGCTTGACCCGCCATCTCATCCTAATCACTGTAAATCAGTTTAGTATGAGGTTGCGGGTCAAGCCCGCAATGACACGCTAAAGCGTTAGAACTTACTTTTGACACGTCTCCCTTTCTATTTATTCAACCGTGTACCCTTTTGCTTTTGCAAATTCCAGGATAGAGGAAGTTATGGCTTTTCCCAAATCCTCTTTCTTCTCTCCGGTTGCTTCTTTGGCCTGTTCCTCCATATATTGTTTGCGTTTGGCATCCAGTCGGGCTATTTCTCTTTGAATGGCAGCCCGCTCTTTGGCCAGACTATCTGCATATGCCTGCAGCCTGTCATGGGATAATTGCTGCAAATCGACCGGCAAATCATTCTGGGAGATTTTGGCGAGTGCATCTTTATCTTGCTTCAGGCGGTCCACCAAGTCCCATGAGGTGTTGTCATAAACTTCCTTTGTCTTACTGACAGCCCGTTCTGCATAGTTGGCAGAAGAAATGGACATGGCGTTCTGATCCTGCATTACCTGATTTGCTTTGCGTGCAGTGCCGGCATGTCCATAACCGACATACGTTCTGTTCAATCGATCATTGCAAAGAATGATTTGGGCGTCGAAAGGTGTTTCGATATAACGGATACGTTCGTCCGAGTCGATATTGAAAAACTTGCCGTTTCCTCTTACTGCCGCATCTTGCCAGTAATCATGTATTCCTGTTGCCCTGTCGCCGCAATGGATGGTGTTGACGGAGATTCCTTTTTTGACAGCATCCGCAATGGCATCTTTGTACCGGATTTCCCCTTGGTCGAATATCTCGTTTCCAGCGATGTAAATCAACTTCATATCTGCTTCGTTGTTTCCCCATTCCAGCTCGTCAGCTGCTTTGTGGATAACGGTTCCGCAATACTCTTCGCTGCCTCCGGTTGTCAGGGCGAAAAGTTCCTGCGAGATTCGGTCCAGGTCGGTGGTCAGAGGAGTGATCTGCCGGATATAATCTCCCTTATAACGATAATAACTGCCGTATTCATAGAGAGAAATCTCTATTTTCGGCGTTTTTCCGTTATATTTGAGCGTTGTCAGCGTATTGACTATATTCCAAAGCCGGGATTTTGTCTGTTCGATCAATCCCTGCATGCTGCCCGATGTATCGAGAAGGATGGCGACTTGTATTTTCGTCTGGTTCTCTTTCTTTGCCGTTTCAGACACCATGTTGCCCATTGCAGTAGCAAAGATGGCTGCAAACAGAAAGCTAAATAGGATAATTCTTTTCATATTCGGATATTTTTTATAGGTTTATGGTTCAAATATAGAATGTTAAATATTAAAGTTTTTGCCAGAATGGGTGAACGGGGAATTTGACTTGGTGAAACATAACAGATAAATGTATTAGAAGCATTTACTTTACACATGTAAAAAACAGATGACGAAAAAAGCGATGAAATACTTGTCCCTTCTTATATTCATGTTACTGCCGGCGACAATTGCCTGGTCGCAGGAAGATACGATTCCGACTATAAAGTATTCCAGCAATACCCGGAACGCAGCCATGAAACTGTCGACCTCTTTAGAGAAAGACAGTTCCGACAGGAAAATAGCACTCGATTACCTTGTCTTGGCGAAGGAGTTAATGAAACAAGGCGAATATGTAAAAGCGGAACTGTATCTGAACAACGCCTCCAAACTCTACCGTAAACTGAACGATAAAGAGCAACTGGCCTATGTGAACCGGGAACTTGCCAAAGTGCAGGAGGCGCAAAACAAACTGCGCGACGCGATCTCGAATTATAGTGAAGCAGTAAAGCTGTCACAGAACAAACAGGTGCAAGAACTCAATATAAATGACGTTAAACGTCTGAAGAATAAATCGAACCCGGTTGTACAGGCGGCTTATATACAACGGAATATCGACATTCTGAATGCCGACGAAGACAAGGAGGAACGGGCTGTCGCCTATCAGCAGATGGCGGAAGTAAATATGAAGATGAATAATCAGCAAGCCGCCATTTCCAATTTGGAATCCGCATTGGAAGATGTAAAGGATAAGCCGGTCGAAACGATTAAAGTTAAACGGGAAATCGCTACTGCTTATGCCGCCGACAAGAAAATGGAAGCTGCTGCCGCGTCGCTTCTCCAGTCATACGAATTGGCTTTGAAGGAAGGACACACGATTGAAGCGAAGAAAAGCCTGGAACAGCTTGCCGCGCAATACCGGAAAATGAATAAGCCCCAGAAAGCCCTGGATCTATATAAAGACTTTATGAGTCAACTTGAACCGATGGTTAAGGCAGACAGTACGTTGATCGATTCCCGTTTTTTTGAAGTGCACGAGAAACGTATTGCCCAGTTGGAAAAAGAGCGTGTATTGAAAGATGAACTGATCCGGAAGCAGAATAAATTCAATAGCTTCCTCTTGGGCTCGATCGTTTTGATCCTGATATGCATGGCCTTTATTCTTCGGGCTTGGTATTCTATCAGGCGCAAGAATAAAAAGATCGCATTGCAGTCGTTACGGCGTGAGATGAATCCGCATTTCATATTTAACAGTCTGAACAGCGTGAATCAGTTTATTGCCCGGAATGACGAACTGGCAGCCAATAAATACCTCTCTTCCTATTCCCGCCTGATGCGCAACACACTGGAAAATTCAAACAAAGATTTTACTCCGCTTGCAACCGAGCTTGAGCAACTAAAGGAATATTTAGAACTGGAACATATACGTTTCCAGGATAAATTCACCTATCAGATTCGGATTGATGAATCGCTCGACATGGAGGCAATCCTCATTCCCAATATGCTTATCCAGCCACAATTGGAAAATGCGATCTGGCACGGACTCCGTTACAAGGAAAACTCCGGACTGCTTACTTTGACAATCCGGAGGGAGGACTCTTTCCTGTCCGTCGTTATTGAGGATAACGGCATCGGGCTGACCAAAAGCCGGGAGTTGAAAACCAGGCATCAACGGGAGCACCATTCGCGTGGCCTTACCAATACATACGAACGTATCCATTTACTGAACAGTTTGTATAATTGCCACATAACAATAGACATAACAGAAAAAAACGGAGATGAAAGCGGAGTAATTGTCACCTTTCACTTTCCCATACAACATAAAAAATGATGGAGACATTATCTAAGATAAAGAGCGTAATCGTGGAAGACGAACAAGCCGCACGCGAGGCTTTGAAAAATTACCTGGCTAAATATTGTCCTTCCGTAGAGGTAATCGGAGAAGCTATTGACTGCAAGTCGGCTATCCCCCTGCTGCATGAGCTGGAGCCACAACTGGTTTTCCTGGATGTCGAAATGCCTTTCGGAAATGCATTCGATGTGCTTGATGGATGTCGGGATATTTATTTTGAGACGATCTTCGTAACGGCTTATTCCGAATATTCACTGCGTGCGTTGAATCAAAGTGCGGCTTATTATCTGCTTAAGCCGGTCAGTATCGAAGAGTTGATACTGGCTGTCAACAAAGTCCAGCAACACATCGTCAATCGCGAAGTCTTCAACCGTAACAAAATTCTGGTAGAAAACTTGCGGGAGCCCAAATTGGAAAAGCAACAAGTCATTCTGCCGACGTTGGAAGGTTTCGAGGTTGTCAAGATGGAACAGATCGTCCGCTTACAGGGAAATGGTAATTTTACGGATATTTATCTCACGGACAAAAGTAAAAAAATGGTCTGCCGTTTTCTGAAATATTTCAGTGAAATACTACCGTTCCCATTCGTTCGCATACATAAGTCGCATATGATAAATTTTAATTGTATCAAGTCTTACCATAAAGGTTCGGGAGGTTACGTCGTGCTGGAAGATGAAACGGAAATAGAAGTATCTCCCAGCTATAAGGAGAACTTTCTACAGCTGTTCAAATGATCTTATTTGTGTAACCAATTAACAAAACAGACCAATTTTATGTTGTATTTTATATATCTCAAACTCTTGCAGTATGGAAAATAACGACTACTTTTGAAATCATTAAGTAGAGAATATATAGTATGAAGAGATTAGCTGTGCTGACAGCCTTGTTGTGTGCGACCTTACAGATAGGATATGCTCAAAAAGTGGGATTGGTTCTGAGTGGCGGCGGTGCGAAAGGAGCTGCCCACATCGGAGTCATCAAGGCGCTGGAAGAAAATGGAATACCGATCGATTATATAACGGGAACATCAGCCGGAGCGATTGTCGGCAGCCTCTATGCAATGGGCTATACGCCGGAAGAGATGGTCGATTTGATGCTGTCCGAAGAGTTCAGTTATTGGCAGACCGGGACGGTGGAGAATGAATATAAATACTATTTCAAACGTCCGGACCCGACACCCGAATTCGGCCATTTCTCGATCGATATGACTGATTCATTACAAGTTAAAGCAAACTTTTTCCCACAGAGCCTGATCAATCCGATCCAGATGAACCAGGCTTTTATGGCTTTGTTTTCGCAGGCCACTGCCAAAGCAGGGTGGAATTTTGATAATCTTTTTGTGCCTTTCCGCTGCGTAGCATCGGATATCTACAGCAAAAAAGCCATTATCTTCAAAAACGGGGACTTGGGTGATGCTGTCCGGGCCTCCATGACTTTTCCGTTCTTTTTTCAGCCGATATGGAAAGACAGTGTGCCTATTTTCGACGGCGGTATATACGATAATTTCCCGGTCGGCCCGATGAAAGAGGCTTTTCATCCGGATTTTATCTTCGGCTCGACGGTGGCAGGCAGCAACAACAAGCCTTCTGCCAATCCTTATAACCAGCTCGAGACGATGATTATGCAGAAAACGGAATACGATGTTCCCGAGGAAGAAGGCATGATGATCAAATTCAGCTTCCCGACCGTCTCCCTTCTTGATTTCCAGAAGGCAGGGGAACTGATGGATATTGGCTATAAACGGACGATGGCGATGATGGATTCGATCAAGGCGCGTGTCTCCCGCCGGGTCAGCCTGGATGAAGTCAACAAACGCCGTGAAGCCTACAAGCAAAGCCTGCCTCCTCTGATCTTCCAGAATATATATGTTACAGGGGTAAGCGAATCGCAGCGGAAATATATCGAAGCCCAATTGCACCGCGACATCAACCACGAGTTTTCGATGGAAGAGTTTAAACGGGCATACTTCAAGATGCTGACCTACTCCAAGATCAAGGAGATATTGCCGCATGCCGTTTATAACCGGAAGGAGAAAAAGTTCGACCTCTACTTAGATGTCAAGATGAAGGAAGAGATCACAGTCGGCTTCGGGGGAAATGTCTCTTCTTACCAGGCCAATCAGCTATTCTTGGGGTTAGGCTACCAATATTTAGGACGGTTTGCCGCCGATGTCAACTCCAATTTCCAGGTCGGCAACTCCTTTAGCGGGGTGATGCTGAGCGGTCGCGTTTACTTACAGACAAGGATACCGACCTATCTGAACTGGCAAGGTGTATTTTCGGATAAGAAATATTCGGAAAGCCAGTCATTGTTCTACGAAGATGTTCTGCCGGCTTTTATCCGCCAGAAAGAGTTATATACGAAAGTCAAACTTGGATTCCCGTTCCTGAACCGTGCCAAGGCGGAGATCGGTTTTGCATACGGGCGGCTTAATGACTATTATTTCCAGACATCCAATATGACTTTCCCGAATGCGACACCCGACCACAGTTGGTACGATTTGTTTGCCGGCTCCCTTAGCATCGAACGAAACTCGTTGGATTACAAACAATATCCTATTTCCGGCCGGAAGCAGTTCCTTGTTGCGCAATATGTGACAGGCAAGGAGAATTACCGCCCTTCTCCTCTCACCGATATGGGGGCCTTTGACAGAAAAATACACAGTTGGTTGCAGATGAAAGGCGAATGGGAACAATATAAGACACTCAGCCCCCATTTCAATCTCGGTTTTATGAGCGAACTTGTCATTTCCAGCAAGAATCTGATGAACAACTATACCGCTTCTGTTTTGCAAGCGCCGGCCTTCACTCCGACCCCGCACAGCCAGATAGTCTTTAACGAGGCTTTCCGGGCCAACCAGTATGTGGCGTTCGGACTCTCTCCTATTTGGAAGTTCAGCAAATTGCTCCATTTCCGCCTGGATATGTATGGTTTTGCTCCGTTGTACGAAATTAAGAAGGAAGAGATATGGAATGACAATACTTATTCTGCAATCCCCTATTATGGCAAATTCCTCCATTCGTTCAAATATATGGGAGAGGCAGCCCTTGTTTTGCAACTGCCATTTGCCAGCATCAGCCTGTATGCGAATGGCTATAGCTATCCGTCGAAAAATTTCAATTTTGGCTTGAATATTGGTTATCTGATATTTAACCCGAAGATGCTGGATTAGTTAAAAAAAAGACAACGGAAAGGTTTGCATATAAAAAAGAAAATGCTACCTTTGCACTCGCAATCAAGAAATAATGGCCGCGTAGCTCAACTGAATAGAGTAGCTGACTACGGATCAGCCGGTTACA
>URZO01000016.1 GCA_900552465.1 uncultured Parabacteroides sp. | reverse complement strand
CAGAAAGATAACACACCCCTTATCCCCTCTCAAGAGGGGAAACAGATACTCCCGATGCTATAACCACAAACACGAATCTTACCGTTAAATCCTCATTTATGTGACAAACGAATACGATGAAGAAAGGTTTCTACTATATATTGGCATTAATAGTTGTCTCTTTGTTTTGGTCTTGCAGTACGAAAAAGAATACCAAGGCGAACCGCTTCTATCATGCTTTTAACTCCCGCTACAATATCTATTTCAATGGTAAGACCTCTTTCGACGAAGCCCTGCTTTCCATGCAGAATGGTTATAAAGAGAGCTATTCCGACATGATCCTGATGTATCCGATCAGTGCACAGCCCAAAGACAAGCAAACCACCGGAGGCCCTTTCGACCGGGCTATCGAGAAAAGCAATAAAGCCATAAAGCTCCACTCCATCAAGGCAAAACCGCCTAAGAAACCGGGATGGCGCAACGACCCCAAACAACGCGCCTGGCAGGAACAGGAGGAATATAACCCTTTCCTGAAAAAGTGCTGGCTGATGATGGGACAGGCCCAGTTCTACAACGCTGACTTCCTGCAAGCATCTGCTACTTTCTCTTATATCGCCCGCCATTATGCACATGACGAGGAAGTCGTGGCCGAAGCCCGTCTCTGGCAGGCCCGCTGCTATTCGGAGATGGATTGGTTCTACGAAGCCGAAGATATCCTGGGCAAACTCAATACGAACGGTATTCCCCGGAAGAACCTGAACCAGTATGCGACGGTCTACGCCGACTACTTAGTGAAGAGCAAACAGTATGAGGAGGCCGTCCCTTACTTCAAGACGGCTATCAAAGCGGAGAAGAACCGCCGCCAACGGACCCGCATGAAATACCTGCTGGGACAGATCTATGCCGACCAGGAGCAGAACGGGCTTGCCTACCAGATGTTTGGGCAGGTGATAAAAGCCAATCCTCCGTATGAACTCGAATTTGCTGCCCGCATCCGCCAGACCGAAGTGTTTACCGGCGGAAACTTCCAGAAAGTAGTCAAGATGTTGCAACGGATGGCGAAGAGCGACAAGAATAAAGACCTGCTCGACCAGGTCTATTATGCTTTGGGTAATGTCTATCTGAGCCGGGAAGATACGGTTAACGCTATCAGAAACTACGAGTTGGGTGTGGAGAAAAGTACCCAGAACGGTCTGGACAAGGCGATCTGCCAGATCAAACTGGGAGACCTCTATTTCCAGAAGCGCGACTATGTCAAGGCGCAGCCGAACTTCAGCGGCGCTTTGGCAGGCATTCAGAAAGAATATAAAGACTACGAGCGTGTCTCCAAACTCTCCGCTATACTGGACGAACTGGTGGTGCACGTAGAGGCTGTCCATTTGCAGGACAGCTTGCAGACACTTGCCAAGATGCCCGAAGCGGAACGCCTTGCCGTGATCGACAAGATCATCGAACAGGTGGAGAAAGAGGAAGAAGAGGCGAAAGCCCTTGCCGAGAAGGAGGCTTACCTGGCTGAACAGGAGGCAAAAGGAACCGGTATCGACCGTCCGGGAACGGAAACGGGTGGCATCACCCTGCCGACCACTTCCGGCGGGTCCAGCTTCTATTTCTACAACCCGCAGGCCGTAGCGCAGGGAAAGACCGCTTTCCAACGGAAATGGGGACGGCGAACGCTGGAAGATAACTGGCGCCGGCGTAAAAAGGAAATGTCCACCTTCAATGAAGAGATGGCAAACGGCGAAGAAGCGGCAATAGACTCTGTCGCTTTAGGCCCAGACGGTCTGCCGATAACGGACGGCTCGCTGGAAGCCGGCCTGGAACCGGTTGCCGCCGACGATCCGAAGACGCGTGAATACTACATCCAGCAACTTCCGCTGACACCCGAAGATATAGAAGCCTCCAATATCATCATAGAAGACGGCCTTTATAACATGGCCATGATCTATAAGGACAAACTCGAAGACATCCCGTTGGCAACCGAAGCCTTCGAGGAACTGGAACGTCGTTTCCCCGGGCACAACCATCTTTTGGAAAGCTACTATCAGGTCTATCTGATGGCGCTCCGTTCGGGAAATACCGTCCTGGCTACCGAGTATAAGAACAAGTTGATCAATGCGTTCCCCGAATCGGATTATGCGATTGCGATAGCCGATCCCAATTACGAATACAATATCCGCATGATGGATGTGATGCAGGACTCGATCTATCAGGCTACCTATAGCAGTTACCTGGCGGAAGATACCGTGACCGTGCGCCGTAACTTCCGTGATGTCAGCGCCAAGTATCCGTTGGCCGACCTGTTGCCCAAGTTTATGTTCCTCGATGCCTTGACCTATGTGCAGGCCGGGGATGCCGAAGGCTTTAAGAATGCCCTGAAAGCATTGGTAGAGAAATATCCGTCAGCCGATGTGACGGAACTGGCCGGCGAGATGCTGAAAGGCGTCCTCCGCGGGCGTCTGATGGTTCAGGGCGGTGTCAGGGGAATGACCTGGAACCTGCGCTTCGGTGTCGGTGACGACGGAACGCTTTCGGCTGCCGACTCGGCCCGTACCTTTACGGCTGAACCGAACACGGCTTACCGGATGCTGTTGATGTATCCGACCGGAACGCTCGACCGTAACCAACTGCTCTTTGCCGTTGCCGCCTATAACTTCGCCAACTTTATGGTGAAAGAGTTCGACTTGAGCTTCGAGGAGGCAGGCCCGATGAGTATGTTGACCATTCATGGTTTCTTCAATCTCGACGAGATCCTCCATTATTATAAGATGATCTACGGAAAAGACGGTTACGCGACGGCTTTGGATAAGAATGTCGCCATCCTCCCGATCTCCGAAGACAACTACGAAACGCTGATGCGCGGTAAGACGCTCGAGGAATACATCGAGTTCTTCCAGGAAAATTTCGGCGAGGCAGCGCCTGAACTGGCCGCCCGTTGGAAAGCACGTATGACAGCCGAGCAGATCAAGGAAGAAGACGCAAAAGCAGAGGCGGAAAAAGCTGAAGAAGAAGCCGGAGAGATCGGAGAGGCAGAAGAAAACATACCGGAAGAAACACCTGCCGTCCAGCCTGAGGAAGAGCAGCCAGCCAAGAGAACCGTCCGTCCGAAGGAACAACAGCAGCAACAACAAGTTGTCGAGCCGCCGGTAGAACAACAAGCTGTAAAAGATACGGTTCCGGTTGAGTTACCGCCTGTCGATATTGATACAACTATTGTCCGTCAGGAAGAAGTGATTGTTAAGGACACGGCAACTCCGGCTCCGTCCGATACCGTTCCGTCCGTTGTCGCTCCAGTCGAGCAACCGAAGGAACTCACTCTGAAAGAGATCGAAGAACTCCGCAAGCGTGAAGCAGCCGAAGAGGCCGCCCGTAAGGAAGAAGCCCGCAAAGCCTTTGAAGCTCAGCAAAAGGCCGAAAAAGAGTTGCAGGAAAGGAAAGCAAAAGAGAATGAAGAACTTCTGAAGAAGCAGAAAGCCGAAGAAGAAGCCTTGCTGAAAGCGAAAGCCGACCGGGAAAAACAACTCGAACAGGAGCGTAAAGCCAAATTGAAACAGATCGAGGCTGAACGTAAGGCGAAACTGAAAGCCCGCGAAGAACTCCGCAAGCAGAAGGAACGCGACTACAAAGAGCGCCTCAAGCAGAAGGAAAAAGAGCGCAAGCAGAAAGAACGCGAATACCAGGAAAAGCTGAAAGCCAAAGAAAAAGCCCGTCGCGAAGCCCAAAAAGCAAAAGAGGCGGCGGCCAGGGCGAAAAGAAGGTAACGATCATACGCGTATGCTGGACGAACTAAAAAAGGCAGGAAGTTTTTGGCTTCCTGCCTTTTTTATTAATGACCTCTGTCGGGTTTATCGTACAATGACCTTACCGCGTTCGGAGCCGGCTACTACAACATAGAAGCCTTTTGCCATGTCATATGCCCCGTATCCGTTTACCTTTCCGGTGACAATACAGTGTCCTGACAAGTCGTAAATCCGTATGTCCGTTTCGGAGACGGTGCGGATGATGATCTGTCCGTTGTATGCCTGGACGGAAGGTTTGTCTGCTGTTATGGTCTCATTGGCAGTCGGAGTGCCGGTTGTTTTCGCCTGGATGGTATTGCGGGCCAGGACGGTCGTTTCATCGCCGGACTGTTTGATCGCGATCGTCTCGATGTAATAGGCGGTTCCGGCTTCCAGGCCTTCTACCGTGTAAGAGAAGGCGGTGGCTTTCAACGGCTTTCCTGCTGCATCGAACGTATAAGACGCTACTTTGTCCGTCTTCTCTTCATCCCCGTAAACGTCGAGGATATAGCCGGTTGCACCTGCTACCGGTTCCCAGGCGATGGCCAGCGTGCTGTCGGTCGTTTCCTGGATCTCAGGTTCGAAAGGCTGTGCTGCTTCTTCTACAAAGAGGTCGGCATATAAGGCCCATCCCGAAGCGGCGTGGTATGCGTCCGAGGAACCTGCGGGGACGTAGATCGTACCGGCGAATGTTTCCGTAGCAGTCGATCCGTCAAGCGTACCGTTCCCCAAGCTTATTGCTAATGCCGGGGGTGTCATGCTCTTCAGGGTGATCGTTTCCAGCTTGGACCAGCCGGCGAACGGGGTTGTGCCGAGATCGGTGATGCTGGCCGGGAAAGTGACGGATACGAGGTCCTTGCACCAGTTGAAAGCTCCGTAGCGGATAGCTGTGATTCCGTCGGGGACAGCGTATGTGTCCTTGCCGTTGCCTGCCGGATAGCTCTCGAGGCGGGTCATTTCTTTGTTGAAAAGCACGCCGTCGACTGTCGTAAAGGCCGGGTTCCCGCTTGCCACCTTTATCTCTTTCAGGCTCTTGCAGATGGTGAAGATGGAGCTTTCCTCCGCGGTCTGGCTGATGTAGTCTTCGAAGCCTTCTATGGTGGTGACGTTGTTGAGGTCGATCGTTTCCAGGTTCTTACAGACATAGAAGGGGAAATTGCCGTCGATTGTCGTCGTTCCGTCGGGCAATTTGTAGGCCGTTCCTGCTTTGGCTGCCGGGTAATGGTACAGCTTTTTCATGTCTTTGGAGAAGAGCACGCCGTCTGCGGAACAATATTTGGGATTGTCGGTGGCTACTTCATAGGATTCCAGTTGGCCGCAGTAGGCAAAGGCATACTGTATGTCTTCTACGCTTTTCCCGAGTTTCACACGGGTGGCTGCCGGCGCGAATCCGAAGGCTGAGGGACCGATTGATTTTACTTTATCGGGGATAACCACTTCCTGTTGTTCGCTTAATGCATAGACAAATGCGTTTGTCCCGATGGTTTCCAGGTTCTCCGGCAATGTGATGGTGGAAAGTTTCGTACATGAAAAAAAGGCATAGTCGTCTATGCTAATTAAACTGCTTGGTAGTTTAATGGAGCTCATATTCGTACAATTGTAGAATGCATACTTCCCGATCCGGGTCACCCCTTCCGGTATGACCACTTCGGTGAGGTCTGTGCGGTCCTTGAATTCCATGTCCTTGATCTCGGTTGTCCCTTCCGGAACCAGGTTTTCCTGGGCGGCCAGTTGCGGGGTTATGCCCCAGAATGTGATACATGCCCACAGCATGATGGTGTAAAATTTAATCATTTTCATACTTGATTAATTGGATTAATAAAAGTTTGTTTCTTTAATGCCCCTTCTGAGGAGGGGGGAGAGCTTATAGCTCTCCCGGTCTTTCTTCTTCCCCTCCGCCGCTTTCGCCTTTGACGAATTTCAGATAGGTGGGCCGGCTGGCATAGTCGATGCCGTCGGCAAGGACGCCGCCGTCTTCGAACGCCAGGTTCTCGAGGATGGCTTTGCGCAGTTCATCGTCTGGCTTGAAAATCAGACGGGCATCATGGATCATTGTTGCCGGGTTGAAGTCTTCGATGTTTTCCGCCCCGTCACTCTTGAACGTAAGGCGCAGGTAGCCCACGCCGGGAATGTGCACGGTATGTCCCTGAGCGATCTGCTTGGGTACATATTTTGCCAACAGGTCGAGCGATGCTTCCATTTCGATCGGGGCGACGGTCGTGTTTTCTGTTGCTGCCTTGGTCATCTGCTTGCCGGTCTGCGCCGTTGCGCTTTTGGGGACTGCATACCACTTTTTCGGATCGTCCGGTTTGACCGGGTTCCGTTTCTGGACTAATTTGTAACTTACTGCCATAAGGGCCTCCTTTCTTAATATGTTTGAAAAAAATAAAGCGTGTCAATGGCCGTATTCCGGTACGGTTTTTTCAGGGTGAAAACGACATATATATGTCGATGGTTCCTTCTCATATGTGTAGGCGCTTGCTACATATATATGTAGACAGTGCCGACATAGGTATGTCGTAATTATCATCTGGCTCCAAATGTAAACAATTTATTCGATCGGTATCTGTTTTGCCTTGATTTATTTGCTGTGCGGAGAGGTTTTATCCGGAAAGTATGAGGGGGAAATATTCAAGGGGGTGTGTCAAAGGTCATTCTTATTCCCCTCTTGAGAGGGGGAAGGGGGTGTGTTAAATACATATAAGTTGATAATCAATACGTTTATGCATAACACACCCCTTAATCCCCTCTCGAGAGGGGAAAGGGATAGCTTTTGACACACCCGGTTGAATCGTCCCGGAAAATAGCGCTTGGGCTTAGAACCCGAAATACTGTTTTGCGTTATTATAGCTGATGTCTTCGACCATCTTGCCGATGAAAGGCAGTTCGGAGGCCGGCAGCAAACCGTCTTCCACTTCGCGGCCGAGGATGTTACAAAGGATGCGGCGGAAATACTCGTGACGCGGGTAAGACAGGAAGCTGCGCGAGTCGGTCAGCATACCGACGAAGCGACTCAGCAAGCCGAGGTCGGACAATGCGTTCATCTGCTTTTCCATGCCGTGGATCTGATCCAGGAACCACCAGCCGGAGCCGTATTGCATCTTTCCGGGCACCGTGCCGTCGTTGAAGCTGTAGATGGTCGTCATCAGCAGTTCGTTGTCGCGCGGGTTCAGGTTGTAGAAGATCGACTTGGCCAGCACGCCCTCTTCATCCAAACGGCTCAGGAAACGGGCCAGCGGGGTGGCAACCTCTGCATCCCCGATCGCATCGTAGCCGGTATCGGGTCCTAACTTCTTGAACATGCGGGCGTTGTTGTTACGGGTCGCGCCATAGTGGAACTGCTGTACCCAGTCGCTCTTGGCATCCATGACGGCGAACTCGTAGAGCATGGCGGAACGGAATTTGTCGATCTCTAAGGCAGTAAGCTCCTTATTCATGCGGGCCTTCAGGAAGATCGCTTCGATCTCGGCATTCGTGTACGGTTCGGCATAGAAAGTCGTCAAGCCGTGGTCGGACAAGCTACAACCCTGCGATTCAAAGAAATCGTGACGTTTCTGCAAGGCATCGATCAGATCCTTGAAGTTCAGGATCGACATGTCGGCGGCGGCTTCCAGCTTCGTCAGATATTCGTTGTATGTTGCGACATTCTCGATCGCCATTGCTTTATCCGGTCTCCAGGCAGGAAGAACTTTTGTTTTCAGGCTGCTTTTGCGGATGGCTGCATGGTATTGCAGATCATCGATCGGATCGTCTGTCGTACAAACGACTTCCACATTCATCCGTTCCATGATTGCCTGGGCGCGGAATTCAGGTGTTTGCAACTTGGCTGTGCATTCGTCGTAGATCTCGCGGGCGGTGGACGGGTTCAGCACCTTGTCTACGCCGAAGATACGGCTCAGCTCGAGGTGGGTCCAGTGATAGAGCGGGTTGCGCATGGCGTGTTGCATGGTGTCCGCCCATTTCTCAAACTTCTCGTAAGACGGCTTGTCTCCCGTGATATATTCTTCAGGTACGCCGTTGGCACGCATGGCGCGCCATTTGTAGTGGTCGCCACCGAGCCATATCTCCGTCAGGTCGGCAAACTGGTAGTTGTCGGCTATCTGCTGCGGGATCAGATGGCAGTGATAATCGATGATCGGCATTTTCGCTGCGTGCTCGTGATACAACTTCTGGGCGGTATCCGACTGGAGCAGGAAATTGGAATCGAGAAATGTCTTCATACTATTAGTGGTTTATGTTGTTAACGATATTTTTTGATAGTAGCCAGCGCGTCGCGGCAGAGCGTGGAGATTGCTTCCCAGTTTCCGGCTGCGATCATCTCTTTCGGGAACAGTTTGGAACCCATACCGACACAGGTCACACCTGCTTTGAACCAGGCCGACAGGTTTTCTTCCGTCGGTTCGACAGCGCCTGTCGCCATAATCATGGACCAGGGCATCGGAGCTTTGATATTCTTTACGAAAGACGGACCGCCTACGTTTCCGGCTGGGAAGATCTTGCACAGGTCGCAACCTACTTCCTGGGCGAAACCGATTTCCGATACGGAACCGCAACCCGGTGTATAAGGAACCAGGCGACGGTTGCAAACCTTTGCAATTTCCGGGTTGAACAACGGGCCGACGATGAAGTTTGCACCCAGTTGCAGGTACAGGGAAGCTGTTCCGGCGTCTACGATAGAGCCGACGCCCAAAATCATTTCCGGACATTCCTTTGCTGTGAACTTGATCAGTTCGGCAAATACTTCGTGAGCGAAGTCACCGCGGTTTGTAAATTCGAAAGCGCGTACGCCACCTTCGTAACAAGCCTTTACGACTTGTTTTGCCGTTTCTACATCTTTATTGTAGTAAACAGGTACCATTCCTGTGCTGACGATTGCGTCGAGTACCTGCATTTTATTGAATCTTGCCATAATGAATAATTTATTAATGTGTTAATATGCCAATGTGCCAATTAGCTTATGTCCCGAATTTGTCTCTTCCATTGGCATATTGGCACATTGTCTAATTGTCGCATTATTCTTCTTATCTCGATACCCGTCCGGAAGCGTCGCCGCCCATCAGTTTCTCAACTTCTTCAACGGTCACCTGGTTGAAGTCGCCATAGATCGTGTGTTTCAGGCAGGAAGCCGCAACAGCGAAATCGAGCGCCTTCTGGTCGTCTGTCGTATAAGTCAGCAGGCCGTAGATCAAACCGCCCATGAAAGAGTCGCCACCGCCGACACGGTCAACGATATGCGTGATGTCATAACGACGGGACTGGTACAGTTTGCCGTCGGCATAGAGGACGCCGCCCCAGGTATTGTGGTTGGCATTGATAGCGCCGCGGAGTGTGATGATCACTTTCTTTGCACGCGGGAACTTAGCCATCAACTGTGTGCATACCGATTCGAATTCGGCAGCGTTTACTTCACCGTTCGTGGCCGTCACATCGAAACCTTCCGGTTTGATGCCGAATACCTTTTCCGCATCTTCTTCGTTACCCAGGATCACGTCGCAACCGGCAACCAGTGCAGGCATCACTTCAGAAGCCGTCTTTCCATATTTCCACAGGTTCTTACGGAAGTTGATGTCGCAGGATACGGGTATACCCATCCGGTTTGCCGTCTGGATCGCTTCCAGGCAAGCGTCTGCCGCGCCTTGCGAAATCGCGGGAGTAATACCTGTCCAGTGGAACCAGGATGCATCTTTGAATACTTCTTCCCAGTTGACCATTCCCGGCTGGATCTCAGAGATAGCCGAATGAGCGCGGTCGTAAACCACCTTGCTGGCACGGGCTACAGCACCTGTTTCCAGGAAATAAATACCTAAACGGTCTCCACCGTAAACAATGTGGGAAGTTCCGACACCATATTTACGCAGGTCCATCACACAGGCACGCGCAATGTCGTTTTTCGGCAAACGGGTTACAAACTCTGTTGCAATACCATAGTTAGCCAGTGATACGGCTACGTTTGCTTCACCGCCACCGAAGGTAGCATTCAATTTATCACTCTGACAAAAACGGAGATAGTCTGGAGTGGCCAGTCTAAGCATGATTTCTCCAAAGGTTATTACTTTCTTATCCATATCAATGGTTTATAATGTGTTCTGGGCACAAAAATAGGTGATTATTTTGGAATAAGCATCTTGTGTGCGCGAAAACATAATAATTTTATTGTGAGATTACGTATGTTTTGTCTTTTTGTGTATCGAATGTGGCCTGGAAGTATTCCTTTCCATCCGATCGGACCGGTGCGGAGGCTGCTACGTTTTTGCCGTCCGTCTTCACTGTAAAGGGCTGTCCGGCACGCAGCGTACAGCTTTTTCCTGCCAGTGATCGGATATTGGCATCCGTCAGCTTGCCCTCTTTCCAGTTCATCGCGACTTCGAAGTTCCCCCGTGCCTTCAGGCCGGAAACCGCACCTTCCGCCCATACGTCGGGCAGGGCCGGCAGCAGGTGGATGTATCCGGCATGGCTTTGCAACAGTATTTCCGTGACACCGGCCGTATAGCCGAAGTTTCCGTCGATTTGGAAAGGCGGATGCGCACAAAGCATATTTCGGAACAGGCCGCCGCCTTTGTGTTCGCTGTTACCGAATCCGACCGGATTGAACAGGTTGGCGATAATCTTATAGGCGTGGTTACCGTCCAGCAAACGCGCCCAGCAGTTGATCTTCCATCCCATCGACCAGCCGGAAGCCAGGTCGCCGCGCAATTCGAGGGTCTTGCGGACGGCATTGAAAAGCTCCGGCGTCTTGTCCAGTGTGATCTGATCGCCTGGATGGAAGCCGTATAAGTGGGAGAAATGGCGGTGTTGGGGTTCACGTTCTTTGAAATCGTACATCCACTCCTGCAATTGTCCCCGTTTCCCGATCTGGTAGGGGAGCAGGCGTTCCAGCTTGTCCTTCAGTTCGGCGCGGAGCGGTTCGTCGAGGTCTAACATCTCGGCCGTGGCGAGTGTGCGGGTAAAAGTCTCCCGTATGATCGCCATATCCATGGTCGGCCCCATGCTCATAGCTGCCTGCTGCCCGTCTTCCGTAATAAAGGTATTTTCGGGAGAGACGCCTACCGGGGTAACCAAATGTCCGTTGCCGTCGTCGATCAGCCAGTCGGCGAAGAACTCGGCTGCTCCTTTCATCAGCGGATATGCCTCGTTTTTCAGGAAGTCCGTATCTTGTGTAAACTGGTAGTGTTCCCAGAGATGGCTACAGAGCCAGCCTTGCACCATCGGCCAGAAAGAAGCTGTCGGCACATTGTCGTTCGGCAGGGATTCCCGCCAGATGGAAGTGTTGTGATGCGCCACCCAGCCGCGGCGTCCGTACATGTTTTGAGCCGTTTCAGCTCCTGAGACGGCTAACTCGCGGATCATCCTGAACAGTGGCTCCTGGCACTCCGACAGGTTGGTCAGCTCGGCCGGCCAGTAGTTCATTTCCGTATTGATGTTGATCGTATAACCGCAGTTCCAGGCGGGGATCGTGTCTTTGTTCCACATACCTTGCAGATTCAGAGGCTGCCCTCCGGGACGTGAACCGCTGATCATCAGGTAGCGTCCGAACTGGAAGAGAAGTGCGGCCAGGTCCGGGTCAGCGGTTTGTGCAAACCGTTCGAGGCGTGTGTCGGTCGGCATCGCCTTTTGTCCGGAAGAAGAGGCCAGTTCTAATTTGACACGGTCGAAGAGAGAGCGGTAGTCTTCCGTATGGCGTTGTTTCAATGTCTGGTAATCATAGGCAAGCGCTTTGTCGAGGATACCTGCCGCCTTGGCGGCAGGATTGATACCTTCCCGGCTCGGGCTTTTGTCGAAGCCGTTGAAGCTGGTTGCCATGCTGAGCAGGAAATAGACTTCTCCTGTGTTGTAGACGTGTATGCCGGAATCCGTGATTTCGCATTTTCCGCCTTGCGGAAGGATCGGTTTTAACTGGGCTTCGAAGAACATCCCTTTCCCGTCGATTTCATCTCCGTAGAGGATGCGTTTGTTGAATTTGCGGTTTCCCTTTGCGTCGTAAAGTTCGGGGTGTTTATACTGGTCGCCCCATTGCTCGAGTTGTTCGAACGTACGCCGTTCCACATAGCCGGGAGCCTGTCCGTGCAGGATCAGGCGGTCGCCTTTTCCCTTCTGCAGGGCTGTCGGATGGGGAGAGGTGAAGTCGAGTGAGATGTCGATGCCTTTTGAAGTCTCGCTTGTCAGGTGAATGACGATGACGTCGTCCGGATGCGAGGCGAAGACTTCCCGTTCGTAGCGTATGCCGTTTTGTTCGTAGGCTGTTGTCGCGATAGCGTCTGAGATATTGAGCGTCCGCTTGTACTGTCCGGCATCTCCGTGTTTATTGTTTTGGATGTGCAGGTCTCCGAACGGCTGGTAATATTGGTGCAAGCGTCCCAGCCAGTTCTTACAGACCAGGTCGGATGCAGCCGTATATTTTCCGGCTTTCATCAGTCCGGTAACCTGGTCGAACATCTCGGGTGTGATCTTCACGTCTTTGAAAACGACTGATGGTTCGCCGCTGTACAGGGTGTTTTCATTCAGTTGCAGTTGCTCTTTCTCAACTCCCCCGAAGACCATTGCTCCGGCCCTCCCGTTTCCGACAGGCAGGGCTTCATCCCAGTTTTGCGCGGGCTTGTGATACCATAAAGTGAGAGGTTCTTTCTGTGGTGTTTCCGTGCACGCGGCGAAACATAAAAGGAAAACGAAATAAGAAATAATGCGCATATTCATGGTGATTTGAGATTATACAAATGTGTTTTGGCTGCAAACATACATAAATATCTATTTTAAGAGAAAAATAAAGCCGGAATTTGTTTTCTGATTTATACTTGAAGCCGATATTTAGTATAAAAATGAATCTTATTTAGTGGAAAAACAGGAAAATGTTTACATTTGTGATGTAAGATCATTAATCACGAAATTCACTATATTATTATGAGACACAGCCTTATTGTTCTTCTGTTTATATCCCTTTATTTTTTTACATTCCCTTTTGCGGAAGCTCAGTCTGTTGAGGCGGGAATCATGCATGACGAGATTGTCTCCGACCTGAAAAACAGTACACTGCCTTTCTGGGAGAACTACAGCGTAGATCCTGCCGGAGGTTTTTACGGTTCTGTCGGTCGCGACGGGACTCCGATAGCGGATGCTCCTAAAGGCGGTGTTTTGAATGCCCGTATCCTGTGGACATTCTCCACGGTTTATCGTATGTATGGTAACAATATTTACCGCGAATTGGCGGACAGGGCCCAGCGTTATCTGATAGACTACCTGATAGATCCGCAATATGGTGGCGTGTATTGGCTGGTGAAGGCCGACGGCACTCCTTTGGATACAGACAAGCAGACCTATGGATGTGCCTTTGCCGTCTATGGACTGGCCGAGCATTTTAGGGCTACCGGTAACCGGGAGAGTCTGGAAAAAGCGATCGGGATTTATCGGACGATGGAGAGTAAGATGAAAGATCCCGTGAAGGATGGCTATATAGAATCTTTCTCCCGCGAGTGGGGTAAACCTGAAAAGTTGGGTTACGACGGAGACGGGGTTGCCACCAAGACCATGAACACGCATATCCATGTGCTGGAAGCATATACCCAGCTCTATCAGGTCTGGAAAGACCCGGGGCTTCGTGAACGTCTGGAAAAAATAGTAGATATACTGACAACCAAACTTTATAATCCTAAGACACACCACCTGATATTATATTGCGACTCCGACTGGAACAATCTGGACGACATCGACTCTTACGGTCATGACATCGAGGCATCCTGGTTGCTGACAGAGGCTGTAGAGGCTTTGGGGGATGAACGGCTGATCGGGAAATGCCGGCAGATATCTCTGGACCTGGCTGATGCAGCCCTGAAAGAAGGCATAAATCCGATGGGCGCCATGATATATGAAAGGCATAAGGATAAGTACCGCAGGGATGCTTCCTGGTGGTGCCAGGCCGAAACGGTGGTAGGTTGCATCAATGCCTGGCAACTCACAGGCAAGCAATCGTACCTGGACAGTGCACGCCGTACATGGGAGTTTATCAAAACCCGGATGATCGATAAAGAGTATGGCGAATGGTTCCGCAACGTATCGGAAGACGGGGTTCCCCGCACCGGAGAACCCAAAGCAAGCATGTGGAACTGTCCGTATCATAACAGCCGGATGGGCTTCGAGATAGATAAAAGATTAGGTTCTGCCTTGCCGTTCGGAAACGGAACGGAAGTGATGGCATGGAGCAATATCACGGGTGTCCGTGTGGACGGCGAACTGATAGACTTCGAATCTTCTTTGCGGGTAGGCAGCCTGAAAGGGAATATGGAAATTACCGGGAAAGAGAGACAAACGCGTCCCCGTTACCATAGAGATGGAGCGACGCAGGAAGTGATCACTACCTTGCGTGGTGTAAAATTCCAGCAGAAAGTAACGGATAAGGATAGGGGAGTGGTGGAAATATCCATTGAAGCCTCTTCGGATACGACGCTGAGCCAGGCGGCTTACTTTTGTATCGCTTTAGCTCCTGAAAACTATGCCGATGCCGGGATAAAGACCGGAGGAAAGAGCCTGACTGTCACTTCTGCCGACAGAAAGCTGGACTTCAGGTTCAATAAATCCGTAAAGGCCACGGTCGAGAAGGGGGCGGAGAACACCGTTATCTATATCCAGCTGATGCCAACCTTGAAAAAGGCGGCAAACAGTTCGTTGACCATGGAGTTGCACGCTTCGGGAACGATCGATCATGCAGATGTAAATATTGTGATGGACGTACAGAATCCGGGCAGCCTGTTTGCCGGCTTCGGGGGAAACTTCCGGCTTCAGAATCCGAAAGCTGATCCTAAAGTGATAGATTACTGCCTGAAGAATCTGCGTGTAGCCTACGGTCGTGTCGAGTTTCCGTGGAGAGTGTGGGAACCGGAGGAGGGGAAGAATCCTCTTGTGACGGCTCAAAGCGGCGGACTGAACGGACACGTAGAACAATGCCTGCTGATGGCGAAACGCCTGAAAGCGATGGGGATGCCGGTTATCCTAAGTGGTTGGTTCCCTCCTGCATGGGCTATTGACGGCGATCCGGCAAGCTATGTCCGCAACGGTGGCGTCATTGCCTATCGTCTGGACCCGCAGAAGAAAGAAAAGATTTTTAAGTCCATTGCCGATTATATGCTGTACGCCAAACGTTATTACGGCATTGAGTTCTCCATGTTCTCGTTCAATGAGTCGGACCTGGGTATCGACGTTCTCCATTCTCCGCAGGAGCATGCCGATTTTATCAAGGAATTCGGCGCCTATATGGCGAAGTTGAACCTGCCTACCCGCATGTTGCTGGGCGATAACTCGGATGCTACGACTTTTGATTTTATCTTGCCGGGGCTGAATGACCCTGCGGCCCACAAGTATATCGGTGCCGTTTCTTTCCATTCCTGGAGAGGTTGCGACGACGCTACGTTGGAGAAATGGGCTGCTGCCGCACGTCAATTGAACGTGCCTCTCCTGGTAGGCGAAGGCAGTACCGACGCTGCTGCTCACGGTTATGCCGGAATCTTCAACGAGTCTACATTTGCACTTTATGAAATCAACCTGTATACGCGTATCTGTGCGATCTGCCAGCCACTTTCCATTTTGCAGTGGCAGTTGACATCGGACTATTCGCCACTGTGGGGCGATGGCATCTATGGTTTCCAAGGCCCGTTGCGTCCTACGCAGCGTTTCTGGAATATGAAGCAACTGGCCTCTACTCCTGCCGACGCTTTGGCTATTCCGGTGAGTAGCAGTAAAAAGAAGGTGAACTGTGCCGCTTTCGGGAATATTTCCCGGGGCGAGTATGCCCTTCATATGGTCAACAACGGAGCAGATTGCCATGCCGTCATCTCCGGTATTCCGGCCGGAGTGAAGGAACTGAAAGTCTATGTGACGAATACAAAAGACAGCATGCGGGAAACTACCATGACCGTAGAGAACGGCCGGGCAAAAGTGTACCTGCCTGCTATCAGTTTCATCACTCTGCTGTCGGCTGATTAGGCAGTCAAAGTTAGTTACCGTAAATTATTTTCTTTATATTTGCACCAAACAGGAACATGATTTGTGCATGTCTGCCATTTTTAGGAACATAAAACTGACTTTGTCATGGAGCTATATCGTAGTATCATAGAAGAATTGAAGAGCTGGAAAAGCAGGCCGGATAGAAAGCCGCTGGTTTTAAAAGGTGCCAGACAGACGGGAAAGACTTGGATATTGGAGCATTTTGGACGTACGGAGTTTGAACATGTTGCAAGTTTCAATTTTGATAAGGATAAGTCACTATACGAAATTTTTGAGAATACAAAAGTTCCGGAACGAATTATTGCGCAGTTGAAACTACATACAGACAGCCCTATCCTGCCGCACAGGACGCTTATAATCTTTGACGAGATACAGGAATGCAATAAAGCGTTGAACGCCTTAAAGTACTTTTGTGAAGATGCTCCCGAGTATGCGGTTGTTGCAGCAGGTTCGTTATTGGGAGTTGCTTTGTCGAAAGGTGATTCGTTTCCTGTGGGAAAAGTGGAATTTATGGAACTATATCCGTTAACTTTTAAGGAGTTCTTAAAAGTTAATGATGAGAAAATATATCAATATATAGAAGATTTGTCTGATATCGCTCCTCTTCCACAAATAGTAACAGATAAATTGACGGAGTATTATCGCCAATATCTTGTTATAGGTGGTATGCCGGCTGCCGTGAAGGCGTTTATGGAAAACAGGGGCATGGATGCCGTGAAGCGCGAACAAAAATTTATCTTGGATGCCTATACCTTGGATTTTTCCAAACATGCAGAGAGCAAAGATATTCCTCGTATTACAAGCATATGGAACTCTATACCGAGCCAGCTGGCAAAAGAAAACCGGAAGTTTGTCTATAAAATGGTAAAGCCGGGCGCCAGGGCACGTGATTATGAAGATGCTTTGCTTTGGCTTGAAAATGCAGGGTTAATCTATAGGGTTTTCTGTAGTACGAAACCTTATCTGCCATTGAAAAGCTATGATGACCTTTCCGCTTTTAAAATTTATATTTCAGATATCGGGCTATTGCGTGAATTAGCCGGATTACCACCTGAAGCTGTCTTAGCCGGAAGTGCGATATATACGGAATTTAAAGGGGCATTGGCTGAAAATTATGTATTGCAGTCTTTAGTGTGCCAGCTTGAAGTCTTACCCAGATATTGGACATCCGTAGGAAAAGCTGAAGTCGATTTTGTGGTTCAGCTGGAGATGGATATCGTCCCTGTCGAAGTAAAATCGGATACTCGTATAGGTGGGAAAAGCTTATCGGTATATGATTCAAATTATCACCCGGCCTATAAAATCCGATATTCATTAAACAACTTGAAAAAGGACGATAATTTGATTAACATTCCATTATACTTGGCGGATTGGACAACCAAGTTAGTGGCACTACATTAATCTTTTCTGTTCATAGCAGCTATGCTTTGGTTGTTTCATCCCGGTCAAAGCAGGAAAAGACCCTGATCAAATATAATTATGGTAGATGTAGTTGTTTATTTCAATATATATACAATATAATTATGATATATGTAATAATATAATTGCATATATATAAAAAGAATATTTATTCGGTATGAAAACAGACAAGCATGCTGTGCTTTTTCCGGAAGGGGAGTGCAGGTTTCGGGATTTCCTTCCTGATAGGTTCCGGACGGTACAGGGAAAGGCCGTTCTTCTATAAAAAGGCAGAACATTAATACAAATTAACGCATTATCCCTTGCATATTTACGACGGATTCGTAGATTTGCGATACGATCGTAAAATTAATATACAAAATGGAAAGATTAACAAGACAGGAAGAGGATGTGATGCGCTGGATCTGGCAGATCGCTCCTTGCTTTATCAAAGACATTCTGGCGCAGTATGAAGAGCCTAAGCCTCCTTATACGACGCTTGCCTCTATCGTGAAGAATCTGGAACGTAAGAAGTACGTCAAAGCGAAACGCTACGGTAATACTTACGAATACAGGCCGCTGATCCCACAGGAAGAATATAAACGGACGTTTATGGGAAGTGTGGTGAACAACTACTTCGAGAACTCATACAAGGAAATGGTCTCCTTCTTTGCCAAAGAGCAGAAGATTTCGGCTGATGAGCTGAAAGAGATCATCGACATGATTGAGAAAGGACGAGAATAAACCGTTAAATCCGTAATGCCATGACACCGGAATTTGCCTACTTTTTGAAGGTAAATGTAGCCTTTGTACTCCTTTATGCCTTCTACAGACTGTTCTTTTACAGGGACACGTTCTTCAAGTTGCGCCGTACGATCCTGTTGGCGTTCTTTGGGGTGTCGTTGCTTTATCCGCTGATGAATATTCAGGACTGGATACGGGAACAGGAACCGATGGTGGAAGTCATTCAGATGTATTCGGCTATTTTACCCGAAACGACGATCACTCCCGACAATGTGCCTGAAACCGATTGGCATGGCCTGCTTCTTTCCGGTGTTTCCTATCTGTATTGGGGTGGAGTTCTTGCCTTGTTGCTCCGTTTCCTGGTGCAGTTGAGCAGTATTTTATTATTGGCACGTAAATCGGCGGTGATGCAGATTTATGATACGCGTGTACATATTTTAGACCGGCCGGCCGGACCTTTTTCTTTCTTCCGGCTGATATTCCTGCATCCCGGTAGCCATTCGGATAAGGAGATCGACGAAATCCTGACGCACGAGGGCACGCATGTCAACCAATGGCATTCGATCGACGTGATAATATGTGAGCTGATTTGTATCGTTTGCTGGGTGAATCCATTCGTCTGGCTGTTGAAAAGGGAAGTGCGCCATAACCTGGAATATCTGGCAGACGACACCGTGCTCGAATCCGGGTATGATAGCAGAAGCTACCAGTATCATCTGCTGGGGCTGGCCCATACGGACAAATCGGCGACATCGTTATCCAATAGCTTTAATATGCTGCATCTGAAGAACCGGATCAGCATGATGAACAAGAAGCGTTCGCACAGCATCGGCAGGGCGAAATATCTGATCTTTATACCGATCGTGGGAGGATTGTTGATCTTCAGTAATATAGACGCTCTGGCACGTATCACCGACGAACTGGTGGAAAGTTCTTTTGCCGAAGCCTTTCTGCCTGAGGCTATGCAGTTGGGTAAGCCCATGCAATTGCTTCCTGTCGTGAACGACGAAGCTCCGGTTCAAACACGCGGAGAGTATGTTCTTTCTAAAGAAGAGTTGGAGGCTATCAAGAAGGCCGAGAACCAGGTCTTTACCGTAGTCGAGAAAATGCCGGAATATCCCGGCGGACAAAAGGCGCTGTTGAAGTACTTGGCATCCAACGTTAAATATCCCGAATCTGCGATCAAAGAAGGAATCGAAGGACGTGTCAGTTGCTCCTTTGTGGTCCGGAAAGATGGTTCTATATCGGATGCGGAAGTGATCCGGGGAGTATCTCCGGCGTTGGATATGGAAGCATTGCGCATCGTAAACGCCATGCCGGCATGGTCGCCCGGCGAGCAGAGAGGGAAGGTTGTCAATGTGAGATATACGGTGCCGGTAACTTTCCGGCTGGGCAATAAGAAGCAGCCCTCTGCATCCCGGATGCAGATAAAGGGAGTCGATACTTCCGGCCGTATTTTTACAGTCGTACAAAAGATGCCTGAATTTCCGGGCGGACAATATTCGTTGTTGGAGTTCCTGGCACAAAAGATCAAATATCCGGTCCTGGCGCAGGAAAACGGAATACAAGGTCGTGTCTCCTGCTCCTTTGTCATAGGGGCGGATGGAAGCCTGAGCGATGTAGAAGTAATCCGGGGCGTGGACCCTTTGCTGGATGCCGAAGCCGTCCGGGTCCTCAAGTCGATGCCTAAGTGGGAACCGGGTGTCCAGAATGGTATGGCGGTAGCTGTGAAATATACCGTTCCTGTGACATTCCGTTTGCAGTGATTTGTTTTGGAAAACGAAATACGACACGATAATGAAATGTAAGTTTTCTCTATTACTGTTCCTTTGCGCACTGTCCCTTTGGGGGCAGGCGCAGAGTTTATCACTCCAGGAATTGGTCAACAGGAAACAATTCCAGGCGGTTGTTGCACGTGCCGACAGCTTGACTGCGGCTGACTCGGCCGATTATGCCACCATGTCTGCCATCGGGCAGGCCTACGAAGGTTTGCTGCGCTATAAAGATGCATATCAATGCTTTTCCTATTGCTTGCAGATGGATACGAACAATGTGGATGCCCTGAATGCTGTTGCCCGGAACGCGATAAACTTTGGCAGGATAGCGGAAGCGAAACGTTGTTACCACAAAGTGCTGGATGCCGACAGCATGAACTTTTATGCCAACTACCAGTTGGCACGCCTCTATTACCAGTTGGGAGATTACGGCAGGGCGACGGAGCACTACCATGTGCTTGCCTCCATAGAAGGAGAGAATCCCTCTATCCTGACCGGCCTGGCGGATTGCCATATCAAAAGAGGCACGGGGCCGAATACGCTGATTGCCCTTTCACTCTATTCCCGTGCGCTGGAACTGAATCCGGAGAATGTGCGCATCGCCTCTTCCTTGGTCAATCTCTTGCTTCAGACCGGAGATGGTAAAGGTGCATTGCAGGTGTGCAATACGGCGTTGTGCTATAATCCTGAAAACAGACAGATACGGCAGAGTAAAGGGCTGGCTCTTTATATGTTGAAAGAATATTCGCAGGCGGATACAGTCTATACCGGATTGCTGGCGGAAGGTGATTCATCTTTTTTGAATCTGAAATATGGCGGGGCTGCCCGTTATATGTTCGGCCATGCTTTTAACGCTGTCGAATTGTTGGGAAAAGCGTATGAATTGGATTCGACGGACGTGGAAACGGCTTTGCTGTATGGGGCGGCCATTGGGAAGACTTATAACCGCAGGCAGGCTTATGATTTGTTCGACCAGGCCGAACGGAATATGCAGCCCAAAAAGTTTCTTGCAAATCTGTTGATCACTTTGCGGGGGGATATTTTGGAACGTGACGGACGTTGGAGGGAAGCTGAACACCTGTATTATGCTGCGTGGAAGAAAGATCCGACTCAATTGAATTTCTTGTATAAGATCAACGTTCATTATTGGGATGTGGATCCTAACTTGTTTCGGAATGAAGAGATATTGCAAAAGACCGTTTTTGCAAAGTATACGTACCTGACCGCCTATATGAAGACGGATAAGTCGCAACAGTACTTGTATAATTACCGTCCTTTCCTCGAAGCCGTCTGCGAAGATGCCTTTTTCCGGAATGCCGACGAAGTGACGATGCTGGCCCCCGACGGCAAAAAAACGAAGCTGACTGTTGCCGACCTGCGTGCACTGGTCAGCCAACTGCCCGAGATGCCGGCAGAAGAAAGGGCGAGGCGTGAAAAGATGCAAGCCCAAATGAAGAAAGTCATGGAAAGGGAAAAAACGCTACACAAAAGCGGAGCGAAACTCGATACGATCGCTCTCTCCAAAGAAGAGAAAGAAGAAGTCCGGAAACTGCTGAAAGAGGCAGGGCTGGAATAAACGGAATACCTAAGCCATATAATTGATATACAGATGAAAAAGCAGATTTTGTTTTCTTTGTTCCTGTTTGTATGTAGTATGCAGTCGCAGGCGCAAACGATTATCCCTTTTGCCAAAGGTGTTGAGACGAAGCAAGAAATACCATTGAGTAGAATTGCTACAAGTGTAAAATATATTCCATTGGAAACGACACCGGATAATCTGTTGGATCAAGGAGCTACTCATTTAAAGGTGGCTTTTGCCGGCAAATACCTGTTTGTTTGTGATGGACATCATATTTATCAGTTTACCCCAGAGGGGAAGTATATCCGCAAGATCGGAAAAAGAGGGCAAGGGCCGGGGGAATTTCGGAAACATATCCTTGCCGTTGTCTATGATGAGGCGAAAGAACATATTATCGCAACCGATTATTTAGGAGGGAAGGCAATCGTTTTCTCTTTTGAAGGCAAATATCTGTATGATTTTAAAATCAAAGGGCAAATCCTTGCTTTTCTTCCTCCCGATGGACTCTATGAATATACAGGAAATTATGTATTCTCGAAAGATAGGACAGGAGTGGATTTGATAATGATGAACGATGAGGGGAAGAAGTTGAAAGAGTTCCGGTTTAATTATGTGGAAGGGAAACGTTATCCGTCCATTTTCGAGGATGGCTTGTTTTATAATTATCAAGGGAATGTATATTATAAGAACCCGTTTGAGAATCAAATATTCAGAATTGAAGGAAAGAAGAAGGTTCCGGCTTACGAATTGGATTTGGGGACTTATGCTAAATATGAGAAAGAAGATCCCTCAAAGATCGCATTGGATAAGAAGAATGGTGTCGGCGGAGTTTTACCGACAGAAGCAGGAAAGAAACGTTTCACGTTTACGAATCTATTTGAAACAAATTCTTATTTGTATATCCGTTTTTACCAACAGGAAGAATGGCGTCTGGGCTTGTATGACAAGCAGGCGGGAAAAGTCTTGCGGGTTTGTTCTTCCAAAATGGGAAAGGATGGATTTGTAGATGATCTGGAAGGCGGTACTCCGTTTATGCCTGTTCGGGGAGATGAAAAGATTTTGATAAATATGATCTCGGCAGAATACTTGTTGGAAAAGGTGAATCCTTCGCAGGCCAAAGGTTCCCTAAAGAAAGCGATGGAGAATCTGTTGGAGGATGATAATCCTGTGTTACAAGTAATAACATTAAAATAAGAACAGTGATGTATAAGTATTTATTTCTAATTTGTATGACGCTTTCTCTTTCTGCCTGTGGCGGCAACAAGACCGAACAACAGACGGTTGTTGAAGCGGAACCGGTTCTGCCGGCAGAGCCGGAGTATCCTATAGCAGTTCCGTTTGAAGCGGGAGTCGGCGTAGAACGGGAAATAAAGTTGAGCGATATTGCCGACTCGGTACGATATGTTCCGTTGGAGACGAAAGATAATTGCCTGATCGATTTTATAAATCCGGCGACTGTCGTTAAAACCGGTAAGTATTGGTTCGTGTCGAGTAATTCAGTACTCTATCAATATACGTTGGGCGGGAAGTTTATCCGGACAATCGGTTCACGGGGCGGAGGTCCCGGACAATTCAATTACTTCCAGCAAATCGACGTCAATGAAGATTCCGGGTTGATCTTTATGCTGACGACTTCCGGGAAGATAAATGTGTATGATATGGAGACGGGAAAATCCCTTTATGCCATAAAGACGCCCGACAGGGAAGCGTCTCAGTTTGCTATGTTGAATGATAGCTTGCTCGCGACCTTTATGCTTAACAGTAGCGGGCAACAGAAAGAGCGTATTCATATCTCGAACCCGAAATGTGAGATATTGAATACCTTTTATCGCTCCGACCTGTTTGAGATTAAAAGCGGAACTCGGTGGTTAATGATGAGCGGAACTGACCGGTATATGTTCCGTTATGAAGACATGGTCTGCTACAAGGAATACTATTGTGATACCCTGTTTGTCGTAACGAAAGATGAACTCCAACCGCGCTATATCATTGATCTGGGCAAGTATTCAATACCGATAGATTGTCGTATGGAAGCGTGCGACGGAGACTGGAATGCCTTTAAAACAGTAGGCGCCCCTTACATCCGCAACCAGGTGATCGAAACGGATTCCCTGCTTTTCATGCCTTACAATTATTGGGCGGGCGAGAAAGCCCGCGAACGTTACATGGTTCTTTATGACAAAAAGGCCAAGGACTGTTTTTCGATTCCCGGTGGCCGCATAGAGAACGATTTCCCCGGCGCATTGCCTTTGCGTCCGGCCACTTCTCCGGAAAAGAATGTTTTGCTCTCGGTGTGGGAAGTAGGAGACATCATGAAAGAAGCGGAAAAGAATCCAGCCATTCTGGAACATCCTCAACTGAAAGGATTGACGGAGGACGACAACCCGGTATTGATGTTAGTCTATTTGAAATAAATAATTTTACATATACAAATTTGACGAAAGACCCGGCATCCCGGCACTGATTCTGTACAATTGGTTGTTTATTAAATAAATAACCGGATATCCGTATTGCGTGACCCGGCATTAACTCGGCATTAATCAGGCTTGACCCGGCACTGACTTGGCATTTAATATAATTTCTATATGCAAAATGAGCGAAAGTGCCGACACGCCGACACTAAATTGCGCAATGCGTTTACCTCTAACCACTTACCCTGATACCAGATTTGTCTTTGCTGTCATTTTGCCGTCACAAACCCGCCATTTTGCTGTCACAAACAGTTCTTTTCTGCTTAAAACGGACTGTTTGGCTAAGTGTAGGTCGTTCAGTATTTTGCAGATTTGAACCTATAAATGATGATTTAGCGGTGTATTTCGTATTTGTGACATAGCGTCGGGAGTATCTTTATCCCCTCTTGAGAGGGGATAAGGGGTGTGTTATCTTTCTGTCTATCAAAGAAAATTCACACACCCCCTGCCCCCTCTCAAGAGGGGAAGGAGTTACCACCGGTCGATATAAAATATTCCGATAAATCATCATTTACAGGTTCAGTTTTTCTTATATTATAAACTAACTCACATATCACCATAAACTAACCCAAACCAAGGCATGAACTAATCCGTAAGTAAGCAAGGAGTGACAATACCCTGTACAATCTATCCTTTATACGATGTACAGGGTATTTGCAATAGGCCCTACATGGTATCGCTGATACGGTGTACACCCAATTGTTACTTTCTGCCTGTCCATGAATTAGTGGATGGGGAGTTTTGAGTTAGTTTCTCCTTAGGGAAGAGATAGTTTATGCAAATTCATCTTTTAGTACTCCTGCTGCTTGTGTACTAACGAAATGATGAGTATGTTTGCAATGATGAAGAAAATCCTGTCTCTTTTGCTCATGTTTCTGCTTGTGTGGCCTGCGATGGCGGGGGAGCGCAAGAAGGTCGCTGTCGTGTTGGGCGGTGGCGGAGCGAAAGGTGTGGCGCATATCGGGGTGTTGAAAGTACTGGAGGATGCGGGCATACCGGTCGATATTGTGACTGGGACCAGTATGGGAGCGATTGTCGGCGGACTGTACGCAATCGGATATAGCCCGGATGAGATTAAAGAGATGGTGGAGTCGCAGGACTGGCAGATGCTGCTTAGCGATAAGGTGAAGCGCAGCCACCTGTTTTTCCCCGAGAAGGAGAAAGCCGAACGGTATATCCTTTCCCTGCCTTTCGGCCGTGAAAAGAAAGACCGTGTGATCGACGGCGTGGTAAAGGGACAAAATCTGCAGAACCTGTTTTCCGATCTGACGATGGGTTACCATGACTCGGTCGATTTCAATACCTTCCAGATACCTTTTGCCTGTGTGGCCGTGGATATGGTCAGCGGCAAGGACTATGTGTTTCACGAAGGCAGCCTTCCGCTTGCCATGCGTGCCAGTATGGCGATCCCGGCGGTTTTTACCCCGGTGCGGCTCGACAGTATGGTGCTTGTCGACGGCGGATTGAACAACAACTATCCGGTGGATGTCGCGCTTGCGATGGGAGCCGACATCATTATCGGCGTAGACCTGGCAACCAGCGACCTGCGTACCTTCGACCGCCTGCATTCGCCCGGAGATATCGTGACGCAGATCATCGCCTTGCACGGATATGATAAATATGCCCGTAACCGTGACCGGACGGACTTGCTTTTCCGGCCGGATATGGAGCCGTATCGTTCGGCCAGCTTTGCTACTGCCGCTCTCGACACGATGATGCAGCGGGGAGAGATGGATGCCCGCCGCCGTTGGGACGAGATTATTGCCTTGAAACGGAAGATCGGCCTTCCGGATGATTATACGCCACCCGTTCTGGCCTCCCGGCAGCAGCACCGTCCGGTTCTGCCTGCCGATACGTTCGATATCCGCCATATCCGTTTTGATGGCGCCGATCCGCGGGATATCGGTTGGTTGCACCGCATTTGCGGCTTGAAGGAGAATAGCCGCATCACGTTGAAAGAGCTCCGGAAAGCCATGTCCATATTGGTAGGGACAAATGCATACGCGTATGTGAATTACAAATTCGCAGGCGAGAACCAGCAGGACCTTATCCTGGCGTTGCAGCCGAAATCGGAAAGCTCGGTGAACCTGGGAGTACGCTTCGATACGGAAGAGATTATCGGGGTATTGCTCAACGCGACTTATCATAAGGGCAAGCGGAACCATTCCGGGTTTGCTTTCACCGGCCGTGTGGGAAGCAAGATCTCTTCGGCCAGGCTGGATTACTCGATCGAACGCTCTCCGCTCCGTAACTTCAACCTGTCTTATAAATTCAGTTATAACGATCTGGATATTTATGAGAAGGGCGACAAACGGTTTAACACGACCTATACACACCACATGGCCGAGTTTGCCTACTCGGATATGAACTGGCTGAGCTTCAAGATACAAGCCGGTATTCGGTATGAGTATTTCAATTATAACTCATTTCTTTATACGGGAAACAGCGAGCAGTATGATGTACGGCCGGAGAGTTTCCTGAGCTATTTTGCGACGGCGCATCTCGAGACGCTCGACCGGCGCTATTTCCCGAACAAGGGTGTTTCCCTGGAGGCTGATTATTCTTTGTATACGGATAATTTTGTGAAATATAATGGCAGTTCCCCTTTCTCGGCTCTCGGGCTGAAGTTTATGACGGTTTGCCCCATCAGCTCGCGGCTGAGTCTTTTACCGGCGCTTTACGGGCGTGTCCTGATCGGCGGAAACACGGCTTATCCGTTCCTGAATATGGCAGGCGGGGAGGTGTTTGGGCGCTATGTGGCTCACCAGTTGCCTTTTGCCGGCATTAGCCATACGGAGATATTGGATAATTCGGTTGTCATTGCCCGCTTGCAGTTGCGGCAGCGTATTGCCGGTAACAATTATATCACGTTGACCGGTAACTATGGTCTCCATAACGGCGACTTTTTCCACTTGCTGAAAGGGCGAAGCCTTTGGGGAGGCAGTCTGGGATATGCTTATAACAGTATTGCCGGGCCGTTGAGCGCGACGTTCGGGATGTCTAACCGCAACTCGAGCTTGCAGTTTTATATGAATCTTGGATTTATGTTTTAACGATATATTATATATTAAGGTATGAATGCAGAAATAATACAATTCCTGACGGAGCTGCGTCAGAACAATAACCGGGAATGGTTTCAGGCAAACAAAGATCGTTATGATGCTCTTCGCAAGGGCTTTATCGACGAAGTTCAACAACTGATCAACCGGATTGCCCTGTTTGATCCGGAGGTTGCCGGATTGGAAGCAAAGGATTGCCTGTTCCGTATCTACCGGGACATCCGTTTCTCTCCGGATAAGACTCCTTACAAGACTCATTTTGCTGCCTATATGGCTTCTTGCGGAGGACGAAGCAGTGAGCGGGCCGGCTACTATATTCATCTGGAACCGGGCGGTTGCTTGCTTTCGGGCGGTGTCTGGTGTCCGCCGCCGGCTTTGTTGAAGGCCCTTCGCAAGGATATTTATGAGAATATAGAAGACTTTGTGGCAATCATGGAGAAGCCGGCTTTCAAGAAGACTTATCCGGTAATGGAAGGTGAAGTCCTGAAACGTATGCCTGCCGGCTATCCTTCCGATTTCAAATACGATGAAATCCTCCGGCATAAAGATTTTAGTGTCGCCTCTTACAAACCGGACGAATTCTTCTTCGCTCCCGACTGGATGGATAAGGCGGTTGCCGATTTTAAGTTGTTGCATCCCTTTAACCAATTCCTCAATTATACGGTGGATGACTATGCCGGAAGGGTTTGATTTGTAGATCCGCAACTTAGTTGTATTGAGCGATAAATGATGATTTAACGGTTTGTTCATTTAATGGGGCATTGCCCCATGCCGTAGGCTCTCTTTTGCCGTTGATTTCAATCAACGGATTGATAAGCCCCCGGCTTTGCCGGATTCCTCTGTGGGTTTTAACCCCTTTCAAATGCCTATCGACAGCCCTTTATTAAAGGGGCTGAAGCCCACATAGGAAGAGGCTTTGCCTCTAATCCTTAAAACCGTTCGTTGAAACGAACGGCAAAAGAGAGCCTGCGGCACGAGTAGAGATGCACGGCCGTGCATCTCTACAGACCCCTAAATCATCATTTGCAAGTTCAAAACTTTTTAACAAGCACATTATTCCTTATGCAGGTACCTCCCTCTTTAGTTCCTACATTTCAATATATATTTCCTGTGTTTCATAATATTTTTATCGAAAAACAATAAGAAAGTTTGGTAGTCTCGAAAATAATATATTCTTTTGCATATCGAATAACGATAAATATTATTTGAGAAACAAACTACAAATACATAAAAACATTATGAAACAGTTCTTCAAAACAGTATTTGCATCCACGCTGGGCGTGCTGATTGCACTGGGAATCGTAACGATGGGTTCCATTTTCTTTATCATTGGAGTAGCTGCCAGTGCAGACGGTACTTCCGAATACAAGCCGGGTAAGAACACCGTGTTCAAACTCTCTTTGAACGGTACGTTGGTAGAACAGTCGGTTAAGAATCCTTTTTCCGAACTGATGGGCGAGAGCAGCGGTCAGCTCGCTGTGCCGGATGTGATCAAAGCGATCCGTCGTGCAAAGGCGAATGATAATATTAAAGGTATCTATCTGGAAGCCGGTTCCCTCTCTTCCGGTTTTGCAGGAGTTGAGGCAATCCGCCGCGAACTGGAAGACTTCAAGAGTAGCGGTAAGTTTATCGTTTCTTATGGTGACTTCTATACGCAAGGCGCTTACTATCTGTGTAGCGTAGCCGACTCCGTATTCCTGAATCCACAGGGTAGCGTTTCGCTTATCGGGCTTGCTTCACAAGGCCTCTTTTATACCGGTCTTGCCGAAAAGATCGGGGTTGAGCATTATATCTTTAAGGTCGGAACCTATAAAAGTGCAGTGGAGCCTTATTTTCTGAAAAAGTTCAGCGACGCTAACCGTGAGCAGCTTACATCTCTTCTGGGTAGTGTTTGGGGAAATATGACATCTGCAATTGAAAAGAGCCGCAATATCTCTTCCGACGAACTGAACCGATACCTGAATGAAGGTCTGGCAACAGGTCAGGCAACGAATGCCGTCGATTATAAGTTGGCCGACAAACTTTGCTACCGCTATGAAGTGGAAAATGCAGTAAAGGAAATGGCCGGACAGGACGTGAAAGGCAAGCTGAAGACAGCCGATGTTGATAAAGTCGCTTCAATCAAAGTCAAAGAAAAAGACAGTAAGAATAAGATTGCAATCCTCTATGCCGAAGGTGAGATCCGGGACGAAGATTCTTCTTCTCCTTTCGGAGCAAACGAACAGGTTATCTCCGAAGAAATGGCAAAGAAATTGCGCAAGCTGAAAGATGATGACGATGTGAAAGCTGTCGTGTTCCGCGTAAACTCTCCGGGCGGAAGCGCGTATATTTCCGAACAGATCTGGAAAGAGGTTGTTGAGCTGAAAGCAAAGAAGCCGATCGTCGTTTCGATGAGCAATTATGCTGCTTCCGGCGGATATTATATCTCTTGTGCCGCAAACAAGATCATTGCCGAACGTACGACACTGACCGGTTCGATCGGCGTGTTCGGCGTAGTCCGTAACTTTACCGGAACATTTGACAAACTGGGTGTCACGACCGACATCGTAAAAACCAATACGTATTCTGACTTGGGCGACATCTCCCGTCCGATGCGCGAAGATGAAAAAGCATTGATCCAGCGTGGCGTCGAACAAACGTATGATTTGTTCCTGACCCGTTGCGCCGATGGTCGCGGTATGACAAAGGCAGAGATCGATTCAATCGGACAAGGCCGTGTCTGGACAGGCGAACAGGCTTTGGAAAGAGGTTTGGTCGATAAGTTAGGCGGTATGGATGATGCTATTAAAGAGGCCGCTTCTTTGGCTGAATTGACTGATTACTCCGTAACGGTTGCCGACGGTCCGAAAGATTTCTTCACCAAGTTCATGGAGAAGAAGATGGACGAAGTAAAGGTTTCGATGGTTAAGTCTGTTATGGGCGAAGAACAATTCAATCTCTACTCCACTATCCAGAGAGCAAAAACGGAATCCGGCGTGATTGCCCGTATGCCGTTTGATATAAAAGGTTTATAATAAAACACACTCTCTTCTAACAAAAAGGCTATAAGTTATGAAAAAGCAATTGAATCTGATCTGTGTATTGATATTTTTCTTCGTCGGGTTGTCTTTGGTGCCGACTATCTATTCGATGGGCAACGCTTTTGTGGATGGTTTCAAGATGGGAATGTCGCAGGTGGAAGAGGCTCACAGACAAGGAACGGCAAATATCACGACGGAAATAATGAGTCCGCTGGCTCTTAATTTATGGCCGAAGTCTTTGGCTGCCACTTCTGATAAGGTCTTTAATCAGAAGGATCAGGAGTGGTATCCGGCTTCGCATATCAAAACGTTGGTTTGGGCGAAAACAAAAGATACCGGCTTTACGCAGTTCGGTAGTTTTCTTGTCTTGATCGGCCTGTTCTTTATCGTGAAAGCAATCACTCAGTTCTACAAACTGATCAATGCGATTAATCATGAGGTGATATTCGATTGGGTGAATGTACGCCGCCTGAACCGCATCGGTCGTAACCTGCTGATCTCCTTTGTGCTGACACAGGCTTATATGTTGATGAACTATTGGGCTGCCGCCCGCCTCTTCGAACTGGAAGGCTATGAGCATAATTTCTGGTGTGACTTCCAGTCAATGACGCTGATTATGGGACTGATCGCTTTGTTGGTAGGCCGTATTTTCGCAATCGGCTTGAAGATGAAGGAGGAACAGGAGTTGACAATTTAATAGTAGCTGAGAATGAAACGGAATTTGAACTCCTTGTGTGCTTTGTTGATCATCCTTTGCGTTATAGCTCTCTTCTCGAATAATATGGATGCGATACAGCTATGTTATGAGATGGGCAAAGGCACGGCTTATACGGATGCCACGCAGAATAGCTTTTTTGCAAAAACAACTGTCCAAGCTGTTGATATGAATATTCTTTTGATTGCAGGCATACTTTTTATCGTTGTTATCTCGAATATAAATAAAGGCTTGGTTTTCGTGTGGAAGAATATCACTTTGTTCAGATGGATCGCTTATTTGTTGGGAGGTCATGCTGTTGTTTCTACTGTCATTAATTATATGTCTAAGCAGGCTTCTGTAACCTTTGAAGGAAATCCGTTTGATTATCAGGCATTGATTGCTGCAGTATTCGTTTTAGTCATAGCAGAGATTTTTGCAATTGGTTTACGCATGAAAGAAGAACAGGACTTAACGGTTTGAAAGGAGGAATGAAATGAAAAATAGTATTCGGTTGTTTTGCATCCTGTTAGGAGTCTGTTATATTTTGTCTATCGGTAATGGTCTTCTGGAATTTGCAGAAGGGTGGTCGGAGGCTTCACATGATGTGATTGAGCAGAAAGATGGTGAGGAGATACATCGGGTGAATCTGGATCTGAAGCCATTGGCCGGTAATATCTTTCCGGATACATTGCAACTATCGTCCGGTGATAAGTTCCCTTATCAGTTGAGTGCTGTTACTGTGGCGCATAAGACATCTGACACCTATCAGCTTGTTTCTGTACTTATGGGTTTTATCGGGACTCCGGTTATCTTGGGTTTAGGAATTTGGGCTTTGTTGTCTTTTGCTTATTTTATCCGTGACGTACAGCGGCAGCAAATATTTATACGTCCGAATATCCGGAGGCTTCGTGTTATTTGCATTGCACTGGTGCTGGTGGGTGTTTTGGAGAATTTGTTTTCCGGAATCGATCATTATTTCTTGCTGAAGCAGAGTGGAATCGCTTTTCCGGGTTATTCGATAGCCGATTTCGCATTCAAATTCCGGACATTCTTTATTGCACTTTTGTTCGGCCTTTTTGCCGAAATATTTGCTTTGGGAGTTAAATTGAAAGAAGAACAGGAATTAACGGTTTAGGAGGAAGAAATATGAAAACGATTATTAAGTTAGTATTGATTTATATAGGATTTCAATTTCTTGGAGGATTGCTGGCTTTACCGGCGATGTTTTTCCTGGATAAAACCTATATGCTGGCGTTTGCGCTGGTCCTGGCTTCTTTGATGATGATCTGGTATTTGTTTAAGAAAGATTATATACGTATAAATGAGTATACTTGGTCGATCCGGTCGGTCTCTGTGCTATCATGGATGATTGCTTACGGGCTGGGAGCTTATTTCTTTGCCACCTGGTTGAACGAACAGGTCGATTTGCCGAATGTGATGGAAGACCAGTTTATGGATTTGAGCTTTAATCCTTTGGGGGTGTTGGGCATCGTAGTCTTGGGGCCGGTTGCGGAGGAATTGTTGTTCCGTGGGGCGATATTAGGCCTTTTGCTGAAAAAGTTATCCTGGCGATATGCGGTTTTGATCTCTGCGTTAATCTTTGGCATTATTCATATGAACCCGGCCCAGATACTTTATGCTTTTTTCTTGGGAATGGCGTTAGGCCGTATTTATTATAAATCCGGTAGCCTGCTGATTTGTATGATTATCCATGTGATGTTGAATGGAATCAGCACTGCACTTACAATCTGTTATCCGGATGCTCAGAGTCTTGCGGATATGTCAGGTGTTGCACCGGAAGGATGGTTCCTGTTAGTGGGGGCACTTTTGCTGGCCGGAGGTTCATATTATCTGAATCGAATGCGGGAACTTCCCTTTTGGAAAGATCCTGTATTGGCGGAAGAAGTTGCATCTGTAGAGTCAACTAACGAAGAATCAAAGAAGTAATAGGTATGGAAAGAATCGTAAAACTGTTGCTTGCCCAGATCGGATTTGTATTTCTTGGGGTTCTCCTGGGTATTCCATTCTTCTTTTTTATGGAGGAATCCCTTGCTATAACCTATATGGCTATATCGGGGCTGCTTTTGGGCTGTTTGTTTTTTATCTGGTATATACTGTCGAAGAAGTTCGTTCATTTCGACTCTTTGAGCTGGTCATTCTGTTCAATGAAAGTAGTCTTGCTGACGGTTATACTGAATATCGTGTTTTTCTATTTTGCGAGCGGGCTGGATGGTCTGGGCAATTTTCTGGGCTATAAAGACCTGGATAAGCATTTGAATATCCTGAGGGATATCAGTCTTAATTCGTTTGGACTTTGTGTCCTTATCTTAGTTAGTCCGGTCACCGAAGAGTTGTTGCACAGGGGAGCTATACTTAGTTCGTTGCTCGGGAAAAAAGACTTGGCGCCTAAATATGCGATTTTAATTTCAGCCTTGATATTCGGTGTTATTCACCCGGGACATAATATCTCTTTTTTCTTGTTCGGATTGCTTTGGGGATACCTTTATTACCGGTCCGGCAGTTTGGGACTGTGCGTTCTTTCAAATATGATTGTGACCGCTCTCCTGGCTTTGCTTGTAATTTATTACCCGGATAAACATTCTGTGTATGAAATGACAGGAGTGATGCCTTTTGCCGGGCTTTTCTCTCTAAGTATAATAGTGTCTGCTGTCTGCATCTATTTTTTGAGCCGAAGCCTGAAGACTCCGGCTTGGCAAATTCCGGAAAAGACGGATAGTGAAATAGATAATATTGTAACTAATGAAGAATCAAAGGAGTAAGATATGGCTATAATAGTGAATTTGGATGTGATGATGGCAAAACGGAAGATCGCCTTAGGCGATTTGGCTGATCGTATCGGTATAACTCCGGCAAATCTTTCGATTTTAAAGACGGGTAAAGCCAAAGCTATACGCTTCTCTACTCTTGAAGCAATCTGTAAGGAGCTCGACTGCCAACCGGCGGATATTCTCGAATTTAAAGAAGACGAATCCTGATTTAAGAGAGTTGGTCTGCTCTTTCCTTACAATATGTAAGCTGATTTATGGTTGAATAGTGAATAAAAGGTTGAGTATTGTTAAATAAGCTATAATTGCTGACAATATGTAAGCAAATGTTTGTTTGGTTCCGGTTTACTCTCTACCTTTGCACTGCAATTTGAAAGTAATCTTAGAGTAATAAATATATGAAAACATCAGTTTTAAGTAAAAGCATTTTAGTTCTTGCAGTTATGTTTTTATGTAATCTTGCAATGAGCGCAGCCTCTCCCAGAGAGTATATGTATGATACGAAGGAAGAGAATGGTAAAGTTATTTCAAAAGTCATTTTCTTAAACGACAATGGGCTTTTGAGTAAGGAATTTAAGTATGAGTTTTCTTACAATGAAGACGGCAAAGTGTCAGAGAAAAAGGCATATCGCTGGAATAAGGGTAAGGAAACATGGGTCCCCTATTATCAGACAATTTATACATATAATGCGGAAACGGGGGAAATCAACACCACATACGGCATGTGGGATCAGAAGAAAAAGAATTTTAGCTTAAATGTTCAGAATCTTGTTGCTCCGGCAGCAAGTTATGATGACATTTTCTCATAATACCTAAGTTAGAATATTTCATAGACACATCGTAAATGGCGCGAATAACAAAAGACGTGAGTCCCTGTTATTAGCGCCATTTTCATATTTATTTGATGATCTTCTCTATCTCGGAAAGATTCTTTTCTACATCTGCATCTGTGACCTCGTAGTTTGTCAGGTCGCCTGCCAGATACTGGTCGTAAGCGGCCATATCGATCAGTCCGTGACCGGAGAGGTTGAACAGGATTGTACGCGGTTTGCCTTCGAGCTTGGCTTGTTCGGCTTCACGGATGGCAGCGGCAATCGCGTGTGATGATTCGGGAGCAGGGATGATGCCTTCGCTCTGTGCAAACAGGGTGGCAGCCTGGAATGTTTCCAATTGCTGGATGTCGACTGCATCCATTAACCCGTCTTTTTTCAGTTGGCTGACAATAGAACCTGCACCGTGATAGCGCAAACCTCCTGCATGGATGTTGGCCGGAGCAAAGTTATGTCCTAATGTGAACATCGGAAGGAGCGGAGTATAGCCGGCTTCGTCACCGAAATCGTACTGGAATTGTCCGCGCGTCAGTTTCGGGCAAGATGCCGGTTCTGCTGCAACGATGCGGATATCTTTACCCTGTATCAGCTTATGGCGCAGGAACGGGAATGCAATACCGGAGAAGTTAGAACCGCCACCGAAGCAAGCGATGACAACATCCGGATATTCCCCAGCCATTTCCATCTGCTTTTCGGCTTCCAAACCGATAACTGTCTGGTGGAGCATTACGTGGTTCAGGACACTGCCCAGCACATATTTGCAGTTCGGGGTTTGCATAGCCAGTTCGACTGCCTCTGAGATGGCTGTACCCAGACTGCCCTGGTAGTTCGGATGCTTGGTGATGATGTCGCGTCCGGCGCGTGTACTCATACTCGGCGATGCGACCACTTCGGCTCCGAATGTCTGCATCATGGAGCGGCGGTAAGGTTTTTGGTTGTAGCTGACCTTCACCATGTAAACGGCCAGTTCCAATCCGAAATGCTTGGCTGCCATAGCCATGGATGCTCCCCATTGTCCGGCACCTGTCTCGGTTGTGATATTCGTCACGCCTTCCTTCTTACAGAAATATGCTTGTGGAATGGCTGAGTTCAACTTGTGTGAACCGACCGGGCTGACACTTTCGTTTTTAAAATAGATATGGGCCGGTGTATCCAATGCCTTTTCCAGTCCGTAAGCACGAACCAGCGGAGTCGGACGCCAGATTTTATACATCTCGCGAACCTCTTCCGGGATTTCGATCCAGGGGTCTGTCTGGTTTATTTCCTGATGAACTAATTCTTTGGCAAACAGCGGATAGAGGTCTTCCGGCTTCAGTGGCTCTTTTGTTTTAGGGTTTAACGGAGGAAGTGGTTTATTCTTCATGTCAGCCACGATATTGTACCAGGCTGTAGGAATATCTTTCTCCTGCAATAAATACTTTTTACTTTCCATGATGTTATTATGTCGTTTACATTATTAATCAAAATAGCCATTAGGGCTTACAACTTGGAAGCAAAGTAACAAATAATATTCCATTCTTCAAATGAAATACCGGAAAATATATATCTTTGCGGCCAACTCTGTAAACTGATAACAAACGACAAATATGAAAAAGCTGATATTACTGCTGGCAGGCATCTGTATGCTCTTTCCGGCGACAGCGCAGAAGAAAGATTTCACCTATAAGTTCTACGGTTTTGTCCGTGGTGACCTCTTCTATAACTCTCGGGCTAACATGGCTCCGATAGACGGAAACTTCTATTTGTTTCCATTGGATAAAAAGCCGGATCCTGACGGGAAGGACTTGAACGCCAGTCCTAACGGCAGTTTCTACACGTTTACTTCCCGGTTGGGTTTGGATATGACCGGTCCGAATGTCGGATCGGCCCGGACAAGCGCTAAGATAGAAGTAGACTTTGGCGGTTTTTCATCCAGTAATACGATGCTACGCGTCCGGCAGGCGTATGTGGCATTGGACTGGGATCGGAGCCAGGTGCTGATCGGGCATACCTGGCATCCTCTTTTCGGAAGCGTTTTCCCTGATATGTTGAATCTCTCGACAGGCGCGCCTTTCCAACCTTTCAACCGCAGTCCCCAATTGCGTTATCAGTATAAAGCCGGGAAGGTGAAGCTGACGGCTTCCGCTATCTGGCAATTACAATACCTTTCGAGCGGACCGAACGGGATGAGTGAGGAATATATCAAGAACAGTTGCGTGCCGGAGTTCTATATCGGTGCGGATTATACGTCCGGCAATGGCTGGTTGGCAGGTGCCGGCATTCATTTGATCTCACTGAAGCCTCGCACCTCGTCTGTCTGGGATGAAAAGACTTATAAGGTGAATGAGCGCATGACAGCTCTTTCATACGAAGCGCATGTCAAATATACCGGACGGAATTATGCTTTTGCAGCTAAGAGTCTGATCGCTTCCAGCCTGGATCACACTGCATTGATTGGCGGTTACGGCATCAGCTCGATTAATCCGGACAACGGCGAGCAGGAATATACGCCTTACCGCCATTCCACTTCCTGGGTGAATTTCACCTATGGAATCAAATGGAAAGGACATTTCTTTGCCGGTTATACCAAGAACCTGGGAACGTCTGATGCGTTGGTCTCTCCTGTTAAATATGGTATGGGCTTGGATATTGACCAGTTGCTTTCTACCAATATCGCATTTACGTACAACTTGCCGCATTGGCAGATCGGCCTTGAATATATGCCGTCGACAGCTTGGTACGGCGATACGGATATGGCTTCCGGCAAAGTGGTAGATACACATTCGGTGACGAACCACCGCATTCTGGGACTTGTGATGTATTATTTCTGATGAGGGAAGCATTTATAAAACTGCACATTTCCATTCTTTTGGCAGGCTTCACCGGCCTGTTCGGAAAACTGGTCACGCTGAACGAGGGATTGCTCGTCTGGTACCGGATGCTTTTGGCTGCAGTTATGCTTTTCCTGATTCTTTGGGGTAGTGGGAAACTAAAACGGGTCCCTTTTCGTGAAGTATTGAAGATCGCCGGGACAGGTTTGCTGTTAGGACTTCACTGGGTGTTTTTCTACGGGAGTATCAAGGCGGCAAACGTCTCGATCGGTGTGGTCTGCTTTTCACTGGTCGGTTTTTTTACGGCGTTGTTGGAGCCGCTGATAATCAGACGACGTCTTTCCGTTAAAGAGATCTTGTTCAGTCTGGTGGCCGTGTGCGGTATTGTTTTGATCTTTCAGTTCGATACACGCTACCGGACAGGAATTATTATCGGCGTGATATCATCGGCGCTGGCTGCTCTTTTTACTATCACAAACAAGAAAGTGGGCGTGCGGCATGCTTCCAGCATGATGTTGCTCTACGAAATGATTGGCGGTTTTCTGGGATTGACCTGCCTGCTTCCGTTTTATCTGCATTTCTTTCCGGTCGGGACAATCCTGCCGGGGATGACAAATTTCCTTTATCTGCTGCTGCTTGCATTGGTTTGCACGATAGGGCTTTACCTGTTGCAGATACAGGTGCTGAAGCAGGTTTCCGCCTTTACCGTGAATCTGAGTTATAACCTGGAGCCTGTCTACAGCATTATCCTTGCCATGCTTTTTTTCGGAGAGGCAAAAGAGTTAAACTTCGCTTTTTATGCCGGATTGGGATTGATCCTTCTTTCCGTCCTGTTGCAAACCTGGGAAGCTATCCGTTATAAGGCAATGTAAACCAGAAACGTGATCCTTCTCCCGGTTTGGAGTCTACGCCGATTGTCCCGTTGAGTGCTTCGATAATGGTTTTGCAGATGGTAAGTCCTAAACCGGTACCCTGTTTGAATGAATCTACTTTTACAAAGCGTTCGAAGATCGTATGCTGGTTTTGGGGGGAGATTCCGATGCCTGTATCGGTTACTTCAACCAGGACGCGCCCTTCCATAATGCGGTAGGAGAGCGTGATGCAACCTTTCTCTGTAAACTTGGCTGCGTTAGAAATCAGGTTTGAAATTACCTGAGTGATTCGTTTAGGGTCTGTATGGACGGTAATATCCGGTAAGGAGTCGAAGTCACAGATCAGTTCGACCCCATCGGGCATTTTCAACGAATGGACCTGATGCTGTTCGTAACATATTTCTTTCAGGCTGGCGTCGGTAAGCGAGTAATCCAGAATGCCCGATTCTATTTTCGAGAAGTCCAGGATGTCAGTGATCAACCGGAGCAGCAGGTCGCTGTTCTTGTTGATTATCTTGATAAATTCTTCTTTTTCCTCTTTTTCCTCCGTCTCTGCCAGAATGCCGGAAAAGCCGATTATAGCGTTGAGCGGCGTCCGGATCTCATGGCTCATATTGGCAAGGAATGCCGATTTTAGTTTGTCGGCTTCGCGTACCTTCTGTATTTCCAGTTCCGACTGCCGGGTCTCATATTCTGCATGATACAATTTCTCTTCCAGCAGCTTCTCCTCGGTTATGTCGGTTACGTGGCAAACCATTTTGTTTAGCTGTTTACACCCTTTTATTTTGTAAGCCTGTGCATTAATACGTATCCAGATTGTTTCGTTTTCGATAACGGTACGGCATATAAAACTGCAATGGTCCTGCACTCCGTTTATTACCTGGAACAATTGGTTGACATTATCGGTTGTCCGGACAATCTGTTGTACGTTTTCGAGTGTCATGTGCTTGTTGTTTCTCAGGTAATTGAAAAGCTTGTTGCTTTCTCCCGCTTCATTCAGCAAGGGGTCGACGTATAGCTCCTTTTTCTCTATATCATATTCGGCAACCAGGGAATGGCCGGAAAGGAGACCCGCTTTGAGGATCGCCAGATTGTTTTGTGTCCGCTCTTTCTCCTGTTGCTTTTCTGTCTCGTCGGATATGAAAAACAGGTAACCGATATGCCTGAATTCATGGTCGGTCAAACTGATTCCTTTTACCAGCAAATATTTAATCTGGTCGGAAAAGGAGGAAGAATAATATCCGGTATCCCGTATAATATTGAAATCGTATGCAAACGAAAAGTTGAAGGTTTTCCCTTTTGATATCTGGTTGAGAATCTTGGTTGGGATAGACGGGTTCCTGAATAAATTAGCTCCTATCAACTGGCCATATTTGGTGCCGAAGATTTTACAGTCGGCCTCGTTTACGTCGATCAGATAACCTTCCGAGTCGTACAGTTCCACTCCGATCGGCAGGTTGTTGAAAAACTGTTGGAATTTCGTGCTCAGTTGGGAAATACGTTTTCTTGACTCTTCAAGGTTGTTGTTCGTCTGCCAGCGTTCGATGATGATGGAGAATATACTGGCCGTAAGGTGCATATCCTCGACTTCCGCTATAGTCCAGAAGCGGCGTATCCGCACCGAGTCGAAACCGATGAACCCCTGCACCTTGTTATGGAAAGTCAGCGGTATGATCAACATGGATTTTAATTGTTGTTCGGTCAGCAAAGCCTTGTCTGTGGCAGCCTCGGATGGCAGCATGGCTATATCGCCCAGCACGATGTCGTGGCCGTCCCTGACGGTATCGATAATCCAGGGGATCGTATCGTAAGTCAGTTTGCTCTGGTCGTCTTTCGGAACTTTTACCCATTCGCTCATCACCTCGCAGATGAAGTTGGCAGTCTGTCCGTCCTCCTCGAAGATAGCGACATAGCCCCAATCTGCATTGAAGTAGTCCAGCAATACACGCATGGCTTTTCCGATCGGATCCTTCTCTTCGTTAAAGAGAATGACCAGTACTTCGGAGATAATGCGTTTGATGGCGGGTGCTTCGAAGGGTGTACGAACCTTGTTTCTATCCGGTTCATTATCCCTGGCTTCCAGTAGTTGTATTAATTCTTCCCGGGTCAACTGTTCGTATGGCGATGTTTTAAGAGTCATATCAGAATCTTTAGCTCTTTGCAAAAATAGGAAATAGTTTTGATTTTTAAAGGCTTTCGCGAAGAATTATAGTTTCAGGCTTATTTATGGGAGCGGTTCATACAATGAATCCGTATTTAGTTTGTATCTGACAGGTAATAGATTGCAGTCTCCTTTAGAACTATTATATATTGAATAGCGAGCTCATTCCGGGTAAAAAGTTATATTTGCATGTTCTAAACATTGGGCGGCCCGCTGGTTGTCCTGCCATTATTGATTTTGATTATGTTGAAGCAACAGTTACAACAAAAGTTACAGCAAAAACTCTCTCCCCAGCAGATCCAGTTGATCCGGCTTCTGGAACTTCCGGCTATCGAGCTGGAGGAACGCGTGAAGCATGAATTGGAGGATAATCCGGCGCTGGAAGAAGGGAAGGAGATTACTGACGACTTTGACCGTACTGACGAAGGGGGAGATGAGTTGGCATCTAACGATATGGATGGAGGAACGGAGAGCGATACCGACCTCTCTTTAGGCGATTATATGAGTGAAGACGATATTCCCGATTACAAACTCCGCGAACTGAGCGAGCGTGTCGAGCGGAAAGAAGACGTGCCCTTTTCAGTCAGCGAGTCCCTCAACGAATATCTGCTTCAGCAACTTGGCTTGCGCGACCTGCCTGAGAAACAGGTGAAGATCGGCGAGTATATTATCGGAAATATAGACGACGACGGATATCTGCGCCGTGACCTCTCTGCTATTGCAGATGACCTGGTATTCCAGGCGGGACAGGACGTGACGGAAGAAGAGATCAGCGAAGTCCTTACCATTATACAAGATTTCGACCCGGCAGGCGTAGCCGCCCGTAATTTGCAGGAATGTCTTTTGTTACAACTGGCCCGTCGCGAGAAAACGCCCGATACGGAGTTAGCAATCCGCATGCTGACCGACTATTTCGAAGAGTTTACCCGCAAGCATTACGATAAGATTATCCGTGGATTGGATATAGACGAAGCAGCCCTGAAAAGAGCCATTCACGAAATAACGACCCTCGATCCTAAACCTTGCGGTAGCTGGGGCGGTTCTATGGAGACAGCTTTGAGCCAGGTGATTCCCGACTTTGTGGTCGAAGCCGTCAATGGAGAGTTGATCCTGAGCATGAATAACCGGGGAATTCCCGATATGCGCATCAGTCGCGAATATGCCGAGATGTTTCAGGACTATGCCGGCAACAAGGCAAACCAGACATCCAAGATGAAGGAGGCTGTCCAGTTCGTAAAGCAGAAACTCGATTCCGCCCAGTGGTTCATCGATGCCATCCGCCAACGCCAGGAAACCTTGCAGCGTACGATGGAGACAATCATCCTCCTGCAACGCGACTTCTTCCTGACCGGCGACGAAGCAACCCTGCGTCCGATGATCCTCAAAGATGTGGCGGAACGGGCCGGATATGATATTTCGACCATCTCGCGTGTGAGCAACAGCAAGTACGTGCAGACGAATTTCGGTATCTATCCGCTGAAATACTTCTTCTCCGAATCGATGCAGACCGACAGTGGTGAGGAAATTTCCACCCGCGAGGTGAAAAAGATTATGAAAGAGCATATCGATGGCGAAGATAAGCGCAAACCGCTTACCGATGAGGAATTGGCCTCCATCCTGAAGGAAAAAGGCTATATCATCGCCCGCCGTACGGTAGCCAAATACCGCGAACAACTGGGCATTCCGGTTGCACGGCTCAGAAAAGAAATATAAATTTGAAGCGTTATGAAGTTATTTGCAAATATCATATCCGGGATGTTTCATCCGTTGCTGATGGTGACGTATGGTGTCGTGCTGGCACTCTCCTTCACCTATCTGGCGATCTATCCGCCGACAATGAAGCTGTTGCTGGCCGGCGGCGCTTTCTTGTCGACGGCGGTCATACCCGGAGCATTCATCTTGATGATGGTGAAAAACGGGGCGGCAGTCGATATGGAATTGTCCGACCGTCATGAGCGGGTGGTGCCTTACCTGATCTTTATCACTTCGATCATGGTCTGCGCCTTCTACATGTATAAGATGATGTTGCCATTCTGGTTTATTTCTTTGCTCTTAGGGGCTTGTGTGGCATTGATACTGGCTTTGCTGATTAACTTTTTCTGGAAGATCAGCGCCCATGCGATCGGTGTCGGCGGTCTGCTGGGCGGCATTATGGGGGTGGCGCGTATCCACTTGATGAATCCTTATTGGGCTTTTATCGCCGTGATCGTGATTGCCGGGCTGGTCGGCACTTCGCGTATCTTTTTGGAAAGACATACGCCTATGCAGGTATATGCTGGGTTTTGTCTCGGATTTATATGTACCTTTGTTGCATCATTTTTAAGTTATATCTATTTATTCATCTAATAAAAACACTAAGATTATGAATTTTCCTGCAGATTTAAAGTACACAAAAGATCATGAATGGATCCGTGTAGAAGACAATGTAGCTTATGTCGGTATTACTGATTATGCACAGGGCGAACTTGGCGAAATCGTTTTCGTCGATATTACAACAGAAGGGGAAACAGTTGCAAAAGAAGAAGTTTTCGGAACTATCGAGGCTGTAAAGACTGTATCTGACCTGTTTATGCCGGTTAGCGGTGAAGTGATCGAAGCAAACGCCGAGCTGGACGACAAACCTGAATTGGTGAATGAAGATGTTTATGGCAACGGATGGTTGATCAAGATCTCTATCTCTGATCCTTCCGAACTGGACGAACTGATGTCTGCTGCCGAATATGAACAACTGATCGCGAAATGACACCTGTAGTAAGCATTATCATGGGCAGTACTTCAGACCTGCCCGTAATGGAAAAAGCAGCCAAACTGCTCGACGAGATGGAAATCCCGTTCGAGATGCACGCCTTGTCTGCCCACCGCACACCAGCTGAAGTAGAGGCTTTTGCCAAAGGAGCCAAAGGACGCGGTATCAAAGTGATTATTGCGGCTGCCGGAATGGCCGCCCACCTGTGTGGTGTGATTGCTTCCATGACGACTGTGCCCGTAATCGGTGTGCCTATCAATTCGACGCTGGACGGTATGGACGCGCTGCTGGCTATCGTACAGATGCCTCCGGGAATCCCCGTTGCCACTGTCGGTATCAACGGTGCCTTGAATGCCGGTATCCTGGCTGTCCAGATGCTTGCCGTAGGAGACGAACAGCTCCAGGACAAGTTGGTTGCTTACAAGGAAAACCTGAAAAAGAAGATCGTAAAAGCCAACGAAGAGTTGGCAAAGGTTTCTTTTAAGTATAAAACTAATTAACCAGATTGCCGGGACATAGTATGTTTTTAGCGACTGAAAGGTAACTATTCCCCTCTCGAGAGGGGGCAGGGGGTGTGTTAAAGCTAGTTATAAGGCGAAAAGATAACACACCCCTTATCCCCTCTCAAGAGGGGAAACAGATATCACCGGACGCTCCAACCATGTTCCCCAAAACAAACAAGTAAATGGATTTTTTTAATTACAGTCGTCGTAAATCATCTGTCGTCCATATCGGGAACACTCCGCTCGGGGGCGATAATCCGATTCGTATCCAGTCTATGGCAAACGTTTCCACGATGGATACCGATGCCGCCGTACGCCAGGCCATCCGCATGATCGAGGCCGGATCAGAGTATGTGCGTTTTACCGCGCAGGGAGAACGCGAAGCCCGTAATTTAGGCGTGATACGCAAGCAGTTGAATGAAGCCGGATACACCACTCCGCTGGTAGCCGACATCCATTTTAACCCGCGTGCCGCCGATGCCGCCGCCGAAGAAGTGGAAAAGGTGCGTATCAACCCCGGAAACTATGTGGATAAGGTAAAGACATTCGACCTGCTGGAATATACCGATGAGGAATATGCCGCAGAATTGCAGAAGATACGCGACCGTTTCGTACCATTCCTTAACATCTGCAAAGCACACGGAACCGCCATCCGCATTGGCGTGAATCATGGTTCGCTGTCCGACCGTATCATGAGCCGGTACGGCGATACTCCCGAAGGTATGGTCGCCTCCTGCATGGAATTCCTGCGTATCTGCCGGGATGAGAATTTTCCCGACGTGGTGATTTCTATCAAAGCCTCCAATACCGTTGTGATGGTGAAAACCGTCCGCCTGCTGGTCCGGACGATGGAAGCCGAAGATATGCATTACCCCCTGCACCTTGGCGTGACGGAAGCCGGCGACGGTGAAGACGGGCGTATCAAGAGCGCTGTCGGCATCGGGACCTTGCTTTCCGACGGGATAGGCGATACGATCCGCGTTTCCCTGAGTGAAGACCCGGAGGCCGAGATCCCCGTCGCCCGCAAACTGGTCGATTATATCCTCGAACGTGAAGGGCATGAGCCGATAGAAGCATCTCCGGCATCTGGTTATGACCCGGTCTATGCCGACCGCCGCAGTAGCCGTGTGACGGAAGGGATCGGGGGAAATTTCCCGCCCGTTGTCATCTCCGACCGCAGTAACGGCGATTTTGAATTTGATTATGCGTCCCTGCCGGACTATATATATATCGGTAAAGAAGATCCGGATAACCTGCCCGACAGCTTCCGCCTCCTGGTGGATGCCCATTTCTGGAAAGAACGGCCGAATGCATATCCTTTCTTTATCGCTTCGGAGGTCGAGGAGTTGAAGAACTATTCTACTCCGTTGAAGTTTATCCGTTTGACATACAGTGATCTGACCGACCGGGTGGTTGAAGTCCTGAAACAGGATAAATCCGTGGTTGTAGTCCTGAGCACATATCATCGGAACGGCGTCGGTGCGCAGCGTGCCGCCATGCACCGTTTGCTGGCAGCCGGTTGTGATGTGCCTGTCATCCTTCATCGCGATTACAGGGAGACGGATGTCGAGGCGTTGCAACTGAAGTCGGCAGCCGATTTCGGAACGCTGCTCCTGGATGGTTTCGGCGATGGTATCATGCTGCACAACGAAGGTTGCGAAGCTATGATGACAGACAGCTACATGTTCGGTATCCTGCAGGCAACGCGTACCCGTATCAGCAAGACGGAATATATCTCCTGCCCGAGTTGCGGCCGTACGTTGTACGACCTGCAAACGACAATTGCCCGCATCAAAGAGGCTACTTCTCATCTGAAAGGCCTGAAGATCGGTATTATGGGATGCATCGTAAACGGTCCCGGCGAGATGGCGGATGCCGATTACGGCTATGTCGGTGCCGGTAAGAACCGCATCAGCCTCTACAAAGGCAAGGAATGTGTCCTGAGAAATATCCCGGAAGAGGAAGCGGTGGAACGTTTGGTCCAACTGATCAAGGAGAATGGGGATTGGGTAAATTAATTTATTGCCCAAACCCTTCAACCTTTCATTATTATAGTCATAGTTATGGTTTGGGCAGATCATAACTATGATTCGGCAAAGCCATAACTATGAGGTAGAACTCGATTGTTCTTTTTTCGAACCTAAAGTATACACTCCGGTGGACAGATCGCATACTATTTAGTACCGGATCCCGACTTCCGTCCCTTCCCATTTGTCGCAGAATGCGGCAACGGGGTAATTGTTTCCATTGTATTTATAGGTATAGGTGACGGAAGATATCTCGCCTTCACTGTTTTCAGACGTTATCTTTGTTATGTTGTTCCGGCGGTTCAGGAACTGGATATACTTGAAGTCGTTCTGGTTGGAGTATTGGTAATACCACCAGCCCAGGAACCACATCGGAAACTCCGGATGGCTGATGCTGCCGGAAGCGTTATCATATTCGTAGGTGTATTTTACCAGCAGGTTGGATTCTTTGTCGAACACTTCCTGTTTGAGCAGTTGCCGTGTGGCAGGATCGAAGGTAAGGAGAGCATACCGGTCGCCTCCCTTAATCAGCTCCTTTCCGTTTGCTCCCCACCGGTAGATACCGGTGAAGGTGATTCTGGCGGGCAGGCCGTCTGTGTCGAGTTCCACCTCTTCCACCTGGCTCATGTCGCCGGCCGGTTCACCGCCTCTGCTCACTTCGAAGGTGTTGTCGCCGGTCTTTGTGAAACCGGCCCAGCCATGTCCGTCGGCAACATCTTTAGGCGGCGTGTAGGAAATGCCTGAAAACTCATCGTTCTCATAATTGAAATGAGTCGCATGCCCGTCCGGGTGTTGGATCCTGGCGAGTTTGTTGCCCTCATAGATAAAGGAAGCCGTAAGCTGTCCGTCCGAGAGCAGGGCGCTGGGGCATCCTTCTATGCCTGTCGGCTTGATGTCGTCGTTATCACTGCAAGAGAATAAAGCCAGCCCTGCCACTGCGAGTATGCCGGACATGATAGTTGAAAATAACTTGTTCATAATAATATCTGGTATTTGTTTCTAATTAGATGATGAACCAAGGGGTGGAATAGTTGCATCATTAACCGAAGTAATATCCGGTTTGGCGGAGGCGGCAGTCGGAATGTGGAATAAATTCCTATATTTGTATTTCAATTGGTTATAGTAAACGGAGAATAAGGATGTCGAGAGCCTCTGCGGATAAAACAGACCTGAATAATTTCGAGCAGCTGTTCAATCGGTTGCAGCCCCGGCTCTATGCCTATTGTTGTAAATATATAGAGGATAATGAGCTTGCCAGAGATATTGTACAGGAATGCTTCATTAATCTGTGGGAGAATTACGAGAGTGTACAGATCTCTTACGAGTTCTATTTGTTCAAGGCTGTGCACAATCGTTGCCTGTCTCACTTCCGTTCCGAACGGATACATGCCGAATATGCAAGTTCGGTTAAGATGAAGATCAAGGAGATCGAGATGCATCCCGAATTGCCTTATCCTTTGACAGAACTTTATGTGAAAGAAGTCAATGCCTTGCTTCAGGAAAGCATCTCCAAACTTCCGGAGAAATGCCGCCTTATCTTTATGATGAGCCGCTACCAGAACCTGAAGAACCAGGAAATTGCCGATGCTTTGGGCATCAGTATCCGCACGGTAGATGCCCAGATCTATAATGCGTTGAAAATATTAAAGGTAAAGCTGAAAGATTACCTGCCGGTAATATTGCTGTTCTTCCCTCATTTCTTTTCGAAATAAAAAAAGTACGTTTTCGTCTAAGTAGTAACCCCAACTCGTGCGTCATTCTAACAAAGAGCATGAGTTATGAAAGAATCAATCGATATACTGATCGTATCCTATCTGAGGGGGGAGGCCACACCGGAACAGCAGAATGAATTGCTGGCCTGGCTTGAAGCGGATGCCGGGAACAAACTCTATTTCCGGTCGATCAAAGATGTATATGATCTGGGACGGATAGAATTTGATATGTCGAATAGTCAGGTAGACCGTCAGTGGAAGAAGTTTTTGGATCGTGTTCTTCCTTCCCGCCGGAATCATCGTTGGTCGCAATTGGGGAAAAATATGCTTCGCTATGCCGCAGTCTTTGTGCTCGGACTGGTTTGTATGCAATTCATTTCATCTTTAGCTGATAAGAGAGAGGCTTCTCCCCGGCTGACTAAAATAGAGACAGGAGTGGGAGAGCGCTCGAAAGTGAGCTTGCCTGACGGTTCGGTTGTTTGGGTGAATGCTTGCAGTTCGATTAGTTATGACGGGTCTTTCGGGGAAAAGGACCGCACGGTTCAGATGAAGGGAGAAGCCTATTTCGAGGTAAAGAAAGATTCTACTAAGCCCTTTCTTGTTCATGCGGACCTGTTTACTTTCCGCGTTACAGGTACTTCCTTTAATGTCTATGCTTTTGATGAAGAGAATGAATTGAGTCTTGCCCTGATTGAAGGATCGGTCATAGCCGAGCAGGGGACGTATTCGGAAAAAATCCGTCCCGGCGAAGTGCTGGTTTATGACAAAGCGCATGCAAAGATCAGTCATCGGAAACTGATTACCAGCTCGTACACAGCCTGGCGGTATGGAGAGATGTTCTTCGACAAGATGTCTTTCGAAGAGCTGACCCGTCGGTTGGAACGTAATTTCAATGTGAAGTTTAAGTTCGAGAATCAGAAAATAAAGGAGGAATCATTCGGCGGTTCGTTTCGTAAATATGAATCGCTGGAAACTATTATGAAAGTGATCAGTACCAGCACGCCCGTGAAATACCGGATAGAGAAGGATACTGTCTACATCAAATAAGAGAGTCGTTAACGTTGAATCTAATATGGAGGGGATGCCTATGGAATAAGAAAAAAGAATGGAATAGATAAAAAGCCGGGATAAGGTGGCACTTATCCCGGCTCGAATATCAAACAACTAAATTAATTGTCTAATATCATAATCGTACAACAAAGATATGAAAAAAGAATATTTAATCAAAGGTGTCATACTTTTGATACCACAAAAAATATGGCTAAAAATGAAGCTGATAACAATCCTTTTATTCCTTGTTACATTCTGCTTGCAGGCCAATAACACGTATTCTCAAAATGCAACTGTTAACCTGAATTTAGAGAATGTGTCCCTGACGGACGTTTTCAGAGAGATAGAGAAGCAGTCTGATTACCGCTTCTTCTTTAACAGCACGGTTTTAAACGCAGTGAAGAAGCAAAACGTGAAAACCGGAGAACAAAGTATCACCGCTATCCTGGACCAGCTTTTTGAGGGAACGGATATCGGCTATAAGCTGATCGACAGATATATTGTCATAACTTCAAAGAAAGATGATGTAAGCAGGTTATTGGCCAAATCCGACGCTCCGATACAAATCGTAGGATTGGTTACGGATGAGGCCGGTGAGCCGATTTCGGGCGTCAGTGTAAGTCTGAACGGTTCGACTGTCGGGACGATTACGGATGTTGATGGGAAATATACGATCAGCGTGCCGACCACAAAAGCGGTATTGGCCTTTTCCTTTATCGGATATGTTTCCCAGACTATTACGGTGGGCAACCGTTCCGTCATCAATGTCAGGCTGAAAGAAGACAATCAGATGATCGATGAAGTGGTTGTAATCGGCTACGGCTCCGTTCGGAAGAGTGACCTGACGGGATCTGTTTCGCAGGTTCGTTCGGACATCCTCGAAAACCAGGCTGTTTTGAGTGATCCGATACAAGGCTTGCAAGGGAAGGTCGCAGGTCTGGACATCACGATCGGTAACAAACCGGGCGATACCTCTTCCCCGATTATTCGTGGTTATAATTCTTTAAATGCAGGGAATGATCCGTTAATTGTTTTGGACGGGGCACCTTTCGGCGGAAAGATTTCCGATATAAACCCGGCCGAGATCGAGGCGATCGACGTGTTGAAAGATGCATCCTCAACAGCCATCTATGGTTCGAGAGGGTCTAACGGCGTCATAATCATTACAACCAAACGGGGAAAGATGGATGGCCGTGTCTCCGTCTCTTACGACGGCTTTGTCGGTTTCTCCAAATCGTTTAAAAACTTCGATCTGATGTCCGGTGATAAATGGGCTGATTATCTGAGGGCTTCCAATCCGGGAAAGACGGACGACGAACTGTTCAACGGCGTGACGGACCTGCTGGAAAATAAGAATTATGTGGACTGGCAGGATGAAATGTTCTCCGGTACCGGCTTCCAGACAGACAACAACGTCACGATCAATGTCGGAAAAGACAATATGTCGAACCTGATCGTATTAGGCTACAACAAGAACCAGAGTATTATCGACAACATGTCCAGCGAACGCTTCAGCATGCGTCTGAATGGGGATGTGAAGTTGTTTAAGGCATTAAAAGTAGGCTACTCTGCCATGTATACTCACCGTAAAACCGATTTAGGAAATGACAATGTCTTTTTGAATGGAACGCTGATAAACCCTGTTACCCGGGTGTATGACGACGACGGAGAGCTTGCCTATTATCCGAGCGCCTATTGCTCAGGCTTCATGCAAATCAATCCGCATTTCTATACAAGCGATAAATATCTGGAGAACCAGTCCTTCCGTGACCGGGCATTCTTCAACTTCTATGCCGATTGGACTATCATCGACGGCCTGAATTTCCGTACCAGCCTGACCCCGGATTTACAGTTTGTGGAAAGCGGCGCCTACAACAGCCCGTATATGAATCTGATGTCGTACAACTCGTTGTCATATAATAAAACGACAGAGAAGTCGCTGACCTTTACGAATATACTGAAGTACGACAAGAGCTTCGGCATTCATAATATCAGTGTCTCGGCCGTCCATGATATGCAGACCTACACGATCGATAACCTCGGGCTTACCGGCTCCGATGTCCCTTATTACGGCAAATGGTATAATGTGAATGAAGCCCCGGATATCTTTACCCGTACTTCCAATTACAAGAAGTGGGCTTTGCTCTCTTTCATGGGCCGTATCAACTATACCCTGAAAGACAAATATCTGCTTACTTTGACCGGTCGTTACGATGGTTCTTCCCGTCTTGCAAGCGGAAGCAAATGGGATTTCTTCCCCTCTGTCGCGCTTGCCTGGAGAATCAGTTCGGAGCCTTTTATCCAGAATATCGAACAGATATCCAACCTGAAGTTCCGGCTTAGCTGGGGGAATACCGGTAATACGGCGATCGAAACCTATTCCACATTGGGTGCATTCCAGAAATACCCTTATACCTTAGGCCTGAGCGACGCTTCGGCTATCGGTTATCTGCCCTCCGAAATGCCGAATGCCGGTCTGGGATGGGAACGGACGGAAGAATACAACCTGGGTATTGACTTCGGGTTCCTGAATAACCGGATCAGCGGAACGGTCGACCTGTATCGCAGGGATACGCACGACTTGTTGATGAAGCGCCTGTTGCCCATTACGACCGGCTATAATGAAACCTGGCAGAATATAGGTAAAACCCGTAACACAGGTGTGGAAATCGCATTGAATACGGTTCCTTTCGTAAACAAAAACTGGGAGTGGACATTAGGGGTCACGCTGGCCTATAATAAAAATGAGATAGTGGAACTGTACGACGGTCAAACGAGCGACCCTGGTAACAAATGGTTTGTCGGTAAACCTTTGCAGGTAGACCTGCTTTACAAATATACCGGCGCCTGGCAGACTGAAGAGGCCGACGAAGCGAAGAGATACGGCTATGAACCGGGCGACCCGAAAGTCCTGGATGTGAATGGAAACGGCAAGTACGATCAGGAGGACCAGTTTATTTACAACCGGATTCCCAAGCTGACCGGCGGCTTGAATACCACCCTGAGATATAAGCATCTCGATCTGAACCTCTACTTCTATACACGTGCCGGTTACGGCCAACTTTGCGACTTCCTGACATACGAAGCAGGCTCCTCCAGGATGAACCATCTGGATGTCGATTTCTGGACCCCGGAACATCAGTCGAAGACTTTCCCGAAGCCTATCGGCTCGAATCCCCAGCCGCTGTTGGTACAGAGCGACTACGCTTACCGTAACCTCTCTTTCATCCGGTTGAAGAATGTGAATATCGGATATACGTTCCCTGCCCGAATGATCGAAAAGATCAAAGCGAACCGGCTCCGTATGTATGTGGCTGTCGATAACCCGTTCGTCTGGACCTTTAACAAGTTCGGCGGGCTCGATCCCGAAAACTGCTTGTCATACTCTTCTCATCGCCCGTTGACGTCTTTTGTCTTTGGATTGAATGTTTCATTTTAAATAGAGTCATCCTATGAAAACAGTATATATTTATCTTCTTCTGATTGTGGGTTGCATTTCACAATCCTGTTCCTCGTTTCTGGACGAAACACCTTATAATAAGATCACAGCCGGCAATTTCTATACGACTGCCGACGGGATCAAGCAAGGAGTAAACGGCCTGTATTCCCGCTTGCGGGCGATGTATGGAGACGGTTTTATCATTTATATGTGTGAAGCTCCTTCGGATATATGGAAGAACGGGGTGGCGATGGATATCGAATTCCGTACCTGGACCATCGATGCCACCTCTGCAAACGTGTGGAATTTCTGGTCTAACTGTTACGTTACGATCAACCAGGCGAATGCCGTCATCCAGGCCCTCGAAAATGGGGATATTCCCGACCTGGGCGAGCAGGACCGCCTGCGCTATCTGGGCGAGGCGCGCTTTATCCGGGCCCACCACTACTATCACCTGGTACAACAGTTCGGCGAGATCGAGTTGCGGACGGAACCCACCGAATCCGTGATAACCGAGGCATATAAGACTCCGGTCGATCAGGTCTGGAATTTCATCATAGACGAACTGAAGTTCTGTGTGGACAACCTCCCCGAGACTCAAAGCGAATACGGGCGGATCACGCGGGATGCGGCGATGCACCATCTGGCGCGTGTCTACCTGACCGTAAACCGGAACCAGGAAGACCTGAAGGAAGCCCGCCGGCTGGCAGAAGCCGTGATAGCCTCTCCCTACCATCATCTGATGGCGACACACAAAGAACTCTGGGACCGGAACAACGAGCGCAATGATGAAGTCATTTTCCCCGTATTGTTCACTAAAAACATGGAGCTGAACGGTAGCGGATGCATCCTGCACCACTTTTATACCGCCTCCTATTCGGACCATTATCCGGGCGTATTGGACCGGACTCTCGAATACGGTCGTCCCTGGAGCCGCGTCCGTCCGACCTGGTTCCTGGAAGATTTGTACGATGTGGAGATCGACCAGCGCTGGGACGACTGCTACCGTACGCTCTGGAAGATCGATTACGACCGCGTCGAAGACAAGATGTTCAGCCCATTCACCAAACAGGACGAGACAATCGTCTGGGAAAAAGGAGATTCCGTCATGATTATCCCGAAACATCCCTGGACGAAAGAACAGATTGCTGCCGTATGGCCCTGCTGGGTGTGGATGCCGGACGAGATGCGTAGCGTGATCGGTGACGATATCCAGTCCGCCGCAAATCCGAATGCTTCCTGGCCCTCCAACACGAAGTTCCAGAGTGGAACGATGTACAGCACGCTGATTAAGTTCCAGGACCCGCAACGTCCTGCTGTCAACGAGATGAAAGGGACTCGTGATGTCTGTGTCTTCCGGCTCGGCGATACCTATCTGCTGGCAGCCGAAGCCTGTTACCTGCTGGGCGACAAGGATAAAGCAGCCGAATACATCAATGTGATCAGACGCAGAGCAGCAGTCCCCGGTAAAGAAAAGGAGATGGAGATTAGCCCGTCGGTGATCGATATGGACTTTATCCTGAACGAAAGAGGCCGTGAGCTGGCCGGCGAGTTGCATCGCTGGTACGACCTGAAGCGGACAGGCAAGCTGATGGAAAGGATGAACAACCCGGATATGAATGAAGTGACCGCCGGCAAGTTCCAGCCCTACCAGGTCCTCCGCCCGATCCCGCGTAATCAGTTGTCCCGCATTTCCAACCCGCAAGATTTTCCGCAGAATGAAGGGTATGGTAATTAAAGATTCGTATTTTTGTCATAAACAATAACAGGTTATGAAAAAGCAATTGATTTTGACCCTGGTCGCATCTCTATTCTCTCTGTTTGCCCTCGCGCAGCAGCGGGTGATCGTCGATACGGATATAGATTCGGACGTGGATGATGCCGGAACGTTGGCAATGCTTTATGCCTTGCACAAACAGCATAAGATAGATTTGTTGGGAACGGTCGTCACGAGTGACGACCCGTTTGCCGCCACTTGCGTGAGCGCTTTTAATCGGTTTTACGGGATGAGCCGGTTGCCGCTCGGCTTCCTGGAAGGACAATCCTCCCTTACAAACCATTCCCGCTATACAAGGCAGATCTCCGAAGAATTTCCACACGATCTTCCTTCCTGGAAGGAGGCGGAAACGGCCACTCGTACCTACCGGAAGCTATTGGCAGAGAGCCCGGATCAGTCCGTCGTCATTCTCACAATCGGCCATTTGAGCAGTCTGCAAAAGTTACTTCAGTCCTCGGCCGATCAGTTTTCACCGCTTAGCGGGAAACAACTGGTCGAGGCGAAAGTCAGCAAATGGTATTGTATGGGCGGAATGTTCCCGGAAGGGAAAGAGGCGAATTTCTCACGCCCCGACCCCGCCTCGACGGTCTATTGTCTGGCCAACTGGACGAAAGAGGTCGTGTTCTGCGGTTGGGAGGTCGGCCAGCAGGTGGTTACCGGCGATGCGGCATTGAAAGCCGGCTTACCTGCCGGGCATCCGGTGTACAGGGCCTATGAGTTGTATAATGACTTTAAAGGACGTGCCAGTTGGGATCAGGTCACCGCTTTTCTGCTGACAGATGAGGCCTCCCGGTATATCGAACTGGATAATGCCGGCTGTTACCGTCTCGAGGCGGACGGCAGCAACCGGTGGATACCGGGTAAGGAGAGCAACCAGTCTGTAGTGAAGCTGAAACCCGGCGCCGATGTCAGGGAATTAGCCGGAAAGATTACTGCACTAATGCTGGGGAGGGACATCCGGGAATGTGACACTGTTTCACCCCCTCTGTCCTCTTTTTAAATGCTCCCCAAAATATAAAAATATTCTCTGCAGAATAATTTAAAATGTTCATAAGAATTTTTTATTATTCTGCAGAGAATATTTTTATATCCTTCTTAATTGTTTACCTTTGACACGGTAAGGTGTGATAGTGTATGCACCTGTAATCAACATGGGAGGATAAGTAATGGATAAGAAACGGGTTAGATGGGATGTGAGGGTATTCGCCTCTAATTATAAAGGAGTAAAAGGCAGTTTCCCCCGGGTCGTCCAGCGGGGGAATGTAACGCTCGACCAACTGGCAACTGTTTTGCAGGAGCGGACGGGGATCTACCGGGCCGATTCCGTGCGGGCAATCATGACGCTTATGACTGATCTGGTCGAGGAATACCTGATGGACGGATTTTCCGTCAGCAGCGAGCTGGGGACTTTGACACCGGCTGTGACCGGTTTGTGGAGCTATGACCGCCTCTCGCCGGAGGCACGGGCGCAGAATAAGGCAGAGGCGCGTTTCGTGATGAGCCCCCGCCTGAAGGAACAGTTTGCCGACCCGTTGTTCCGGGAGGTCGGACGACGGAAGACCGGACCGTCTTTCCATACAAATAACCTCTTGCCGCTGAATGAACAATATGAGCGGGTGTTGGAACCCGACGCGACTATCCTGTTGAAAGGCGAGATGTTGCTGATGAACGGGGATGACCCGACGCGTGGTGTCTATTTTGAAGATGCCGATACGGGAGAGGTGAAGCTGTTTATCCCGCCGAGGAAAGGATTGATCAATACGCGCAGCGAACTGTTGGTGCGGCTAAACGGCGAATTGGGACCGGGGAAGTATCGCATCCGCGTTGTCTCGCAGTGCTCCACCGGCCCGAAGCCGTTAAAGAAGCCTCAGGAGGGATATGCAAGTGAAACGTACAGAATCGAGAGACCAGTGCCGGGCGAATAGTTTCCGCCCAGGATGTGAAAGAAATGAAATAGTGAATGTATTCGCACACACAAACTTGTGTATAACGAAAAAAATAGCTTATATTTGCCGCCGTATTATGAAAAACGAATATTAATATCATGAACACATTTCAAAAAGCAAATGAGAAAATGACAAACTACAGATGGACAATCTGTGCCATGTTATTTTTCGCCACAACAGTGAATTACCTCGATCGCCAGGTTCTTTCTTTGACTTGGGACGAATTTATCAAGCCGGAATTCCATTGGAATGAATCCCATTACGGTACGATAACATCAGTTTTCTCAATTGTATATGCCCTCTGCATGCTGTTTGCCGGTCGTTTTATCGACTGGATGGGGACAAAGAAGGGATACCTCTGGGCTATCGGTGTCTGGTCGTTCGGTGCCTGTCTTCATGCTGTTTGCGGTGTGGCGACGGAGCATTATGTAGGGATGCACAATGCCGCCGAGATGATTGCCGCGACAGGTGACGTGGTGGTTATATTGGCAACCGTGAGTATGTATTTCTTCCTGGCGGCCCGCTGTATCCTGGCGTTGGGTGAGGCTGGAAACTTCCCCGCTGCAATTAAGGTTACGGCTGAGTATTTCCCGAAGAAAGACCGTGCCTATGCCACTTCTATCTTTAATGCCGGCGCTTCGATCGGCGCTTTGATCGCTCCTATTTCCATTCCGCTGCTGGCTAAGGCCTGGGGTTGGGAAATGGCGTTTATCGTGATCGGTGCGCTTGGTTTTGTCTGGATGGGTATGTGGGTGTTTATGTACACGGCGCCAAGTAAGAGCAAGCATGTCAATAAAGCGGAATTGGATTATATCGAACAGGATAAGAACGAAGAAGGCGTTGTCTATATTGAAGAAAAGGATGAAAAGAAGATCGGCTTCTGGCAGTGCTTTACTTTCAAACAGACCTGGGCTTTCATCGCCGGTAAGTTTATGACGGACGGTGTTTGGTGGTTCTTCCTCTTCTGGACGCCTTCCTATCTGAATACACAGTTTGGCATCAAGACTTCCGATCCGTTGGGGATGGCGTTGATCTTTACCTTGTATGCGGTGACGATGCTTTCTATCTATGGCGGTAAACTGCCGACAATTTTTATTAACCGCAGTGGTATGAACCCGTATGCGGCTCGTATGAAAGCGATGTTGATTTTCGCATTCTTCCCCTTGTTGGTATTGCTGGCACAGCCGTTGGGTACGGTTTCTCCCTGGTTCCCGGTGATTCTGATCGGTATTGGCGGGGCGGCTCATCAGTCCTGGTCTGCTAATATTTTCTCTACCGTCGGCGATATGTTCCCGAAATCGGCAATTGCCAGTATCACGGGTATCGGCGGTATGGCAGGTGGTGTCGGTTCCATGATCTTGCAGAAGGTTGCCGGTAACCTGTTCGTTTATGCGGATGTTACTCAAATGACTTTTATGGGCTTCTCGGGTAAACCGGCCGGTTATTTCGTGATTTTCTGTGTCTGTGCTGTCGCTTATCTGATCGGATGGGTGATTATGAAGATGCTGGTTCCGAAATATAAGGTGATTGTTCTGGAATAATTTGAAGCATAGAATAGATAAAAAAGAAGGAGGATGCGTTTGCCGTATCCTCCTTCTTTTTATAGGAATGCTGCCGCTTATTGGTGTGCCGTTTTAGTCCGTGATCACGGAGAACTCCCCGATTCCTGCCTGGGGCAGATTATCGACAATGCGGGTTGCCACGAGCCGGATCGTGCTTCCCTTCACAGCCGGGAAATGAACGACCTGTTCGATCGGGTTTGCCTTGATGTTTGAAAACTCTCCTTCCGCTACTTTCCGGCCGTCGATAAAGAACTGATAGTTGGCGATATGTCCGCTGGCGTCTCTTCCTTGGTTCGGGGTGTACCGGAAGCCGGAAATCTGCATGTCTTTCTCCAGGCGGACAGTCAGTTCCTGCTTGCCTTTGGGCAGGTAGAAGGTGGTATAGCCGTTCCCGTCAAAAATGACATTTGCTTTTTCGTCTTTGGGTGACAGGATCGTATAACTGCTTGCCGGAATATCCAGTTCCAGTACGGATACCGGGCTGCTCTTGCCGAATGTCGGGTCGTAAGAGATCGCTTTGACGACTCCTTTTTGGGCAAATGTGAAAGGCTTCGTATAGACAGGTGCTTCCCGGGTCGGTTCGCTGCCGTCAGTCGTGTAATGGAGTTCCGAGTTGGCGTCGCCTGCCTGGATGGATACTTCGTTATTCCGGTTGCGGCTGATGACCGGTTCTGTCATGAGTGCCGGCGCCAGGAAGGCTTCTACGTTATTGATGCACAACGGGCCTTTTGCATCGGTGAAGTTAATCCGTATTTTGTCCGCTTTAAATGTCTGGAGACGGACGATGCGTTTGTAGCCGACCGTTGTTGTCGAGTCTACTGCCTGGACCGGATACCACTTGCCTTCTTTTTCGGCTTCGATATTGAATGCTTTTACCCGTTGTCCTAATGGAATATATTCCTGGATAACCAGGCGGTTTATCTCTTTGGCGGCACTGAGAGTGAATGTTAGTGTCCCTTGGGTAACACCGTCGTCTGTGGCCCAGTAGGTATCCCAGTTCCCGTCGTTCACTTTATTTGCGCTGAATTTACGTCCGCGTGTGTTGCTGGCTTCTACGTAGGCGCCTTTTAACAGGTTCTCTTTCATGTCGTTTTGAATCGTCTGATACCATTCTATGGCCCGGATTGAATCGGCAGGACTGATCTTCCCGTTAAGGGCAACCGGGAAATTGAGCAGGAAATTCGCATTGTGACCGACACTGCGGTAATACAGGTCGACCAGTTTGGCTAACGACTTTATCTGGTGGTCTTCGCGGGCATGATAGAACCAGCCCGGACGGATGGAGACGTCGCATTCGCCTCCCAGCCATTTATCTCCGTTTTCCATTCCCCACTGGCTCTGGCGGTAGTTCGTTTCTTTATCGTATGAGTAAGGAGACCATTGTGTGTCACCCGCCCATCCTTCTTCATTTCCGATCCAGCGGATGTCGGGGACTGTCCCGCCGAATATCATGGCCGAGGGATGCAACTCCTTGATCGCTTTCCGCGCCTCTTCATATTTGTAATAGGTCTTCGCATCGATGGAACGGCTTTCGTCGGCCCCTCCGTACCAGCCGCTACCGCCGTTTGCCCCGTCGAACCAGTATTCGAATAGCGGTCCGTAGTTGCTGATCAGTTCATGCATCTGGGCATGAAATTTCTCGACATATTCCGGAGTCCCGTAGTTTGCACTGTTGCGGTCCCAGGGAGAAAGATACAGGCCGAACTTAAGTCCGTGTCTCCGGCATGCTTCCGATAAATCCTTTACCATGTCGCCTTGTCCGTTTTTCCAGGGCGAGCTTTTTACGCTGTAGTCTGTCGTTGCAGTTGGCCACAGGCAAAAGCCGTCGTGGTGTTTCGCTGTCAGAATCACGCCTTTCAGTCCGGCTGCTTTAATGGTGCGTACCCATTGGTCGCAATCCAGGTCCGTCGGGTTGAAAGTCGATGCGGGTGTATTTCCGTATCCCCATTCCAGGTCGTTGAATGTGTTCAATCCGAAATGGACAAAGGCATACGTTTCCAATTTGTGCCATTCTACCTGCTCCGGTGTCGGAACTGGTAATACGGGAGCCGGAGCGTCGGCTTCTTTGCATGAAAAGAGCACACTCATGCAAAGTCCCCAAAGAAGAAGTAAGTTCGTGTTTTTCATTATTTGTGTTGAATTATAGTAAGGCTTCAAAGATAAGAAAAAAACGGACTTGATGATAAAAATAAGGGAGATAGCGAAAAAAGCTGTCTCCCTTATTTGTCTTAATTTTCTGTTTGTTTTAATTGTTAGGATACCCCGGGTTTTGCACTAAATTCGGATTAGCCTGTAAGATCGTTCTCGATATCGGCAGGATCTGTGTATGTCCGTCTGACTCTATTGCTTTATCCCACCATTCTCCGTTGTAAACGCCAAAGCGGCAAAGTACTGTACGGCGCAAACTTTCGCCGATAAATTCGCGGCCCCATTCATCTAATAATTCCTGTTCGGTGATCTGGCTTCCGTCTGTTTTGTACAGGCTGGATGAACCTTCCGGATAATAGCGTGAGCGGACTGTATTCAATAGTTTTGCAGCCCCGGCTTTATCGCCTGAACGGAATTTGATTTCGGCAAGCGAATAATAAATTTCAGCCAGGCGGATCAGTGCATAATCCGATTCCATTTTCCCTTCATCATCCGAACGGTAAATCGGATATTTTATCAGACACCAGCCTGAGCTTTGGTCTGCATGATCCATGTCGGAAATCATGGTAGACGTACCGCTACTCGGATTGGGCGAAATACTGGAAGTGTCTGTGTCCTCGAACCAGCCGACCTGGTCACGCAGGAAGAGTGTATATTTACCGTTGTCGGCTTTCACATATTTGGTCTCGCCGTTATCATCCTGATAGTCCAGCAGGCCGAAAATGAACATCCCTTCGCGGGTGCTGTTACCCAGATTGCGGTATTTTTTCAGACGTACATCATCCGGATATTTCTTGAACTTACGTATCGGCTTGCCGTTGGCAAAGCTGTATTCATTACCGGTCAAATCCAGTCCGGGTTGTAAGCCGTAACGGTGATTCATGTCTCCCCAGTCTTTAAAACCGAAATACGGAGCTGCTTTGAACGGTGCTCCCCACCAATACATATTACCATCATAAACCCAGTGCGAATAACCGTACGAACTGGTGAAACCATAAATGATTTCTTCGCAGGTCTCGTTATTCCAGGCAAATGGAGCATCCCATTGAGCGGCAATACCATAATTCCCATATTCTCCGTTGATGATTTTTTCGCAATAAGAAGCACATTCCGTTTCCTTGTTTTCGCCAATCCACACTTCTGCATTCAGATAAAGACGGACTAACAAGGCGGCGGCACCTGCCTGTGTCCATTCTCCCTGATGATTCCCGTTGCCACCATTCCCCGATTTTTTTAATAATAAAGGGATATTCTCTGTCAGTTCTTTTTCAATAAAGCTGAATGTCTCTTTGGGAGTGACTTGCTTCGGCTCTTTATCTTCACTGGGGAAATCCGTTACGATCGGAATATTCCGGAACATGTCCAGCAGGTTGATATAGAACCAGGCCCGCAGTGTTTTCAACTGGGCAATTAAGTTTTGCATCTCAGCTTCTTTCATATCGAATTTCTCCGGATTCAGTTTGGAAAGATCGGCTATGGCGCTGTTTACATAAACAACTCCCTGGAAATTGTTATTCCAGGCATCACGCGGAATCCAGTCGTCGATAGTCCACTGGTGGCGGTGTATGCGGAAATAATTTTCTCCGTCCAGCCAGTGTCCCTGACGATTAGGAGTCATGAAATGGTCTGCTGAGTTTTCAGCTATCTGGAAGTTTGCACCCGAAACAACCCAGTAAGCATGTTCGAAAGGACGGACAAAACCCTGGATGACATTATCTTTTGTCTGGTAAAAAGTGTCGGTAGTCAGGACATCATATACTTCCTCGTCCAGATTGGTACAACCGGTAGCGGCCCAACCTGCCAGTGAAAGAACTGTATATTTAAACCATTTGAGTTTCATATTCTTTTGATTTTAAGGTTAGAAATTAAGCTGAACGCCAATCAGATACTGGCGTGTAGAAGGATAGTAGCCTTTTTTATCACTCGGAACACCTGGCTGTAATCCGTTTACTGGGAAAATGTCAGGATCCACTCCGTCATATCCGGTAATTGTAAACAGGTTTCTTCCGGTTACGTATAAACGGGCTCTCTGGAACCATTTGGAATCGACTTTTATCGTATAACCTAATGTGGCTACGTCTAATTTCAAATAATCGGCATTTTGGACAAAATAGCTGTTATGTTGGTTCATCCCTGTCGTGATATGTGCATTCTTGCCATAGGCCGATTGCAGCACGTTCAGGTTGGCAGCCGCCGATTGCAATCCCCAGTAGAACTCGTGGATATTATATACCTGGTAGCCGAAGTTGCCACGGAAGAATAACGATAAATCGAAGTTATTGTAAGTAAGGCTGTTGTTCCATGACAGTGAGAATTTCGGGATACCGTTTCCGACCTTGACCTTATCGTCGCCGGTTGCTTCTCCGATTGGAATATCTTTGCCGTCTTTGTTTTTTATCATCCAGTTCCCATTGTCGTCTACACCGGCATATCTGTATGTGTAGAAAGAACCTACCCGGTCATTTTCCTGAATGCGCTGGACCTCTCCCGGGCTGCCTGGTGCCGGAAAACCGTCCATCCAATAGTAATCTTGTCCGGTGAATACGTCATTGGAGAAGGAGAGGAACTTATTATTCATTGTCGAACCGGTCAGGGTGATTGAATAATTGAAATCTTTCGTACGGACAGCATCGACAGTCAGGTCGAATTCAAACCCGGTGTTTCTCATTGTGCCGACATTGACGAAAGTGGAAGATTGGATGTTCGGCGGAAGAGCGACCGTATAATCACCCAACAAATCCTGTTGTGTCCGGTTGAAGTAGTTCATACTACCGGTCAGAATATTGTTGAATAAGCTGAAATCCAGTCCGATATTCCAGTTCTTTCCTTTTTCCCATTTTAAGTCGGGATTAACATTAACGTTAGGCGACCATCCCTGGTAATATTTCCCGTTGAAATAGACCTGGCCGTAGCCTCCCATGGTGGATAGCGCTTTGTAGCTGTCGAAATTCTGGTTGCCGGTAACACCGAAATCACCACGTATTTTTAAATCGTCAATCCAACTGATGTCTTTCATAAAAGCCTCTTCGCTGATACGCCATCCTGCTGAAATAGCAGGAAAGTATCCCCATTTATTGTTCGCCCCGAATTTGGACGAGCCTTCGTAACGAAGAGAGGCCGTTGCCAGATATTTGCCTTGGTAGTCATAGCTGAGACGTCCGAAGAAAGCGATCAGCTTGGCATCGTTTTTATAAGACGACATGCCCAGGCGTCCTTTAGCTTCACTCATGTATGTACCGTCCTGCAGGTTGTTATACATCAATTTGTCTGACGTGAAATTCTTATTTTCTGCTTTCATACCGGAATAAACGAAATACTGGTAGGAATAGCCGCCCATGGCTTTCAGGTTATGCCCGTTCTTTTCAAAACCATAATTTACCAGCCATTCAAGACTCTCCTGCCGACTTTTTTTATGTTCTTGCGATGCTTCGCCCCTATATCCGTTTTTGCGTGCCAGGGTAGAGGTGGACGGACGGAACCAGACAAGATCTTCATCGTTGATCTGCTGGGCAATCGTAATTTGTGTATTCAACATATGTGCTTTATCAGGAGCAAACAATGGAAGCAGATTCAGTTTGAATGTCCCATCCCAATCCAAATATTTTTTATCGCCGCCATTTTTTTCGAGTCGTAGTTTTTCAACAGGATTTTCCGCTTCCCAACCGGTTGTTTCGTAGTAGTAGTTCGGATTTTCCGGATCCATGACCGGCATGGTCGGATTGAGGGTCAGAGCCTGTGAAAAAGCCTGATAGTCGGAATTGTTGTATTTAATAGTACGTGGAGCAACATTAACGGTGATTTTATATAAATCGTTTGATGCAGAATGGTTGATAGAGAGACGGGCTCCCACCTCTTTTCTGTCCGAACGGATGTCGATACCGTTGGAATTACGTACGTCTATGGATGCACGATAATTGTTTTTGGCCGTGCCGCCGGATATCTGGAGCGTATGGTTATGTGAGAATCCTGTACGGGTCAGTTCGTCAAACCAGTCGGTATTCGCTCCGAAATCGGAACCTCTTTCAGGAATATGTTGCCGGAACTCGTCGGCACTCAGCACGTGCAACTGTTTTTTCGGTGTGCTGATATTTACATAACCGGTATAACTGGTGTGGACAGCCCCATCAAGCGCTCCTTTTTTAGTCGTAACGACTATAACGCCATTGGATCCGCGCGTACCGTAAATGGCGGATGCGGCTCCGTCTTTCAGAATATCGATCGATTCGATGTCATTCTCATTAATGTTTTCCAGGTTTCCTCCGGGAACGCCATCTATGATAACTAAAGGATCGACTTTGGCTTTTCGGGAAGAAACGCCACGAATTTGTATACTTGTGGAAGAGTTCGGATCGGCTGCTGCCGTATTGTTAATAGAAACGCCGGGGACTTTTCCCTGTATCTGCATGGCTGGATTATTGCTTCCGATATTCAGGAATTCTTTACTGGATACGTGGGATACGGCACTCGTCAGTTCCTTTTTGGAAACAGAACCATACCCGATAACGACTATCTCATCAAGATTCTCGGAACTTTCGGTTAAGACAACATCTATTTGTGTCTGGCCTTTTAAAAGAATTTCTTTTGGTGTGTAACTAATGTAGCTGATCGTGATTGTTTTCGCTTTATTATCGACTTGTAAGGTGAAAAGTCCGTTCATATCGGTTATCACCCCGTTTGTTGTTCCTGTAACGACGACATTGGCTCCGATTATAGGTTCTCCCTTGGTGTCTTTGACTGAGCCTTTGATTGTTTGGGACTGTGCATAAACAGATGCGGCAAATAAGCACATAATACAAGCGAACAGTATTTTGGAAAAGAATGTTTGCCCTTTTCCCCGGACTTGCAACCTGTGGGTATTCTGTAATATGTTCATGATTTATAAGATTAACAAGTGTTAGGATTAAAAAACTTTTAGCTTATTGAGAATAATACAATAACGTGTTAGATTTGTCATGCCTTCATAATCACCTCCTCTCTTTTAACTATAAGAATGCGCAAAATATTTATCATATCAAAGGCTAAAGCAATAATACCTTGGTATTATTAAACCAAATTAACAGATTTGGTTTAATAATGATGAATAAATTATGATTTATAAACTGTTGCGATTGATTTGAGGAGGTTAATAATTAGAAAAGTCGGTTTTGGTAGGTATTGGAAACTTAACAATAAGGTTATAAAAATCAGTACTCCTTCTTTTTTGAAAGAAAAACATTTTCGATTTTAACGGGGTAGTAGTGACATTTTGATAAACCTGAATCCGTATTTTTTTTCATTTCTGATGCTTTTGTCTGTTTTTTTGTACCTTTGCATCCGGATAATGGTGTAACCGCATTTTTGCTTCCGCAGGCGGTTAGTAAAAGGGAATCCGGTGTAAGTCCGGAGCTGTACCCGTAGCTGTAAGTTCTGTAAAACCCCGGCAAATCTTGTTGCCACTGATTGGAATCGGGAAGGTAGCCGTAAAAAGGGGAGAACAAGCCAGAAAACCTGCCACTATTCAATATATTCGGGCCCTCGGGTGAAGGGAGCGATGAACCGTAAGATTGTATATGCAGAATTTATTTGTTAAACGTTTGTTAGGCCTTTTCTGTGCCTGGTTGTTCCCGTTTGCTTTGTATGCGCAAGTGGACACGACGACTTATCACCAGCTTTCGGGTGTCGAGGTGCTGGGAAAGGTGCGTCCTTCCACAACCCGCGAGAGCACGCCGCTCCAGGTGATGGACAAAGCCGGCATCGAGCGTCTCGGCGTGCAGGATCTGTCGGAAGCGGTGAAACGCTTTTCGGGTGTGCATGTTCAGCGGTTATGCGACCGTGAACGTTGTCTGACAACTCAGCCTTAACCTTTTCGACGAAAGTTTCGGGGACGCCCGATCTTTTGGTAAGATGAAGTTTCATCAGGAATGAAATAAACCGGTTGCGTTCCTGATCGCCAACGAAGAAATTGCGAACTTGCGCAGGCATGCGCGAGCGGATTTCTCAGAGAAGATATCCAAGGTAGAAAATATCAAAAAACGATAGTCAGCAAGCTTGCCCAGAAAAAGCAAGAAACGAAGTCATTTCTATGTAAAGGAGATTTGGGGTATGACAAAAAATTACACAGCCTTAGCTGCCGAAATTCTCAGC
>URZO01000015.1 GCA_900552465.1 uncultured Parabacteroides sp. | reverse complement strand
TGATCGAGCTGAACAACACGATCAACTGGAAACCGCAGAGCACCGGCACAGGACGTTTCGGCAAATGGCTGGAAAACCTGCAGGACTGGAACCTGAGCCGTAGCCGCTACTGGGGAACTCCGCTGCCTATCTGGAGGACGGAAGACGGGGCGGAGGAAATCTGCATCGGTTCGGTCGAAGAACTGTACAATGAAATAGAGAAATCCGTAAAAGCCGGCTTGATGGAGGCTAACCCGTATAAGGAGCTGAAGTTCAAACCGGGTGAATATACGAAGGAGAACTATGAGAAGATCGACCTGCACCGTCCGTATGTGGACGATGTGATCCTGGTTTCCGCAAGCGGCAAGCCGATGAAGCGCGAGACGGACCTGATCGACGTCTGGTTCGATTCCGGAGCGATGCCTTACGCGCAAATCCATTACCCATTCGAGAACAAGGAGCTGTTTGACGACCGCAAGGTCTATCCGGCCGACTTCATTGCGGAAGGGGTGGACCAGACACGCGGATGGTTCTTCACGCTGCACGCTATCGCAACGATGGTGTTCGACAGTGTTTCGTATAAAGCAGTCGTTTCCAACGGCCTGGTGCTGGATAAGAACGGCAACAAGATGTCCAAACGCTTGGGTAACGCCGTCGATCCGTTCACGACGATCGAACAGTATGGTTCCGATCCGCTGCGCTGGTACATGATTACGAATGCATCCCCGTGGGATAACATCAAGTTTGATATCGACGGTATCGAAGAGGTTCGCCGTAAGTTCTTCGGTACATTATATAATACATATTCGTTCTTCGCCCTGTATGCGAATGTCGACGGCTTCGACTATTCCGAGCCGGATGTGGACTGGAAAGAGCGTCCGGAGATCGACCGCTGGATCCTGTCGTTGCTCAATTCGTTAGTGAAAGATGTGGACGGTTTCCTGGATACGTACGAACCGACGCGTGCCGGACGTGCGATCTCCGACTTCGTAAACGACAACCTGAGTAACTGGTACGTGCGTCTGAACCGCCGCCGTTTCTGGGGTGGGGGCATGACGACCGACAAGCTGTCTGCTTACCAAACGTTGTACACCTGTCTGGAAACCGTTGCCAAGCTGATGGCGCCGATTGCGCCCTTCTATGCCGACCAGCTCTTCTGTGATCTGATCGCCGCTACCGGACGTGAGACGGTTGCATCCGTTCACCTGTCCGAATTCCCGGTTTGCAACGAGGCGCTGATCGACAAGGATCTGGAAGAACGCATGCAGATGGCACAAGACGTTTCGTCGATGGTGCTGGCTCTGCGCCGCAAGGTGAACATCAAGGTGCGCCAGCCGTTGCAGACCATTATGGTGCCGGTTGTGGATGCGCATCAGCAGGAAAGCATCGAGGCGGTAAAAGCTCTGATCCTGAACGAAGTCAATGTGAAAGAACTGAAGTTTGTCGATAACACGGCCGGTATCCTGGTGAAGAAGATCAAACCGGACTTCAAGAAATTAGGCCCGCGTTACGGCAAGATCATGAAGGCGTTGGCAGCCGCTATCCAGGTGATGAGCCAGGACGAGATCAACGCTTTCGAGAAGGCTGGAACGTTTACGTTAACTGTCGAAGGACAGGAAGCCGTGATCGAACGTGCAGATGTGGAAATCATCTCCGAAGACATACCGGGCTGGCTGGTTGCCAACGAAGGACGTCTGACGGTCGCGTTGGACATCACCGTGACGGAAGAGCTTCGCAAGGAAGGCTTGGCGCGCGAGTTGGTGAACCGTATCCAGAACTTGCGTAAGAGCAATGGCTTCGACATCACGGATAAGATCTCGGTAACGGTTCTTTCCAACGATGTGACGGATGAGGCGATCCGGGATTTCAATTCGTATATCGCCAACCAGGTATTGGCTGTGTCAGTGGAGATTACGGATGTGATCAGTGATGCTACGGAACTTGATTTCGAAGATTTCAAGCTGTCTGTCCGCATCGAAAAGATATGATTTTTAATAAAAAAGGAAAGAGCTCCTTGCCGCATATAAATAATGTTGTATATTTGGACTGCGACAGGGAGCGCTGATATTTGAATTGTAGAACCTAAAATTAATGAACCATGGCAGAAAAGACAAGATATTCGGATGCCGAACTCGAGGAGTTCCGCTCCATAATATTGGAAAAGCTGGATAAGGCAAAGAAAGATTATGAGTTGTTGAGATCCGGTGTCACAAATTCTGACGGTAATGATGTCGCCGACACATCTCCTACATTCAAGGTGTTGGAAGAGGGAGCTGCGACTTTATCAAAAGAAGAAGCTGGCCGTTTGGCACAGCGTCAGATGAAGTTTATCCAGAGCTTGCAGGCTGCGTTGATCCGGATAGAAAATAAAACGTACGGTATTTGCCGCGAAACCGGTAAATTGATCCCGAAAGAAAGATTACGTGCAGTGCCTCATGCTACTTTGAGTATCGAAGCTAAACAGGGAGGTGCTAAGTAAATGAGATATTCCAAAGGTTGGGGAGCAGTGTTAATTATAATGCTGCTCCTTATTCTTGACCAGGCTCTTAAAATATGGATTAAGACTCACTTGCAGTTGCATGAGAGTATCGAGATCACTCCCTGGTTTTACCTCTACTTCACAGAGAATCCGGGGATGGCGTTCGGGATAGAGGTGATCGGGAAGCTGTTCCTGTCGGTATTTCGTATCGTGGCGGTCGGCTTTATCGGATATTACCTGTATAAGTTGGTGAAACAGCGTTATACGTTCGGTTTTATCGCTTGTATCTCGTTGATTTTCGCGGGTGCGATCGGGAATATTATCGACTCTGTCTTTTACGGCGTGGTGTTCGATCATAGCTTCGGGCAGGTGGCGACTTTTATGCCGGAAGGCGGAGGTTATGCCGGCTGGTTGCACGGAAAGGTGGTCGATATGTTTTATTTCCCTTTGATACAGACGGTTCTGCCTGATTGGGTGCCGGTCTGGGGTGGAGAAGAGTTTGTCTTTTTCCGTCCGATCTTTAACCTGGCCGACTCGGCTATTTGTGTAGGCGTTTTCCTGCTCTTGCTGTTCTATCGCCACACGTTGTCGACAAGTCTTTCAAAAGAAAAATAATAGAAGAAATTAATGCGGAACAGACTGCATAGATATAGTGTCGTTTTGCTGTTGGGCGTCTTGGCGGTCGCTTGCAGCAAAGTACCGGATGGCATCCTTTCGGAAAAGAAAATGCAGGCTGTACAGGTGGATATGCAGTTGGCGGAAGCCATGATCAACCTGGACAGTAAGGCGTTTCCTGATAATCCTCAGAAGGAGGCTTTGTATCAGTCTATCTTCCGCAAATATGGTATCACCCAGGCCGAATATGACAGTTCGTTGGTCTGGTATGGCCGGAACCTGGATATTTATATGAAGGTGTACGACCGTGTGCTGGCCGACCTGAATAACCGGCAGAAAGCATTGGGCGATGTGCAGGCTTCGGCTGCCCCTGTCTCCAAGCAGGACTCGGTGGATATATGGCCTCGCCGCACGTCTCTCCGGCTGGAACCGGGCGCGCTGTTTAACGGCGTGACGTTCGATGTCAAACCGGAAACGAATTATTCGTCCGGAAGCTCGTTTGTGTTGGGGATGAATGTCTGGGGCCTCAATAAGGATATGGCTTATAAGCCGGAAGTGCGTATCAGTGCCGACCAGGGCGATACGATTGTGACCGTCAACGACAAGATCCTCCGCGACGGCTATCACGAGACGACTTTGAAGACGGTTCCGACCAAGCAGATCAAGCGGGTGTATGGCTATATCTTTATGAATAATGCAGACTCTTCCTACTATAAAGTCTATTTAGATAGTCTGAACCTGATGAAATATAATTACGGCCGTCTGACCGATATGCCTAAAGATTCGGTGGCCGTGCAGGATTCCATTCCAAAATAAACGGGTGTTATGCGGCGGGTCGCTTCTCACTATATTTACTGGAAACAGTTTTACCGGATGCACTATGCCGAGTTAGACGACAGAGGTGTCTTGGCAGGCGTTTTTCCGTTGGAAGAAGAGATTGCCGGAACGGAGTTTTATGACGGCATCCTGATCCCCGTTCCCGTTCCCGCGCTCGACGCGGGATCGCAAGAGAACAGGCAGTTTCATCGGAGTTCTTATCCGGGCAGTCCCTTTGCGATCCCGCGTCAAGCGCGGGAACGAGTGGCTCTTAGTCTCTTGCCTGATGAAACGTTGGCGAAAGCACTGAAAAGACTGGGCTTTCCCGATGTTGCCGAATTGGGCTCGCCCGCCTGCCTGTTGTTATTGAGCGGCATTTCCCTGCCGGCGGCGAAACTCGGCGCAGATGACGGCCGTCGCAATGGCTACATTCAGAGACTCTGAGGTTTCTCTTTCGGGCGGGAAGCTCGGAATGTATAGTTTCTGATCGATCAACTCTTCTATCTCCGGGCGTATTCCGTTTCCTTCATTGCCCATGACGATGATTCCGTTTGCAGAGAGTTCCTTCGTGTACATGTTTTCTCCGTCGAGGAATGTGCCGAACAGCGGGATCTTTTTCTCTGCCTGTGCCTTCAGATAGGTTGCCAGATCGGCATAGTGAACTTTTACGTGTGCCAGCGCACCCATCGTGGCCTGGACCGTCTTCGGGCTGAATACATCCGCCGTGTCGGGGCTGCAAACGATATGTTCGATGCCGAACCAGTCGGCAAGCCGGATGATGGTCCCGAGGTTTCCCGGGTCTTGTATGCCGTCGAGCGCCAGCACGAGCGAGGCGGCCGGATCGGCTTCGGCGAGCGACCAGGCGGGGCGCTTGAATACGGCAAGCACGTCCTGCGGGGTTTTCAGGAAACTGGCTTTACGGATGTCTTCGTCGTCCGCTTCTAACAACTCTTTCGTCGGTATGTCTCCCTGTGTCGCCATCCAGGACGGTTTGGCAAGAATCAGTTCGCACTCGAAAGCATGTAGCATATCTGCAACCAGTTTGTTCCCTTCGGCCACGAATGCATTCAGTTCGTTCCGATATTTCTTCATTTCTAACGAATGGATGTATTTTAGTTTCCCCTTGCTCAGCATCTTTACTCTTTTTATGCGGCAAATGTACGGGAATTTCTTTAAATTCAGTTACATTTGCGTGCGTAAAAGCTTGAATGATGAAGGGAATCCAAATACTATATTTCATTTGTTTCATAATGCTCTTAGTCTCCTGTAGCTCGACGAAATTTGTCGGCGAAGGAGAATATCTGCTGGACAAAATCGAAATTGTATCGGATAATAAGACCTATAAGAAGAATGAACTGAAACCTTACCTGCGCCAGCAGCCCAACTTCAAGGCATTTGGGTTGATGAAATGGCAGTTGTTCGTGTACGACTGGTCCGGGCGGAACGAGAAAAGATGGATCAACAAGCAGCTTCGCCGGATGGGAGAGGCGCCGGTTATCCTGGATACGACGCTGGTCACACAGTCGGTCGACGAGTTGGAACGTTTCTTTATCAATAAAGGATACACGAATGCCGATGTTTCGGCTTCCATCGACACATCGAAACACAAAAAGGCGGTCGTGACATATAATGTAGTTTCTAATACGCCTTATCGCATACACGATTATTCGATGGAGTTGAGCGATCCGAAGATCGACAGTATTGCACGGCTTAAGCCGCCTCACCGCTCGGTTTTCGCTTCGGCTTTCCGTACCTATTCCGATGATTATACCTCTTTGATAAAAGACAGCGCCCTCTTTGACCGTGATGTGCTCGACAAGGAACGGCAACGTATCACGACATTGCTGCGCCGGCGTGGTTATTATGCTTTCAACCGTGATTATCTGTCTTATATTGCTGACAGCTCTTTCAACCGGAATATCGTGGATCTGGATATGCTGCTCAAGCCCTATCGGTTACAAAAGCCGGACGGGAGCGTTGTCGATACGTTGCACCGGCAGTACTATATTAAGGATGTCTCGATCATGACGGATTATAATCCGCTGACGCTGGAAGAGGATAATGAGATGCCGTACGACACGGTTAAGGTCGGCAATATCAATATCCTGTATGGCAAGAACGGAAGAAGCATCCGTCCGGGCGTGTTGCGCAAGAGTAATTATATCACGCCGGGACGCCTGTATAATGAGCGGACAATTGAGCAGACTTATTCCTCTTTTGCCACTTTGCGGGCCCTGCGTAATGTGAACATCCGTTTTTCGGAGATAGAGGAAAACGACACCATGAAGCTGAACTGTTCCATTCTGACCTCGCCTGCCAAACTGCAAGGGTTCGGCGTCGATGTGGAAGGGACGAACTCGGCGGGTGATTTTGGTTTTGCATCAAGTCTGAACTATCAGCACCGCAATCTGTTCAAAGGCTCGGAAGTGTTTTCCGCCAAAGTCCGCGGTGCATACGAGGCATTGTCCGGCAATCAGTCGGAAGGCAATAATTTCTGGGAATTCGGAACCGAGGCTTCTATCCTGTTTCCCCGTTTTCTCTTCCCTTTCCTGAAAGAAGATTTCCGCCGAAAACTGCGTGCGACGACCGAGTTGAAGATGAGTTACAGCATCCAGACCCGGCCGGAGTTCAAGCGGGCCATTGTTTCGGCCGGATGGAATTACATCTGGCAGGAACGGAGCAACATGCAGGCGCGCCATGTGTTCAAGTTGTTGGACATCGATTATGTGCATTTGCCGAAGATCAGTCAGTCATTTAGAGACACGATGCCTGAATCGACTTTGCTTTATAACTTTACGGACCAGTTTATTGTTGGTTCCGGATATACGTATTCCTTTAGCAATTATAATCCCCAGAACCGCTTGCGGAACACGCATTCCATGCGGTTGTCGTTCGAGATGGCGGGAAATCTGTTATATGCACTTTCTGCAATGACAGGAGCGAGTAAGGATGACGAAGGGCGGTATAAGCTGTTCGGAATCAATTATGCCCAGTTTGTAAAAGGAGATGTGGACTTTAGTAAAAGCATCGTGCTGGACAGCCGTAATAAGTTGGCATTCCATGTCGGCGTTGGCGTCGGTTATCCATACGGCAACTCGAAGATGCTGCCGTTCGAGCGCAGCTATTTTTCCGGCGGTGCGAATAGTGTCCGCGGATGGTCTGTCCGTTCGCTGGGTCCGGGAAGTATGCCGGCCGACTCGGTCAAGTCGTTTGCCCAGCAGGTCGGTGACATCCGCCTGGATCTGAATCTGGAATATCGTACCAAGCTGTTCTGGAAATTCGAGATGGCCGCCTTTCTCGACGCCGGTAATATCTGGACCTTCCATAAGGATAAGAGTCGTCCGAACGGCAACTTCGACTTCTCCCGTTTCTACAGGGAGATCGCCGCTTCCTACGGATTAGGCCTCCGCCTCGATTTCGATTTCTTCCTGATCCGTTTCGACACCGGTATGAAAGCCTACAACCCGCAAGAAACCGGCAAAAAGAAATGGGCGATCCTGCATCCCAACTTCCACGACAACTTCGCCTGGCATTTCGCTGTTGGCTATCCGTTCTAAGCAGGAATAACCGATTTGCAACAACTAAGGAGAAAAATGGGATAAAGCCTTTGCATATTTAAATAATAATACTACCTTTGCACCGCAAATAAGGATGGTTCCGTAGCTCAGCTGGATAGAGCAACGCCCTTCTAAGGCGTGGGTCGAGCGTTCGAATCGCTCCGGAATCACTTATAAAAAGGCTGTAAGACTTGTTCTTATGGCCTTTTTGCTTTTCTTCGCTCTGTTTACATCTGGACAATATTTTAAAGCGAAATGCTAAAAAGTCGATAAAATACAATTTTTGGTCGATAAGACATGAGGGTTATAAAGAATGATTGTATAGCTTTGTCAATCCAATCTAATGAAAGGCCATGAAGTATAGAAAATTAGGAAAAACAGGTATGGAAGTGTCGGCTTTGGGCTTCGGCGCTTCATCTTTGGGAGGTGTGTTTCATCCCTTGAAAGAAAACATTGGTATTGATGCGGTTTATACTGCTGTCGATAATGGCATTAACTTTATCGATGTATCGCCTTATTACGGTCATTTGAAAGCAGAGCAGGTTTTGGGGAAGGCCTTGAAAAATATAGACCGGAATCGTTATCTTCTCTCTACAAAAGTCGGCCGTTATGGAAAAGACGGGGTGAATAGTTGGGATTATTCGGCAAAAAGGGCTAAGGAGAGTGTTTATGAGAGTCTGGAAAGGCTGAATGTCGATTATGTCGACCTGATCAATGTCCACGATATCGAATTTGCCGATCTGGAGCAAGTCTGCCGGGAGACGCTTCCCGCCCTTGTGGAGTTGAGAGAGGCGGGAGTCGTAAAGCATGTCGGGATCACGAATCTTAATTTGAGGCATTTTAAATATGTAATCGATCATGTGCCTGCCGGAACAGTAGAGAGCGTCTTGTCTTTTTGCCATTACACGTTGAATGATGATGCCCTCACCGATTATCTGGACTTTTTCGAATCTAAAGATACCGGGGTGATCAACGCTTCTCCCTATGCGATGGGGCTGTTGACCGAACGGGGAGCGCCGGACTGGCATCCGGCTCCCGCAGCTTTAAGACGCTTGTCAGTGAAAGCCGTGGAATATTGCCGTTCAAAAGGTGTTCCTGTCGAGCAGTTGGCTGTCTCTTTCTCTGTAAATAATCCGCGCATTGCGACGACACTGTTTAGCACGACAAATCCTGAAAATGTATTGAAGACCATCCGGTATGCCGATACGCCTCTGGATGTAGAGTTGTTGGATGAGGTCCGGAAGATATTCGAACCTGCGTTTCGTGATTCCTGGGTAAACAGTTAATAGATAGAATGATGAAAGCAATACAAATAATCCAGCCCGGACAGGTCCGGCTGGCAGAGATCGAAAAGCCGGCATTGACTCCTGGTCATGTGCTGCTCAAGATCGGATATGTCGGTTTTTGCGGATCCGACCTGAACACGTTCAGAGGGCTTAATCCGCTGGTGAAACTGCCGGTTATCCCCGGACATGAGATCGGGGGGATGATAGAGGCTGTTACGGAAGGTGTGCCTTCTCATTTGAAGCCGGGTATGAATGCGACGGTCAATCCTTATACCAATTGCGGTAAATGTGCGGCTTGTCACAATGGCCGTCCTAATGCCTGCGAGTTTAATCAGACTTTGGGAGTGCAGCGCGACGGGGCGATATCGGAGTATATATCGGTTCCTTGGGAGAAGGTGATCGCCGATGATGCTGTCTCCGTGCGCGACTTTGCTTTGGTAGAACCGATGAGCGTCGGCTTCCATGCTGTCAATCGTGCCGGGGTTACTGATAGCGATACTGTAATCGTATTGGGTTGCGGGATGATCGGGGTCGGGGCGATTGTGCGTTCGGCTATCCGGGGCGCTAAGGTGATTGCGGTGGATGTCGACAACAGGAAGCTGGAACTGGCGAAACGGTTAGGAGCTCGTTATACGATCAATTCGATGACCGAAAACTTGCATGAACAGGTGTGTAAAATAACGGATAGTCATGGAGCCGATGTCGTAATCGAAGCGGTCGGCCGTCCGGAAACGTATACGGGTGCTGTTGCTGAAGCCGCCTTTACCGGGCGTGTCGTCTATATCGGATATGCGAAAGAGAAAATCGCTTTCGATACACAATATTTTGTCAAGAAAGAGATTAATATACTGGGGTCGCGTAATGCCATGCCGTGCGACTTTAAAGCGGTCATGGAATATCTGAAACGGGGCATCTGTCCTGTCGACGAACTGATAACGGCTGTTTATGAACCGGAAGAGGCACAGGCCGCTTTGGAAAAATGGCTTGCCAATCCGGGGGAAGTGTTTAGAATCTTAATCCGTTTTTGAAATGATGTTTCCGATAATCGATGCACATGCACATCTTTGGCTCCGGCAGGATGCGGAAGTCGAAGGACAGGCGATCAAAAGTATGGAAGGCGGCCGGTCGCTGTTCATGGGCGAGGTGCGCCAGATGCTTCCGCCTTTTATGATCGACGGCAGGAATACGGCGGAGATCTTTCTCTCTAATATGGATTATGCGCAGGTTAGCGCAGCTGTCATTACACAGGAATACATCGATGGCTGCCAGAACCAATATTTGTGGGATGTGCAACAAAGATATCCCGGTCGCTTTTTATGTTGCGGATTGGTCGAAGCGCGTCAACCGGGCTATTATGAGCAGGCGAAAGAATTAATTGCCCGAGGTTTTCGGGCGATCAAAATACCGGCACAGAGGTTGGTCACTTCCCGGGGAAAGATCTTGCTGACTTCGGACGAGATGATGCGTATGTTCAGGTTGATGGAAGAACATCATATTATACTCTCAGTAGACTTGGCCGATGGAGCGGAGCAGGTGGCCGAGATGAAGGAGATCATAGCAGAATATCCCTCTTTGAAGATTGCGATCGGACATTTCGGGATGGTGACACGAAAAGGCTGGCAGGAACAAATAAAACTTGCCGAAAATGAAAACGTCAGGATTGAGTCGGGGGGAATCACGTGGCTGTTTAATGATGAATTCTATCCTTTTACAGGGGCGGTCCGGGCCATCAGGGAAGCGGCGGAGCTTGTGGGGATCGGAAAACTGATGTGGGGATCGGATTATCCTCGCACGATAGCTGCGATAACATACCGCATGTCATACGATTTCATCGTGAAGTCCGACCTGCTCGATGAACAGGAAAAGAGCCTCTTCCTGGGGCGGAATGCGGAACGTTTTTATGGGTTTAATGATTTGGTTGAGCTTCCGTACATTAAAAATATGTCGGAATAAGTTGTGAACAAGAATAAATAGAATAAGAAATGGAAGAATCAAAATGCGGTTACAGGGTTAAGGAATATAACGGGCCTGTGAAACGATATTGCCAGACGTTGGAGTTGAAAGATGATCCGGAGTTGATCGACGAATATATCCAGTGGCATAGCGAGGCCAAGTCCTGGCCGGAGATAAGAGAAGGTATCCGGGCAGTCGGTATCCTGGAGATGGAAATTTATCTGCTGGGTTCCCGCTTATTTATGATTGTTGAAACTCCACTCGACTTTGACTGGGATTCGGCTATGGCAAAGTTAAATACATTGCCTCGTCAGGCTGAATGGGAGAATTTTGTTGCCCGCTTCCAGAAAACATTGCCGAATGCATCTTCGGCTGAAAAGTGGACGTTGATGGAGCGGATATTTTACTTGTATTCGTAACCGGAAATCATAAATAAAAACTTAAAACTAATATAGAAATGAAAACTAATGTCATTCTTTTTTCTACTTTGCTTGCGTTGATGTCATGTCATTCAAGTAAACAAACTGAAAGCATGGAATCGGTCGCCTCACCGCTTGGTACTGAAGTTTTCCAACCGAGCCGTGAAAGTATCGCTGCGAACTATCAGTTTCCGGAATGGTTTTCGGACGCGAAGTTTGGTATATTTATCCATTGGGGTGTTTATTCTGTTCCTGCTTTTGGCAATGAATGGTATTCCCGGAATATGTATCAGAAAGATTCGAAAGAGTTTAAACATCATGTCGAGACTTATGGACCGCAAGATAAATTTGGCTATAAGGATTTTATTCCGATGTTTACGGCGGAGAAATTTGATGCGGATGAGTGGATATCCCTTTTTAAGGCTGCGGGTGCAAAGTATGTAGTGCCGGTTGCCGAGCATCACGACGGGTTTGCGATGTACGATAGTGATCTGAATCCATGGAATGCTGTTAAGATGGGGCCAAAAAAAGACATCGTCGGGCTTTTGAAGAAGGCGGCCGATAAAGAAGGCCTGGTTTTTGGCGTTTCCAGTCATCGTCTTGAAAACTCATGGTTCTATAACGGAGGGATGAAGTTCCCTTCCGATGTACAGGATATGGATATTTCGTTGTATGGTCGTCGCGTAGAACAAGAGGCGTATAATGAAGAGATCGCTCTTGACTTCCTTCGGCATACCCATGAGTTGATAGACAAGTATCAACCTCAATTGATCTGGTTTGACTGGACTGTCGGAAATGCTTTTATGCAACCTTATTTCTATAAGTTTCTGGCCTATTATTACAATAATTCTCTGGATTGGGGAAAAGGTGTGGTTGTCAATACCAAGCATGGTTATCCGACTAATGTACAGGTCGGAGATGTTGAGCGGGGCAAGCTCGATAATATGCGTAAGTTCCCCTGGCAAACAGACACATCTGTCGGTAAACGCTCTTGGGGATATATCGAGGGAGAAGAGGAGAAGACTCCCGAACAGATCGTACATGACCTGATCGATATTGTCAGTAAAAACGGTTGCCTTTTGTTGAACATCGGTCCGCGTGCCGATGGTACGATAACGGAGAGTCAAAAGGCTGTGCTGTTAAGCATTGGTGAATGGCTGAAAGTAAACGGAGAAGCTATTTATGGTACTCGTTGCTGGGCAAAATATGGAGAAGGAGCAGTGAAGGGTACAGCCGGTTCCTTTAGTGATAATGAGTCTACTGATTATACGGCACAGGATATCCGCTTTACGACAAAGGGAAATGACTTCTATGCGATTGTATTGAATTGGGATGATAAAGAGACAGTCATTAAATCTCTCGACAAAAATGCGATAGCCGATGCGAAGATCAAAGATGTTAAACTGTTGGGTTCCGACGAAAAGATTAGTTGGGAATTAACCGATAAGGGCTTAAAACTTTCCTTCCCCAAAAAGAAACCTTGTGAATTCGCTTATTCTTTTAAGATCAGTTTTGACAAGAAAATGGGAAGTCAGTTGCAATCGGAAGCAATAGATGAAGAATTCAAGCATGGAACAAATTAATCATCTTATTCCCAGTCGCTGAACTCAAAACTGAGCTGTTCCCAACGGGCCTTTTCGTCGTTTTTCTCGTAAGGGTTGGAGACGGAAAGGCCGATTAACCGGATCGGGTGGGTGTCGTATTCGATATCCTTCAGTAAGGTTTTGGCTAAAGGCAATATTTCGGTTAGTGTTGTCAGCTCATTGCTTTGGGTGATGCTTCTGGTCTTTTGGCTGAAATCGTGGAATTTGATTTTTAGCGTCAGAGTGTTTCCTTTGAAGCCGGTTCGTTCCAGCCGGCCGATCAGTTCGGTGGCGACGTGATACAACTCGATTATGACGGATGACTGTCGGGAGATATCTTTATCCAGCGTATGTTCGCATCCGACAGATTTACGTATACGGACCGCTTCGACCGGGCGCAAGTCGATTCCTCTTGAGAATTCATAATATAAGACTCCGGCCTTTCCGAACTGACGGGTAAGCATTTCCTGTGAACAGGCTCGTAACTGTTCGCCGTTGTGAATGCCTAACGTATGCATTTTCTGGGCCGTAACCGGACCTATTCCCCAGAAAGATTCGATCGGGAGATGCTTGATAAATTCTCCGGCTTGTGCCGGATGTATGGTGCAGAGGCCGTCCGGCTTGCGGTAGTCCGATGCTATTTTGGCAAGAAACTTATTGTAGGAGATACCGGCAGAAGCGACCAGATTCAGCTCTTCCCGAATTTTTCGCTTGATAGCTTTGGCTATATCGACAGCAAGCGGGATGTTCTGCTTGTTTTCCGTTACATCCAGGAAGGCTTCGTCCAGCGAAAGCGGTTCGATGATATCCGTATATTCATGGAATATCTCATGTATCTGCCGGGATACGGCTTTGTAGACATCCATCCGTCCGGGCACAAACGTGAGTTGCGGACATAGCCGTTTAGCCTTTTGTGAAGACATGGCGGAGCGTACTCCGAATTTCCGTGCTTCATAACTTGCAGCCGCCACTACGCCCCGTTCTTCCGCATGCCCGACTGCAAGCGGAATCCCACGCAGTTCCGGATTATCCCGTTGTTCTACGGATGCGTAGAATGCATCCATATCGATATGTATGATCTTCCGTTCCATTAAAATCCGTTCATCGGAATTAAAACTGTCGGAATTAATAATATGAATCCGACTACCACCAAAAGCAGTATAAACTTCCAGGCCCACCGGAACCATTTGTCGTAAGGGATGCGGCTTACTCCCAACACGGCGATCAGTACTCCCGAAGTAGGGGTGATCAGATTGGTAAATCCGTCTCCGAACTGAAAAGCCATGACTGTCGCCTGCTTGGATAAACCGATCAGGTCGGAGAAGGGAGCCATTATAGGCATGGTCAGTGCCGCTTTGGCACTACCGGACGGAATGACCAGATTGATCAATGTCTGAATCACATACATCATGCCGACAGTCGCCACCTGCCCGAGTCCTTCCATCCCTTTTGCCAGGCTGTAAAGGATCGTATCGATAACAAGTCCGTCTTTTAAGATAACAATGATGCCTCCTGCCAGACCGACCACCAATGCGGCACTCATAATATCCTTGCATCCGTCCAGGAATAACTTCACTAATTCATTCGGCGTCCGGTTATTGGCTATTCCGGCCGCCAGGCCGAGGGCAAAGAACAGCGTTGCAATCTCCATAATATACCAGCCATATCCCATTACTCCCGTTATCAGATAAAAGATTGTAAAGAATAACAGGTTCAGAATATATAAGTGGACTGTCTTGCGTAAAGCAAATACAGAGGTCAGGATAAAAGCTGCCGTTAAGACAGGCAAGAGGGGAAGCCCTTTGATTACACTGTTTCCGATCTGTAAAGTCGTAGTCGGGTAAAAAGCGGCAAAGGCGATTTGTACGACGGTTAATATACCAAAGCAGATCCAGGCGGCTCGCGGGGTATGATAGGTAACATCCAGCGAGTTGTAGCCGTGCAGCTCCCTCCAATATTGATCTTCTTTATAGACTGGTGAGAGTTGCGGATCTTTTTTAACTTTTGCCGCATACCGGAGTATCCAGGTGAAACCGATTGCATTGATAACTATCCAGCAGAATATCCGGTATTCGATCCCCGAGAAAAGAGGAATCCCTGCCAACCCTTGCGCAATACCGATTGTGAAAGGGTTCAGTATCGCTCCGGCAAATCCTAATCCGGCAGCGACAAAGACCATACAGACTCCGGTAATGGAATCGTATCCCATGGAGATAGCCATCGGAACAAGGACCAGGCAAAACGCAATCGTTTCTTCGCTCATTCCGAATACGGCTCCGAATATGCTGAACAATAACATAATCGACGTCAACAGGATGTTTTCAACTCCGATCTTACGCAATAACGGGTTGTTCTCCATCTTCCGGGCACGGCGCAGGAAACTGATCGTTCCGATATCGAAAGCCTTACTGTCGTTGACAATCCAGAAAGCCCCTCCGATAATCAGGATAAAGACGATGATGTCCGCCCTCTCGACAAATCCTTTATAGAAAGCAGAGAATACCTGCCAGGTCTGCGGGATATGTTCTACCGCTTCATAAACAACCGTTTTCTCTCCGGCAGCATCGATGCTTTCCTTGTATTGTCCGCCGGGAATGACCCAGGTAAGGACAGCGCAGAACAGAATGATATAGAATATAATAACGTATGTATGCGGGATTTGTCTCTTTTTCATAAACTGTTTTCGTCTTCTTCGTCTGTTAATGAACCGATTTCCGGAAGGATGGCGCGTGCTTCCCTGTCGCCGAGCGTATCTACGTCTTTCAGCTTGCGTTGGATTGCACGGGTACGGGTTCCCAAAACTTCTTCTATTTGCCCGCTGGCTGTTTGCAGGTTCTTTTGTGCTTTTTCCAACATACCGCCGACTTTCTCGAACTCTTTCTTGACGGCTCCCAGGATCGTCCATACTTCACCCGAATGTTTCTGGATGGCAAGGGTACGGAATCCCATTTGCAGGCTGTTCAGGATGGCGGCAAGCGTCGTCGGGCCGGTTACCACCACTTTGTAGTTCCGTTGCAGTTCTTCCAGCAGGGAGGAACGGCGCACGACCTCCGCATAGATTCCTTCGAACGGAAGGAACATGATCCCGAAATCGGTTGTTGCCGGAGGAGCCAGGTATTTGTCGGAAATATCTTTTGCCATCTTTTTAATAGTCGTTTCCAGTAATTTTCCTGCCGCTTCTATGGCCTGGGCATCGGCCTGGTCATAGGCATCCAAAAGTTGTTCGTAAACATCTTTCGGGAATTTGGCATCTATCGGCAGATACACATATTCGCGAACATCGTCACGCCCCGGCAGCTTGACGGCAAACTCGACGACGGCATCCGACCCTTTACGGGTGTGTACGTTGGCTTCGTATTGCTCCGGCGCCAATAATTGTTCGAGGAGCATGCTTAGTTGAATCTCTCCGATATTGCCGCGCGTCTTCACATTGCTGAGGACACGTTTTAAACCGCCGACATCCTGTGCCAGCGTTTGCATCTCTCCAAGTCCTTTCTGCACGCTTTCCAACTGTTCGGTGACAAGGCGGAAAGATTGTCCGATCCGGTCGTTCAGTGTCTTTTGCAGTTTTTCGTCTACGGTTATCCGGATTTCTTCCAGTCTCTTTTCCGTGTTGGCGACCAATAAACGCTGTTGTTCGTCCAGGTTGGCAAACTTTTCCCGTTGCAGGCTGTTAAAGGAGGTGATACCCCGTTCGAAAGTTTCCCGGAATTCATTCATGGAGCGTGTCAGTTCTTCGCGGTTATCACGGGCGACAATACGGCCTTCTTCACGGTTGAGGCGGAAGTCTTCCCGGAAGTTCTTTTCAATGCGCTCGAACGAACGTTGCATTTCGTCCAACAACCGTTTCAGTTCGTCTGCAGTGTCTGAATGTTCTTTCCGGAGATAGAAGAAAAGTTGTAAGGCAATGATAATGACAAGTAAACAAATAATCAACCCATTCATGTCTTTCTATTTTGCCTCAAAGATAGAAAAAGTGTGACCGTGAGTAGTAATTAAAAAGAGTTAAAAAAGGAAACATTCTTCTGAAACCTTTGTTTTTGTTATAGAAAGCGACTTATATTTGTAAGCCGCTTCTGATGTAGTACATAAAAACACAACAAAAGATGGCAAAAATAACATTTAAAGGTAATGGCGTAAATACAAACGGTTCATTGCCCGCAGTTGGAGCAGAGGCTCCTGATTTCAAAGGTGTGAAAAGTGATTTATCAGAATTACATCTGAAAGAGTTAAAAGGTAAGAAAGTTGTAATTAACGTATTTCCGAGTTTAGATACGGCAGTGTGTGCCGCTTCGGTAAGACGTTTCAATAAAGAAGCCGCTTCTCTTCCGAATACTGTGGTGCTTGCCGTATCAAAGGATTTACCTTTTGCACAAGGACGTTTCTGTACCACGGAAGGTATCGATAAAGTGATTCCGCTTTCTGCATTCCGTTGTTCTTGTTTTGAAGATGGGTACGGGATGCTGATGGTTGACGGTCCGCTGAAAGGCTTATTGGCCCGGGGTGTGATAGTAGTCGACGAAGCAGGTAAGATTGTTTATGAGGAACTGGTTTCCGAAATAACAAACGAACCGAATTACGAAGCCGCAATCGCTTCGTTAAAAAACTAATTAAGTAGATTATTGTTTTTCATTGGTTAAAGTTAAGGGTTAGTGTAGGAGGTCGTCGGATGTGAATCCCGCGACCTTCGTTTTTTTCAGGGCATTCCGAAAATATTCCCTTCTTAAAGCTGTTCGTTGATCAGCTTGTACCCGATACCTCTAACATTCAGAATCTTGATGTTTGGGTCCTTTTCCAATTTGTGGCGCAGCTTGGTGATAAAGACATGCAGGCTGCGCGCATTGTAAAAGCTGTCGTCTCCCCAAAGGTTCAGCAGGATGTCTTTGCTGTAAATCGGCTGGTTTTCGCTTTCGCACAAGCGTTTCAGTATCTCGGATTCTTTAAAGGACAGTTTATCGCTTTCCCCGGCTATCAGCAGTGTCTGGGTTTTAGGATAGAAGGTGTAAAGACCGATCTCAAAGAATCCGGCTTCCTCCTCTTCCGGCTTGTTTTTGATAAGGAGAGCTTTGGCTCGTACCACTAACTCGCGCAGGCTGAAAGGCTTGCGTACATAATCGTTTGCACCCAACTCGAAGCCCGAGACAATGTCGTCGGTGGAGGAACGGGCACTCAGAAAGAGCACGGGGATCTCTTTGTCTTCTTTTCGTATCCGCCGGATCATTTCAAATCCGTCTATTTCCGGCATCATGACATCGGCTATGATCAGGTCGGGATGTTGTTTGTAGAAACAGTCGATCCCCTGCAGGCCGTTACAGGCTGTTATAACCAGATATCCCTCTTCCTCCAGCGCATCCTTGATGATCATGGAGAGGGTTACTTCGTCTTCTACTACCAATATTGACTTTTTATCTTTCATGTGTCTGGGGTAATGTGATGATAAAATTGCTTCCTTCGCCGGGACGGCTTTCGACCCGGATTGTCCCGTTGTGCTTTTGTATCATGGTTTTGACGTAGAACAATCCGATTCCGTATCCTTTAACCGGAGTCCTGTTCCCATTCGGGATCCGGTAGAACTTGTCGAAGATATGCGACAGATGTTCTTCTGCCATCCCGATTCCATTGTCTGTCAGGCATATCGAGATAACTCCGTCCGCCTCTTTTGCTGTTATCGATATTTGCGGATCGTCTCCGGAATACTTGATTGCATTATCCAGTATATTGCTAAGGATGTTGTAAAGGTGAGTGCGGTCTGCTTCCAGCATGATCGTCTCCGGAGTAAATTCCTGCCGGATGTGAAACGCTTTGGAAGATTTGATGGTCTGCTGTTCGACAATCTTTCCGATCAGTTCGTTCAGGTCGATCCGTTCGAATTTGAGTTTAAACTCCTTTTTCCGTTCTAAACTGAGGGAAAGGATCTGTTCGACCATGTTTCCGAGGCGTTGCAGTTCCTCATGGCAGACATGCAGATACTTGTTCGTTTTTTCCTTATTGCCGGTTATGTTGTAATGGATCATGGCTTCGACTGCCGCATACGTAATGGCGATCGGAGTCTTTAGTTCGTGCGTGACATTGTGCGTGAAATCATCTTTCAGTTGTTCCACTGTTTTCTGGTGGATAAGGAACCAGAACATATAAGCAAAAGAAAGCGTCAGGATCAGAAGAATCAGGAAAGAAGAAAACAGGATACCCGACATCATCCGGACCGTTTCCCACTTCGTCGGTTCGGTATATACGAAGTAAGCCCTTTTGTGATAAGTCGTGTAATCCCATTTGTATAGCTCATATTTTGTCCGGTCCAGGTTGGCAGGAACGGATGAGGAAATGATGGAACTGTCCTCCAGGTTCCATATTTCGGTATAATGATGAATGTCCAGTTCGCTCTTTTGTAAATGGGAAGAAAGAATGCTGTCGAACCTGGCAAGGCTGATCGGTTTGATCGTGTCGATCGTTTCGTGCAGGGCACGTTGCATCTGTAGCCCCAATTCTCCCAGCGAACTGAAATCATCTCCCACTTTTACGGCCGTGCTTTTAAGCATCTCCCCCGCTTCTTTGCTGAGTGTCTTACTGTTGTAGCGGGGATTGTAGATGTTTGTGTCGAGCGGTAAAATGCTTCGTTCGGAGATGACCGAGTCCTTATCCGGAAAGCTGGTGCTGATGGCGACACCACCTTTCGTGTCGGCAATGGCTGAAGTCTCCCTCTGTTTATGTAATGCCTTGCTAAGGAAGTCTGCCCGGTCGAACAGTTCGATGTGGTCTGCGTTTTTGATAGCCATCCGGATCTCTTCCCGGTTCCGGGCCTGCCGGGAGTGATAGAGGCCGGTCAGCCAGAACAACTGGTAGGCGAAGATTCCGGACAAGGAAAGAATGACCAGTATGACTACATATTTGAACGAAGATTTCATATAAACAAATGTAGGGAAAGTTTATCTGATCCGGCTCATTTGGTAAGACTAAATAACACTCGGAACGGATGATGTTATATAGTCTTACGAAAGAAAGGCAAAGTTTGGAACTCTCGTTTCCGTATACAACCTTTACAAGAAAAAAGAATACGATGAAGCACTTCTATTATTATTTGTGGATCGTTTTCCTGGCAGGGCAGATGCCTGTATGGGGACAGAACGCAACGGAAAAGAAACACATCCTCGTGAATGACAGCATAACCGTAGACCTGCCGGAGGTGTTTGTGAAAGCCGATCGGCCATTAGTGAAGGTTTCGGAAGGTAAATTGCAGTACGACATTCCGAACCTGGTAAAAGACAAGCCGGTCGATAACGCTTTTGATGTGATAGGCGAGCTGCCCGGCATACAAAAAGAAGGGGATAAGGTGTCGATTATCGGGACTCCTTCGACCTCGATCCTGATCAACGGACGTAAAAGTTCGATGACTGCGGAGCAATTAACTGACTTATTGAAATCCACCTCTTCATCCAAAGTAAAACAAATAGATGTGATGTATAGCACGCCTCCCCGGTTTGGCGTGAAAGGAGCATCCATCAATGTTGTAATAGAAAATGACAAATCTTTAAAAGACGTGCTGAAGGGAGAAATCTCTTTGACGGGCAAGCAAGGCTATTTCTTTTCTCCGTCCGGGCAGGCGAACCTTTCGTATGTCGGGAAGAACTATTCTGCGGATATCTCTTATTCTGCGTCTTATAATCATGGACGCCAGGAAGAGGAAATGACCGCCCAACCGACCGTAAACGGCCGGCCGTACGATATCAGGCAGGATGACTGGTATAATCATGTAAGCCTTTCCCACAATATACGGGGAGCTTTCGATTTCGATTTGAAGAACAAAGACCGGCTGTCGCTTTCCTATAACGGCCGTTTTTACGATCCGGATAAAGTATCGAGAAGGGGTGCGTCGACCGAGTTTGTCGGTATCCAGCGGGTAGAGACGGAGCTGGAATTGTCCGGTGCCTCCAATCTGCATAATACCCGGGTGGATTATGTCAGCCACAAGGGATTCAGTGCCGGGATGGATTATACTTATTATAAGAATGACGACAGGCAGCACCTGGTAAATGACTTTGAAAAAGAGGAAGAGCAGACAATCTCGACTCTTTCTTCCCAGCAGGTACAACGCGCAAATCTTTATCTGAATGACAGCCGTAAGTTGGAAAAAGGATGGATGCTGAATTACGGAGTGGAGGCTTCTCTTTCCGATACCCGTAACGAGTCTGGCCAGTCGATCAATGACGAAGAAGCTCCTGAAGGGACTTTCCGCCTTAAACAGAAAGACTATTCCGTGGGCGCTTTTGCCGGTTTTACGAAACAGTTCGGAAAAAAGATTTCATTGGATGCGTCTGTTTCCTTACAGTATTATAAGGCATCCGTCGATTCGGCGGGCAAGAAGAAGACATTATGGAACAGGGTCAGCCTTTTCCCTCAATTGAACTTTACTTACAAGGTGACTCCGTCCGGAATGCTGATGTTTTCCCTTTCGAGTGATAAATCCTACCCGTCCTATTGGATGACTACTCCCAATACCTATTATATGAATGTCTACAGTTCTGTTATCGGAAATCCGGATTTGAAGCCGCAGCTCTCTTATTCGATGCAACTGAATTATATCCTGAAGAGCAAGTATGTATTCGGCCTGTTTGCCAATATCCAGCCCGATAAAATACAACAGATGACCTACCAGCGCCACGATGAGTTGCGCTCCGTATTCCAGACGGTGAATATGGATATCTACAATATGTACGGAGCCGTAGCCGTCATCCCTTTCAGGCCTTTTGATTTTATGACTTCCAGGCTGACGTTGATGGGCTGTGCCATTCATAACAAAGGGATGCTTTATGATGTCTCTTTCGACCGTAAAAAACTGTTTGGCCGGGCCGAACTGAACAATACGTTCTTCCTGACCAAAGACCGTAACTTGTCGTTGGAGCTGCGGGGCTATTGTATCTCTCCGGTTATCCAGGGATTGTATGATGTCGACTTTATTTATAACGTCTCAGCTGGCCTGACCTGGACATTCGCGAAAAAGAAGATGCGCCTGACGGTTCGGGGCAATGATTTGTTCGAGGGCGGCAATCCCGTCACCCACGTGGACGAGCAGGGACAGAAAAGCCGGATGAAACTCTGGCAGGACAGCCGGAATGTGACATTTACATTGCGCTATAGTTTCGGTGGCTACAAGGAGAAAAAGACAAAAGAGGTGGACACTTCACGTTTTGGAACGGGAATCTGATATGTTCAACCCCTTTCGTTCTTTAGTACGTGCGCCAGTACGTTGTCTATATCTGTGCCAACCGCTGGTGGAAATGTTGGGAGGTTTAGTAAATAAGACTTGAAGAACTATTGCTTGTGCCGTTATATTTTATACCTTTAGTGCCGACTTAGTAATATTATCCTGTACACCCTGCTTAGTTATCCTGTACACCTTGGTAAACCATCCTGTACACCTTGACCGATTATCCTGTACAGGTTAGTGCTACTGATTGGTTACTAATGAGATAAGGATTGGTAATCATTGGGATAAATCGTGTTAATGTTAAATCTAATAGAAAGATGATCGTATGGCGGTAAGATACAAGTTGACAAAAATCAATGACAATATTACTGATAAAAAGAAAGTGGCGTATTCGGTAACGACCGTAAGCTATGGCAATGTAAATCTGGATACGTTAGCCGAACAAATGGCCGAATCCAGCACATTTACTTACGGAGATGTGAAAGGATTGGTGGAAAACCTGACTCTTCTGATAGCAGAATCTCTGAAAGACGGCAATACTGTGACAATCGACGGTTTGGGAACATTTTCCGTAACCGCCCAACCCAACCGTGAAGTGGAAGATCCGTTGAAAATCCGTGCCGAGTCTATTAAGCTGAAAGGAATCGGCTTCAAACCCAGCCCGAAACTGAAGGAGAGGCTGAGAAGTATCGAGTTTACAAAGATGAAATAAGCTTTATACATAATGTTTACGGGAAGTATTTGCCATTTGCAATCTTGCCTGGTAATAAGTTGTATAATAGTTTGTTATTCTATTGCAAATATCTTTTTGAGTTTGCAATGGAGTTTGTCATTAGTCATAAAACAGAAGTTGCACAAATAGATCCGGATATGAAGATAACACAAATAAAGAGTAATGGTAAATCGTTGAGAAATATAGAGTTGTCGGATGTGATGACTGCGATACGTTCCGGAGAGCAAGCCCGGGCGGTGAATGAACATCGGGGGATCTTATCCTCTTCAATGCCTGGCGACCGGAACATTCATGCGACGGATATTCCGGTTTTGCTTTTTGCCGCCCGTTTCAGGAAGAAAGAAAACAGGACAGAGTATCAGGCGTATAACGGACTGATACTGGTGGAAGTCGGTAATTTGGCGGATCGGGAAGAGGTTGCGGTAGTGAAGAAACGCGCTTCTTTAGCCCCGCAGACAATGGCTGTCTTTGCCGGTTCGAGCGGGAAAAGTGTGAAAATATTGGTCTCTTTTGTGTTGCCCGACGGTTCCCTTCCTGAAAAGCGGGAGTTGGCCGAATTGTTTCATGCAATGGCCGGCCGGCGTGCAGTGGCTTTTTATCAGGCTCATCTGCAACGTGATATGGGAATAGGTTGGGCGTCGTTAGAAAAAGGATGCCGCCATTCTTTTGATCCTGATTTATATTATAATCCGTCGGCCACGCCGCTGATCCAGGAGCAGCCGATGCAGATGCCTGCCGAACCGACCTATCGGGAGGTCGTGGCGAAAGAGGAAGATCCGCTTTTGCGCATGATGCCCGGATATGACCGCAGCCGTATCGTTTCCCGTTTCTATAATGCCTGTATGCTGTATGCACTGGAAAAGACGGGCGGTTTGGATGAAGGAAAAGAGGTCAGGCCTTTTCTGACAAGGCTGGCCGAGAATTGTTTTCACTCCGGGATACCGGAAGAAGATGTGGTTCGCTGGACTATAATAAGCCAGAATCTCGAACTCTTTGAAGAGGAGATCCGGGAGACGGTCCACGTGGTATACCAGCTTTCAAAGTGCTTCGGGAAGAAACCGGTGATGCCCGCCGAACAGTTGCTTTCGATAAAGACGGATGAGTTTATGAAACGGCGGTATGAGTTCCGGCGGAATATGCTGGCGGGCGAGGTGGAGTTCCGGGCAAGAGGTTCATACTATATCCATTTTGCTCCGGTTACCGAAACGGTTTTGAACAGTATCGGGCTGAATGCGCAGGCCGAAGGGCTGGCTCTCTGGGATCGCGATGTGAAGCGGTATGTCTATTCCGACAGGGTGCCGGTCTTTTATCCGTTGGAAGATTACTTGGAATATTTGCCGGAATGGGACGGGAAGGATCATATCCGCGCGTTGGCCGACACGCTGCCGATCGCTAATCCACAGTGGCGCAACCTGTTTTATATCTGGTTCTTGAGTATGACGGCCCATTGGTACAGACGCGAGCACTTGCATGCGAACAGCTCATTGCCTCTGCTGGTCGGCCCGCAGGGATGTGGCAAATCGACCTGGTGCCGGAATTTATTGCCTCCTTCGCTTCGTATGTATTATACGGATAGCATTGATTTTAGTAGCAAACGGGATGCCGAACTGATGCTGACCCGTTTTGCGCTGATCAATATCGATGAATTCGATTCGGTCAGTGCCGCTTACCAGAGTTTTTTGAAGAATGTCCTGCAAAAGCCGGTAGTCAATGCCCGCCAGCCTTATAAGCGAAGTATCCAGGCATTGCACCGGTATGCCTCTTTTATTGCGACCTGCAACAATTACGATCTGCTGACCGATCCGACCGGAAGTCGGCGTTTTATCTGCATCGAGATCACCGGAACGATCGATAATTCCACCTCGATAGACTATGAACAACTGTATGCCCAGGCAGTAGCGGCTTTAAAGAATGGCGAACGTTATTGGTTCACTTCCGAAGAAGAATTCTCGACCACCCGTAACAATGAGGTATTCCAGCAGATGCCTGTCGAAGAACAGTTGTTCCTGCAATATTTCCGTGCCGCCCGACCGGGAGAGGAGAGCCAGGAATTATCCGCCATTGAAATTCTCCAGTATCTGCAAAATGAAAGCGGTATTAAGCTGGGCAATAAACGGCTGACTTACTTCGGCCGCCTGCTTCAGAAGAACAAGATCCCTTCACGTCGCACGATGAAAGGAACTTGTTATTCGGTGGTGAAGGTGGGATGATGCATGATGGATGACAAACACTATTGCAAATGGAAAAGAGTTTGCAATTGGATAATAAATTATTATATAGCTGATTATAGGCTTGTATTGCAAATAACAGATAGATAACAGAAAACTATAGTATAAAATAATGAAAGAACAAGATTTTATAGCGCATGTCAAGGTAGAGGATGATGCTTTCCGGATACAGACGGTAAAGGACCACTCTGTCGGTACAGCCCTTTTAAGCGAATCGTTTGCTGCTGTTTTCGGGGCGGCGGCCTGGGGAAAGCAGAATGGCTGGTGGCATGATATGGGAAAATATACAAGGAATAGTTTTCAACCTTATATCCGTAGCGCATCCGGTATGGCGGTGGAACAGAGAGCAGTGAGTAAGCCTGATCATTCCTCGGCCGGAGCGATTTTAGCGAAAGAAAAATTGCCGGGTTATTTTCCTCCTTTGGCTTATTGCATCGCCGGACACCATTCGGGGTTGTTAGACTGGACTTCTTCGGGTGAGGCGAATCTGGATAGGCGTTTGTCTAAAACAGACTGCTATCAGGAGATGCTGAAAGATGCGCCGGAAGAGATGCAAGAGGTGGTTGCTTCGTTAGACCAGCCTTTGGTTGATGATTTTGAGAAGGAGATGCATCAATGGATTCGCATGTTGTTCTCCTGCCTGGTTGATGCCGACTATCTGGATACGGAGCGGTTTATGCAGCCGGAACAGGCGAACAGGCGCGGACAATATGATTCAATGGAAACGTTGAAAGACCGGTTTGATACCTATATGGAATCGCTTACGGCGAATGCTCCTGCTTCTTTTATCAATGAGAAACGGGCGGCTATCCTGTCCCGTTGCCGGGAGATGGCCGGTGGGCTTCCCGGTTTTTTTAGCCTGACGGTTCCGACTGGCGGGGGAAAGACATTGGCGTCGATGGCCTGGGCGCTCACTCATGCCGTTCGTTATCAAAAAGACCGGATTATCATCGTTATTCCTTATACGAGTATTATTGTACAGACGGCTGCCGTGCTCCGGAATATTTTCGGCGCGGAGAATGTGGTGGAGCATCATAGTAATTTGCAGCAGGATAGCAACGACGAACGGTCCCCTTCTTTGCTGGCAACGGAAAACTGGGATGCTCCGATTATCGTGACAACAAATGTGCAGTTTTTCGAATCGCTGTATGCTTGCCGTAGTTCGCGATGCCGGAAGTTGCATAATATCTGTAACTCTGTTGTTATTCTGGATGAGGCACAGATGTTGCCGGTTGAGTTTCTGCACCCCGTACTGGATGTTTTGCAGAGCCTGCAAGCCTCTTTTAAAGCCAGTGTCTTGTTTACGACGGCGACATTGCCCGTCTTTTCCGGTCATATCGGAACGGGGCCGGAGGCCTTTAACGGATTGAAGACTCCCGTAACGGAAATTACTTCCGTGCATGATAATTTGTTTGAGGCCTTTAAACGGGTGGAACTGCATTGGCCGGAACCGAACACAACCACGACCTTCGATGAGCTTGCCGATGAATTGTCCGGATATGATAGTGTACTATGTATTGTTAATACCCGTAAGGAGGCACGGGAGCTTTGCCGGCGAATGCCTGAAGGAACTTTGCATCTGTCGCGTATGATGTGTTCCGCGCATATCATGGAGGTGATAAAGTTGATCAAGCAGAAGTTGAAGAATAACGAACCTGTTCGTGTCATAAGCACGCAGTTGGTTGAAGCCGGAGTAGATATAGATTTCCCGGTCGTATACCGTGCATTTGCCGGTCTGGATTCAATTATCCAGGCTGCCGGAAGATGCAACCGGGAAGGCAAGTTAAATAAGAAAGGCGAGTTAGGACAGGTGTTTGTCTTCAAGTTTGAGAACAGTATTTTACGTGGGTTGATGGGAAAGGGGGCGAATGCTTTGCGAGAGATGTTGGTTGTTTCCGAGGGAGAGGATTTGTTTTCTCCAGCTTGTATAGCTCAATATTTCAGTTTATTTTATGCTAATTGCAACACCTTTGATAAGGCGGAGATTAAAAAGAATTTATATGAAGGTGCCTCAGAAATGAATTTCCTTTTTGCTACGGCTGCCGATCGCTTCCGGTTGATAGACGATAAGGATTCAGTATCTATTTTAGTCGGTTATGGCGATGGCGCAACCTTACTGGAGGAACTGAAAAGAAACGGTCCGGAATTCTGGTTGCTGCGTAAGTTACAGCAGTATAGCGTATCTGTCAGAAAGTGGGATTTCGAACAATTGCGTAAACAGGGAACAGTAGCAGAGTACGCCGGAATTTTCATTCTGGAAGATAGTCGGTGTTATGATGAGCAGGCAGGATTGGTTTTGGATGGCGCTTGGGTGGAGGAGTTGTTGTTGGTGGAATAAGAAATCTTGGCTAAGTTTGTGATGAATGGGGAAGGATAGGTATCTTTGTCGTGAAATTATGGTCATGTTTATTTAGAACATGTGGGTTGAAACATATTTTTGTTTGAGTGATGTGGCTTAGTAGTCAGGAGGGGATATGTCTATGCATATCCTCTTGTTTTATTGAATATATTTCATATTAATGTTAGAGTATCTGTTTATAAAATGCCAAATTTTCTTGGTTCTTTGATTAACAAAGCATATATTTGCGGAAACAGGAAACAAATAGTATATTATGGACGTACAAGAAACTACATTTGATGATACCTATTCGGAATTACCAATACATCTAGATAGGAAAACTCGGCTATTAAGTTCGGAGAATCTCTTACTACATTGGAAAATCGGTAAATGCGCTCATTTGAATATTAATGAGTTTAGAAAAGATGAGACACAAGTTTTTAAAGAACTTTCTAAAAGTTTAGCAGAAAACAGTGATTGTCATTATAGTGTTAATGACTTAAAGAAAGCGGAACGTTTTTATTTTCATTATCCCGATGTTGAATATGTAAAGAAGTTGGCTATGCGAATAACCTGGTCTCATATTAATGAGTTGTCAGTAATTAGTAATGGCTTCTATTATAATCTTTATGTAGATCTCTGTATAAATGAAAGATGGACTTCTTCATGTTTGCGTAATAAAATAAAGGAGCACAAGTCTTTAAATGCAAAGCTGAAATTATCTTTTGAGGAGGATAATAGTGTCTTTGCTTTGGTCAGAGTAAAAAATGATAATAGAGACTTTAATTGGGCCTTATTGCATAGAGAATTACATCGTTTGGTTGCTGTTGTTATTATAATGGGACCATTTAAAGCTGTTTATTTGAATCAAATAGAATTGTATTTACGACATCTTAATGAAACAGAGAGGAAAAAAGGTGAAGAAGCTCCTTTGGGGTTGATATTGTGTGTTGATGAAAACACTACGTGTACAAAGTTGTTTCAACTTGATATTTTGGGAATTAAAGAAATAGACTTTCCTAAAGATTTTCCTCTAAATATATTATAGGGATCAGACTCAGACTCCATACACGCTTTCATTCAGAAAAGAATACAAATGGCAGTGTTGCGTATGCGTTCCAACCCACGCACCCATAAAGGATGCGACCAGGCTTCCTGTGATACCGTTCAAATTATAGTTCTTGTTTCAACTCACGCATCCATAAAGGATGCGACAGCTGATACCGAAGACAAACAGTATCTTAGAGTGTTTCAACCCACGCACCCATAAAAGATGCGACTTAGGGTTCTTGGCCAGCTTCTTTTGCCAGAGCTTGTTTCAACCCACGCATCCATAAAGGATGCGACACCAAAAGAGGACTCTCGTTCCCCAACTCCCTGTTTCAACCCACGTACCCGTAAAGGATGCGACGGTGAACTTCCTTGCCGCCTGCAACTACTTCTTTGTGTTTCAACCCACGCACCCATAAAGAATGCGACGATCGTAAGCATCCCAAGCTTCCCAGCCCATGACGTTTCAACCCACGCACCTATAAAAGATGCGACAAACGGACGGAAGTGATGTATCTGACTGCTCTTAGTTTCAACCCACGCACCCATAAAGGATGCGACCATGAGATCAGGTCCGATTGGGTCATTGGTGAGTTTCAACCCACGTACCTATAAAAGATGCGACGCCATTTCGCAGTAATAACTCTCCGTGACATTCTGTTTCAACCCACGTACCCCAGCGGGATACGACGGGGTAAAGACGATTCTAGTTTTGCATTCATAATGGTTTCAATCCACGTACCCCAGCGGGATACGACAAAAATGTACCGTAAACACCGTTAATTCATCAGTGTTTCAATCCACGTACCCCAGTGGGATACGACATAATGTAGCAAAGGTAAGATTATATTTAAAATAGTTTCAATCCACGTACCCCAGCGGGATACGACCCGAGAAAATCATCAGTCAAAAGGTATTCGGGAATGTTTCAATCCACGTACCCCAGCGGGATACGACCAGCAAGTCCTTTATCTTGCTGCTGAACTGCAGGTTTCAATCCACGTACCCCAGCGGGATACGACTCGCGATCACCGAATTTATGTATGCGCACCAGATCGTTTCAATCCACGTACCCCAGCGGGATACGACAAAAGTTCCGGCCTTTGCTGGAGGCTCTTTACCTGTTTCAATCCACGTACCCCAGCGGGATACGACGGCCCTGGCCGATCCGGATAAAAACGACTGGCCGGTTTCAATCCACGTACCCCAGCGGGATACGACAATACGGCATAAACTTTGCGGATCATGCTAATAGGTTTCAATCCACGTACCCCAGCGGGATACGACCCCATAGCCTCCATCCTTATGGGGATGTTCATCAAGTTTCAATCCACGTACCCCAGCGGGATACGACAAGATCGCCCAGGTCGAGGCTAGAATCTACACCTGGTTTCAATCCACGTACCCCAGCGGGATACGACGCGACAATAAGCTATGGGATTATACGCTGTTTTGGTTTCAATCCACGTACCCCAGCGGGATACGACTACATTGCAAATAATGCAAACATTTACAGCTTGTTAGTGATGTCTTTATGCGATAATAAATTTTTTAGATTCTTTATTGGTGAAATAGGGCTAATAGATATGTGCAAGAGATTAATAATCAATGAATGCGAAAGTTCCTGCTTTTCCGTTAATGCTTAATGTTCGCGAACAGCTATATAATAAGTTCGTCTTCTACATTATATGATGTGACGACACCTATATATTCAACCCTTTTAGAATAATTATTCCCTAAGAAATAGAAGCGGATGCTATCTTTTTTATGATCTATAATATCCAATAACTTTAACCTTAACTCGGTAAATTGAGCAGGCGAGACAGAACACTCAAAGACAGAGTTCTGAACGCGTTGACCATAGTTCAGACATTGGCGCGCTACCTGCCGTAACCTGCGCTGTCCGTCGGAAGTCATTGTCTCAACATCATACGTAACAAGGACATACATACAATTATTTCATTAAGAAGACCGGATAATTATCTAAATCATTTCTCAAAAAGCGGGCCAAAAGCATTGCCTGAATATATGGGATAAGCCCTATCGGTACAGATTCGTTTAGATAGGGGTGGATTATTGTCTCTCTTTTTCTCTTTTGCCAGGCAAACAGAACTTCTTTTCTAACATCTTCGTCCATTACAATTCCGTTATCTCCGTGTTCAACAAAACCTTTCCCGGAAATTTGTTTGCGATTGATTAAGGACAGTACTAATCTGTCTGCCAGATAAGCTCGTAACTCTTCCATCATATCTAACGCTAAACTCGCTCTTCCCGGTCGATCGGTATGTAAAAAGCCTACATACGGATCAAGTCCTACCGTTTCTAAGGCAGATTGTACTTCGTGATTCAGTAAGGTGTAAACAAATGACAGCAGGGCATTAACCTTATCTTTGGGTGGCCTTCTGTTTCTCCCACTAAAAGGAAAATCCTCACATTGCGATATGATCATTTGGTTGAATACAGAGAAATAAGTTGTCGCAGCCTCTCCTTCTATACCTCTTAATGCGTCGGAGGATTCCGCAACTAAAGCCTGATTCTTAGATCTTTTCAGTTTGTCGGATACGGATAAAAAAAGAGAAAGCTGTTCATCGGAAGAAATGTGATCTCTTTTGAAACGATCTATAACTGTTCGGGAATTTGCTATCTTTCCAGCAATGAACAGACGGCTGATCTCTAACGATTTATTTGTGTCATCGGCAATTCTGTATTGTATTCTTCGTAAAAGGACATTCCCTTTTATCGGACCGGATACTCTCCCTTGGAACTGTCCGTTGGCACTTAGAAAACATAATCCTACATTCCTTTCGGCACACATCTTCATTAATGCCGGAGAAGCGCCCATATATCCGAACGTGACGATACCTTCTATATTCAGAACCGGAATTCTGAATATATCTTTATCCTTTACCCTGATTACTACATTTTCTCCATCTTTAGTCAAATAGGCTTCAGGGGTAGTTACATACAGTGTGTTTAATAGTTTTCTCATATTTTAATCATATAACTGGGACAGGTAAGTCTCAACCTTCGATGTTTTTGTCAGTATCTTAGGCATACACACGTCACATAATGAACATGACTTGCAATGCGCTTTGTATATTGCCGGTGGAAGGATTTTCTGCTCATATAACCGGTGCATTTGAGTACATTTCTCTTCAACCAGTGTCCGTAGTTCTCCGGTAAACGGAATCTCTTCCCGGTGGCGAGTTTCTCCATAATACAAAAAGCCTTTTTCTATGCGGACGTTATACATTTCTTCCAGGCAAATGGCTTGTGCGCATAGTTGGACTTCGTCTATCCGGTCTTTTTTAGGTTTTCCCCGTTTGTACTCGACTGGAATTAATTGCCAGAATCCCGAATATTTAGGATGTTGTATGGCGTTTTGTCCGGAGGAGGAAGCTATCATCTCCACTACATCTGAGATTCCATAGAGTCCTAATCGTCTTGAAACGAGCGTAACAGACCTTAATGTCACTATGTCTTTGTTACGGTTCATCAAGGTAGGATCGTCTACTTTTTGATGCATCCAACTTCCTTCAACCGTGAGGTTGTTTTCCGCCCACTGCTGTTCGATATGTATAAGGGCCCATTGACGTTCACAGAAAGCTATATGCTGGATTCCGGAAAGCATCAACAGGTCCTCATCTCCGTATTCTATCATATCATGTCCAGAACTTCTACACCTTCCGGTAGTTTATCCTTGTCAATGGTGACAATATAATCGTCGAATGAGCGGGGTGGGCGTTGGTCATCCTTTAGCTGGACCTTAACCAAACTGAATAAGGTATGGGCTGAAGCATTTCCTAATGCAGTACTGTGCTTGAATACGATCAACTTACGGGCATTCATCATGCCTCTGGCAGCAGAATGGTCGTGGTCGAACATGTTTTTCAGTGAATCCCAGAATAAATTCAAGTCCTCTTCATTGAATCCGGTCTGTGCGGCTAAATGTGCGGAAATAAATCCGTTTGCTTTGTATAATCCATAGGGTACAGTGAATTTACGGCCCATGGTGCGGTTATCTCCACTCTGTTTTTTAGCTTCGTCATCAGTTGCCACTGCCATGCGGGTTATACTATGCTCGGCGGTAACGATCGGATTGATAGAACGGGCAAAGGTAAACTGAATAGGACCGCGAACTTGTCCGGCATTTTCACCTGTACTAAGTACGGCTCCAAATGTTCTTATATCATAAAAATTTCTGCACATCCATTGTCGGGCAGCCTCTGTTTTATCTCCTTTTTCTTTTATATCTTTAACCCCTTCCTGTTTATGAGCTTCAGTGATCGAATTATTCAATATAGCTTTCTCTTTAATGAATATATCATAAGGTTTCTCATACCCTTTTACTATTTGAACAAAGTTACGGACTTTACGCTTCAGGCATACATCAGAAACCAGACCTTCACCTGTTTCCGGATCAACTCTTGGCAAGTTTCCGGCATCCGGATCTCCGTTTGGATTACCGTCCTGTACATCAAATAAATAAATAAAGTCGTAACGATTGTTTATTGCTGCTTCCATATTTGTATAGTATTTAATTCTTTTCTTTATCTGTTGTTTTATATAAATCTTCTCTTTGATGGTAATAACCGATTGCGAAACGGGATTGGTCGTCCATCGATAAATATTTGGGAAACCCGTTACTGTCCAGATCGGTGATAACACTTTGCAGTAATTTCTCATAATAAACAGATTTCCCTGTATCAAATTTTGCCAAGTGATGTCTGGATAAAGATAATAAGCGGCTGAACACCGTTGTCGGAGTGGTCGACGCTGCACCGTAGTAACGCTCTTTAATCGTAGAGTTGGCTCCTGGAATAGCATCACTCTGTATCTTTTCAAGGATAGCGAACAAGCGCCCACATAAGTACGCTTGGTTCTTATTTTCTAAATCTAATGCCATTTTAATTTCTTTAGGTGGATTATTATGATTTCTGAATTTTCTATTTAAGTATGCTTTGAGTATAGCGGCTCTTATCGACGTTATATTCCGGTCTGCTTTGATCCGTATCAGACATTGCATCTGCAAGGTGGTCGGATAGGGTTGGTTGTCCCATATACTTTGGCTTAAATCGCTGGCTAAGTTGGGCGGCAGATTTTCCATTTTATTTAAAGAGGCAACCTGAGTCAGCAAGTTGAATAGAGAAAAATAGACTCTTTGATTCTTGCTTTTAGTGATTTCCAAGTCCTCAAAATGCTGTTTGATATGATTGGCGAATTCGCCTACTGTTCCTTGTCGCCAGAATCTTACGGAGATACGGGCGGCATTAGGAGATAAACCTAACACGTAAAAGGGTGTTTTGTCCTCATCATTCAATACTCCTGAGAAGGGGGATTTCAAGAAATCTCTGATAACTTCCGTGTTTTTATCCGGATTATCTTTGGGAGGAGGTGCAAATATGAAACTGACACATTGTTCCAGCTTTGTCGGTTTCTGAGACCAGAAAACAACGGATGTGTCGTGCAAGTGATATTTGTTGGAAGAGTCTTTTCCCAATAAAGAATTTAAAGCTGTGGTATAAGCATCTTCAGCCTCTTTTGAAATAGGCGCGTTCATACCTTGCTCTTTATAATATGAATCGTAACCGGCTTTCTTTTGGAAGCCGACCAGCTTTGCCCCGCTTTTCCCTCCGGGTATGGTGATGGCACTATTGAGTATTGCTATCGGAGCCTTTTTCCCGGTGATGAGGCATATCCCTATCGGTTCATCTTTATCCGAACAGTCTTCTATGGATGATTTTATATCTGGATTATCAGCCACGATTGTATTGTGTCCGGCTACTTTAAAGGATATGTTTGTACCATCTTTTTTGATACATTCTTCCCATAGCGGGTCCGTTTTTATGCGTTGAAGATTTTCCGGATCATCATAGAATCCGGCTACTGCTTGAATCTCTTCATTGGAAGGATACATTTCGGCAAACCGTTTGACTTCCTGCACAAAGGTTTTATTTTGTTTTGCGGCATCCTCCAATGCTTTCGGCATCCCTTTGTCATCTGTATTTTTAGGTTGTGCTAATACATATCCGAAATGATCCCAAAATATATTTGCAGTTTGCCAACTGTTACTGCCTGTACGCCCTTTACTTTTGACAACCAGATATTTTTTTGCTCGCTTCTGTTTTCCTATACCTTCGGATGTGTCCTGCAACTCTAAAAACTTTCCGTTTTTATCTATCAGAATAAGATACGGGATTTCTTTCCATTCTAATCCACGGGGGGCGATGGCGCTCTCCGGATCAGCAGCTTTACGCTGGTAATAATCGTATAGTGTCTGTAAAATCATCGACGTACCTCCTCGCTGTTTATTGATGGAACGACCAAGACTCCTTGTTTCATTATGGCACGGAAGAACATAGGTTTCGGATCTTTTTCGTTGGTGAAATCCATATCGTATAACATATAGCCCAAATCACGATCCTCCGGTATTCCTTCTCCTTTTACCGGATTTTCGATATACGTAAAGTCAGCAGAGAACTCCCTGCAGCCTAAATAAGGTTGATTGAAACATTGTCCCTTTTTTACTCTGCGCTCGAATATTGCATTATATTTACCGGGATTTTCGTCGGAAGATCCCGATGTTGCTTTCGGCTTATCGTCTTCGGTTCTATTCCTTACGGGTATAAATTCCAGCTCTGCAAAAATCCTATAGCAGACATCTTTTAGTAACAAACTGGATTTTTGTTGCCGGTTATTTTCGATGAATAACCCGGATGAACGGGGACTCATTAAACTCCCAACCTCATTTCTTTTCATGGAAAGCCATCTGATGGGATTTAGTACTTCTATACGGGTAATATTCCATCGTATGGCAGGTTTCCAAAATATAGATTCAAAAATAGCCCGGGCTGCAGAAGGCGTTATTACATCGTAGCTAACTCTTTCGACTTTCATTTCCGGACGGGTAAAGCAGGCCATGCTTCCTTTAACCTCAAGACAGTATTCTTTATTTGTATATACCATATGTTTAGGTTAACGATTAATAAATAGTAATATAGGTGTTCATCCTTTGAGAATTACGGTTTCTCTATGACTATATTTTACAAAGCTATATTTTATTTTCTAACAAACAAGCGTTTTAGCTCTTTAATCTTCTTGTAAAAAGTATTATAAATAATTGTATTTATAAATAGTAGCATCCTTTATGGGCACAACTGCGAACACAGAGGTTCCTTAACATCGAAAAAATAACTTGATTCATGTACTCATAAAGGATGCGACAACGAAGCCTTGCTGTCCTTGTACAGCGGGTTCAGGTTTCAATCCGCGCACCCGTAAGGATGTGACCACCGTAAAGTTGGGATCGCTCATCATCGTGTTGTTTCAACCCACGCACCTATAAAGGATGCGACCATGAGATCAGGCCCGATTGGGGCATTGGTGAGTTTCAACCCACGTACCCCAGCGGGATACGACTGCAACGGGTAAAGAGTTATTCGACAACATCTATGTTTCAATCCACGTACCCCAGCGGGATACGACCAAGTTCCCGACAAGCCTTGACGACACGCTGCGAGTTTCAATCCACGCACCCATAAAAGATGCGACTTAGGGTTCTTGGCCAGCTTCTTTTGCCAGAGCTTGTTTCAACCCACGCATCCATAAAGGATGCGACACCAAAAGAGGACTCTCGTTCCCCAACTCCCTGTTTCAACCCACGTACCCGTAAAGGATGCGACGGTGAACTTCCTTGCCGCCTGCATCTACTTCTTTGTGTTTCAACCCACGCACCTATAAAAGATGCGACTGTCGTTATAAATTATAACGCCGTCACGATGTCGTTTCAACCCACGCACCTATAAAAGATGCGACTATTTTCAATACAAAGTTGCAAAATCACAATAGGTTTCAACCCACGCACCTATAAAAGATGCGACTATCCGGCACTTTAATTGCTGCAACAGGTTGGAGTTTCAACCCACGCACCTATAAAAGATGCGACACCCATGCGCAACAGTCATCTCCATTAGGTGCGATGTTTCAACCCACGCACCTATAAAAGATGCGACTAAACGTTTCTCTATATACTTCAACCGGAACAAGTTTCAACCCACGCACCTATAAAAGATGCGACTTCTGCAACCCTTCTTTTCCATGGGGAATCTAAGTTTCAACCCACGCACCTATAAAAGATGCGACGCTGACTCAGTTTATGCTGCTTCGATGGTCAGAGGTTTCAACCCACGCACCTATAAAAGATGCGACCGCGAATACCCGATATTCACCTTGCCATAATCCTGTTTCAACCCACGCACCTATAAAAGATGCGACTCCATGTTTATGAAAAGCTTTATTGACAACACTTTTAGCATATAATTTTGCGAATGATAGAGTTGAAAAATAATAGATGTTCATATTCTCTAAGCAAATACGTAAATGTCTGATTAATAGGGAATGCGAACAGCTAACGTTTTTATAACCACTTAGGGTTCGCGTTTTGTCTGTTATTGAAACATAGGCGTAATAATGTTATCTATAAAGTAATCTGTAACTTTGCCTACAAATTTAGGAATAAGCTTTTTATATATACGATAAATTATGAATAAAAAAATCCTTCAATTAGCGCTCCCTTCTATTGTTTCCAATATAACCGTTCCCTTACTGGGGCTGGTCGATGTGGCGATTGTCGGGCATCTGGGGGCGGCTTCTTATATCGGGGCGATTGCAGTAGGGGGGATGTTGTTCAATATTATTTACTGGCTGTTCGGTTTTCTGCGTATGGGGACGAGTGGGATGACTTCACAGGCTTTGGGAAGACGGGATTTGCCAGAGGTGACACGGGTGTTGTTGCGGTCGGTGGGAGTTGGGCTTTTCATTTCGCTGGCATTGCTTCTGCTGCAGTATCCGATACGGAAAATAGCTTTTGCCTTGCTCGATACGACTGCTGAGGTGGAGCAGTTGGCTACGCTTTATTTTCGTATTTGCATCTGGGGAGCACCGGCCGTATTGGGCTTATATGGTTTTTCCGGTTGGTTTATCGGGATGCAGAATTCCCGTTTTCCGATGTTTATTGCAATAACGCAGAACATTGTAAATATCGTGGCAAGCCTGATCTTTGTGTTTGTCTTTGGTATGAAGGTGGAAGGGGTTGCTACGGGAACGCTGATTGCACAGTACGGTGGGTTTCTGATGGCTGTTTTTCTGTGGTTTGTTTACTATCGGAAGAGGCTGAAAGGGCGTGTCGGCTGGCAGGAGATTGTAGATAAGGTTGCCATGCGCCGCTTTTTCCAGGTAAACAGCGATATCTTTTTCCGGACACTTTGTCTGGTTGCCGTTACAACCTTTTTTACCTCTACGGGAGCCCGGCAGGGGGATACGGTTTTGGCGGTCAATACATTGCTGATGCAATTGTTTACACTGTTCTCTTATATCATGGACGGCTTCGCCTATGCCGGCGAAGCGTTGGCGGGACGTTATATCGGCGCCCGAAACCAAAGTGCGCTCAACCGGATGATTCATCTGCTGTTCGGTTGGGGGATCGGGTTGTCTCTCTTCTTTACCCTGCTTTATGGAGTAGGAGGGAAAGGTTTCCTGTCACTACTGACCAACGATTCAGCTGTTATACAGGAAGCCGGAATTTATTTCTATTGGGCGTTGGCCGTTCCGCTTGCCGGTTTTGCTGCCTTTCTTTGGGATGGCATCCTGATCGGTGCCACTGCTACCCGCCTGATGCTCTATTCCATGCTGGTTGCCTCCGGTACCTTCTTCCTGATCTATTACCTTTTTTCCGGCACAATGGGAAACCACGCATTATGGATGGCATTCCTGACTTATTTGTTATTGCGGGGGATTATGCAATGGGGGTTGTGGCGCAATAAAAAATAACTTGCCTCCGTACGGGCGGGTTCTAAACCCGCCCTCCTGTATTTCCTCATTTTCCAAACATTTTATCCTCATTCCATTTCTTTGGATTATTTAAAATATAAGAATATATATTATCGTATGCATGATTATTTCTGATAATGTGTTCATAATAATTGCGTTGCCATACGGGTGTCCCCGGTATCTTTCGGATTATATTGATTTTTCGTGCTGAAAATGTTTTGAATTGTCGGATGATTTCGGATAATTGGGCGGGTTTGGAACCCGCCCCTACGTTGGGGCTTGTTATTTCAATGATTCCGTGAATGTGATTGGGCATGATGCAAAATGCATCTAATATAATATTGGGAATGTGATTGGGTAAATCGAACCATGTTTGTTTGATTATTTCCCCGATATTATTTAATGTCATGTGATCGTTTTTTATTTCCCCGAATAAATATTTGTGTTCGTGGGTGCATATCGTAACGAAATACAACCCTTCCTGTGAATAGTCATATCCTTGCAGGCGGAAGCTGTGGCGGTGGTGGATGTCGGGATTGTAATTGTTCATAGTTATTCTTGTTTTGGTTGTGATGATGCAAATATAAATAAAAGAGCCGGATATCAAGACGATACCCGGCTCTTTTTATGGGAGAAGACAATGATTCTTATTGTCTGTAGTTTACTAATTCGTCGGCGTTGAAACTATGGATGAAGCTGCTGTGTTTTTCAACTTCAGCTTCAACGTAGTTCAGATATACGACGGCTGATTTGGCGAACATCTCAGGTGCTCTGGTTGCGTCCTGGATCAGGAGATGGGCCATGATGCAGTCGGCTGCCATTTCCATGAGGCGGCGGGCAACGAAATCCAGCAATTCCTGGTTCTGGGCTTCCTTCACGATGTTCATGCAGGCTTCCAGCTTGTTGGCCATTTCAACTAACCGGGCTTTCAGCGGTTCCATTTCCGGAGAACATGGGATCGCTTCGAAGTCGCGGATGGTGGCCAGATAAGAACCGTTCGTTACGTAACGGATCGCAGCGACAGTCTGCAACTGTGTCGTACCTTCGTAGATGGAGGTGATACGGGCATCCCGGTAGATACGCTGGCAAGCATATTCCAACATGAAACCGGAACCACCGTGAATCTGGATACAGTCGTATGCATTCTGGTTCGCATATTCGGAGTTCATACCCTTAGCCAACGGTGTGAATGCATCTGCCAGTTTCGCGTATTTCTTTTGCTCCTGACGTTCTTCCGGAGTCAGCTTGCGTTCGCGTGCAATATCATCTAATGCTTTGTAGATGTCTACATAGCGGGAAGTCTGATACAACAGTGCACGGCCGGCATCCAGTTTCGCTTTCATGATAGACAGCATGTCGTAGACAGCCGGGAATTCGATGATTGCCTTACCGAACTGTTTCCGTTCCTTGGCATAAGCCAGTCCTTCGTTGTAGGCAGCTTGGCTTAGGCCGACAGACTGGGCGGCGATACCCAAACGGGCGCCGTTCATCAAAGCCATCACATATTTGATCAAACCTAATTTGCGGTCTCCGCAAAGTTCGGCTTTCGCATTCTTATAGACCAACTCGCAAGTAGGAGAACCGTGGATACCCAATTTGTTTTCGATACGGCGTACATCCACACCGCCCTCTTCCTTGTCGTAGATGAACATAGACAAGCCACGTCCGTCTTTTGTTCCCTCTTCTGAGCGGGCCAGTACTAGGTGCAAGTCTGCATCGCCATTGGTAATGAAACGTTTTACACCGTTCAGGCGCCAGCAATTTTCTTTTTCGTCGAAAGTCGCTTTCAGCATCACGGACTGGAGGTCCGAACCTGCATCCGGTTCCGTCAGGTCCATAGACATCGTCGCTCCGGCGCAGATGCGCGGGATGAAACGGCTGTGCTGGTCTTCGTTTCCGAACTCATATAATGTTTCGATACAGTCCTGGAGTGACCAGATGTTTCCGAATCCGGCATCTGCAGCAGATACGATTTCGGCACACATGGTGTACGGAGTGATCGGGAAGTTCAAACCACCGAAACGGCGCGGCATTGTCATACCGTTCAGGCCGGCTTTGACCATTGCGTCCAGATTCTGCTTTGTTCCGGAAGCATATTCCACACGTCCGTTAGCACAGTGAGGGCCTTCTTCGTCGACACCTTCGGCATTGGGGGCGATGATTTCGCCGGTGATTTCGCCGGTGATCTCGAGCACCTTGTCGAATGAATCCAGCGTATCGGCATAATCCTGCGGTGCATAGTCGAACTCTTCTTTATCTCTGTAATTGCGCTCTTTCAGTTCGCAAATACGTTCCATCATCGGATTGTTCAAGTGATACTTGAGTTCCGGTATGTCTGTATAATAATTTGCCATCTCTTTACTTGCTGTTCTGTTTGTAATACTTAATCATCTTCGGGATCACTTCTTCAACCGTGCCGTTGATAACATAGTCGGCAATCGTGTTGATCGGAGCGTTCTCGTCGTTGTTGATAGAGATGATGATACCTGCATCCTGCATACCTGCGATGTGCTGGATCTGTCCGGAGATACCGCAAGCGATATACAGTTTCGGACGGACCGTTACACCTGTCTGGCCGATCTGGCGGTCATGGTCGCAGAAACCGGCATCAACGGCTGCACGGCTGGCACCGACTTCGGCATGAAGTTCTTTGGCCAGTTCGAACAATTTGTCGAATCCCTCTCTGGAACCCATTCCGTAACCGCCGGCTATGACGATCGGAGCTCCTTTCAGGTTATGTTTTGCCTTTTCCACGTGGCGGTCGATGACTTTCACTACATAATCCGTTTCCGGAACATATTTGGCAACGTCGTGTCTGATCACTTCGCCTTTGTAGTTGGCATCCAGTATTTCCTTCTTCATTACACCTTCGCGGACAGTCGCCATCTGAGGACGGTGTTCCGGGTTGATGATCGTAGCCACGATGTTACCACCGAAAGCCGGACGGATCTGGTATAACAGGTTTTCATACGTTTTACCTGCTCTCTTATCTTCGTGCGAACCGATTTCAAGAGAAGTACAGTCTGCCGTCAAACCGCTTGTCAGGGCGGAAGAAACACGTGGTCCCAGGTCGCGGCCGATAACCGTTGCGCCCATCAGGCAGATTTGCGGTTTTTCTTCTTTGAACAGGTTGATCAGGACAGAAGAATGCGGGAGAGAGGTGTAAGGGAACAATCCCGGTGCATCGAAAACGTGCAACTTGTCGACGCCGTAAGGCATCACCTGCTTCTCGATCCCTTCCAGGCCGGAACCTGCAACAATGGCTTCGAGCTGGCAGTTCAACTGATTGGCTAACTTGCGACCTTTGGTCAGCAGTTCGAGGCTTACATCGGCAACCGTCGTACCTTCAAGCTCACAATATACAAATACATTATTCATACTCTTATCCGATAGTGTGGTTAGCTAACAGTTCAACAATCAAATCTTCCACATCCTTGTCCGAGCCGGTCAGCGTCTTGCTTTCCTTTGCCTGGAACACGATGTTCTGAATGGCTTTAACCTTCGTCGGCGAACCGGACAGACCGCATTGTTCGAGATCTCCGTTTACATCAGCCACGCTCCATTCCGGAATGTTCAGATACGGACGTTTCTCATACAGCTCGGGGTAAGCTAATGCCGCTACGCCTTCCGGATGGCAGGCAGGTGCCGGAGCTTTCTCCTGTGCGCCTAATGCCCGTTTGTATTTCATCACCAGTTTGGCATTACGCGGGCGGCATGGGGCAGCCGAACCGTTGACTGTTATCACGATAGGCAGCGGGCCTTCCACTGTTTCGACACCGCCGTCGATATGACGTTTTACTGTGATGCGGCGGCTCTTTTCGTCTACATTCAGGATTTCTTCAGCGTATGTGATCTGTGTCAGTCCTAATTTTTCAGCTACCTGCGGACCTACTTGTGCCGTGTCGCCGTCGATAGCCTGACGTCCTCCGATAATGATATCGTAGTCACCGATTTTTCTGATCGCTGTGGCAAGCGCGTAAGACGTAGCCAAGGTATCTGCGCCGGCAAATGCACGGTCTGTCAGCAGATAACCGTTATCTGCTCCACGATATAAACCTTCACGAATAATTTCTGCGGCGCGCCCCGGACCCATCGTCAACAGGGTTACTGTAGTTCCCGGATAGGCATCTTTCAAACGAAGGGCCTGTTCTAACGCGTTAAGGTCTTCCGGGTTGAAGATGGCAGGAAGGGCAGCGCGGTTAATTGTCCCGTCTTCCTTCATCGCATCCTTTCCCACATTGCGTGTGTCCGGAACCTGTTTCGCTAATACAATAATTTTTAAACTCATATTATAGGAATATTAGATTTCTATATCAGATATTTGTTCGCATTAACCTTCAAATACTGACCTGCAAAAGTAATCAAACATTCTTTATATCAAAGAACTTTCTTCCGGAATCTGCACACTTTAGTTTTTTTGAGCATATGCTTTAGAATATCTTTTGTATTTTTGCCCCCGGGCAGGACCTGTAAAAATCTAATTAGACAATACCATGAGTTTTAAGAAGAAAAACACAAAGCCGTTAATCTCGCTTTGTCTGGCCGGCTTTCTTATTGCCGCTTTCCAAAATAAGGCGCAGGCGGAAGAATTAGTTCGCGCCGTAGAAGTCTCCAATGAATGGAGTATCGATAAGGTTGATGAACCGGTGGTGCTCCGTCTGAACGATCTGAATCCTTCTTTTCGTGTGCGTTCGGCAACGGTCTGGGACGGGGCTATGGAAATCCCTTCCCAATTGGACGATTTGGACGGCGACCGCAAGGCGGATGAATTAGCTTTCGTATTGAATGTACCTTCCCGGTCAGTTAAAAAACTGAAAGTCGTCCTTTCTTCCGAAAAGACAGACCGGACTTATCCTTCCCGCGTGTTTGCCGAAATGCTGGTGAGCGACAAGAAAGGCAAACATGTCCCGATCACCTCCCTGACTATTCCGGGAACAAGTAATATCTACAATCAGCTGCATCACCACGGTCCGGCTTTCGAGTCGGAGTTAGTGGCCTATCGCATTTATTTCGATAAGAAACAGACTGTCGATATTTACGGGAAGTTCAATAAAGGTTTTGAGATACAGGAATCCCAGTTTTATCCGACTGACGAGCAGTTGTCACGCGGTTTCGGAGACGACGTCTTGCTGGTGGGTAGCAGTTGCGGTGTCGGCGCGCTGAAAGGGTGGAACGGAAAGAGTGCCACCCATATCGAGCCGGTTGCCAGCCTGACAGAGACAATCCGGGCGTACGGTCCGGTGCGGACCGTTACCGATATTGTTTCGAACGACTGGCAGTATCAGGACTCGGAGCTCCAAATGACTGTCCGTTACATCCTGTATGCCGGTCATCGGGATTGCGAAGTGCAGGTCCGTTTTGCCGAACCGTTGAAACAAGAACTGTTTAGTACGGGCGTTCTGAATATAAAAGGTTCCACCTCTTTCTCCGATCATCAGGGTTTGATTGCCTGTTGGGGAACGGATTGGCCTGTGAACGATACGGTCAAATATGCAAAAGAAACGGTCGGCGTCGCTACCTGTCTGCCTGCAGGATTGATAAAAGGGGAGGCTCAGGACTCCGTTAACTACCTATATATAATAGGAGCAGAAGGAAAATCATCCTTTACTTATCATATTACTTTTACCTCCATGAAAGAAACATTCGGCTATAAGACGAAAGAAGATTGGTTCGCTTTTGTACAGAAGTGGAAAAAGGAATTACAGCAGCCTTGCCGTATTCAGATTAAGTAAGTTTGTCGCCCTGCAATGTAACTGTCATAAGTATGGTTTAGGCAAATCATACTTATGATGTCACTGAACCATAACTATGAGGCTGAAAAGCAGAAGGGACTGTCTCTGCCGTTGGCTTCTGGAGTGGATGAATACTTTTTACACCTAATTATATCCTATTGACCATAGTCTTAGCAGAACTAAGTCAATTTGCTTAGGCTTAATGAATTAGATCTAATATTTGCACAGCAAGTATACTTAATTAATAATGTATAAAATTAAGGATTTAAGTTCTTAACCATTTATTGTATTTTTTACATTCAAGTACATGTATTTGTATATTTACTACACACTATATGTTAAATAATAGTTTTGTCAAGATGAATAAGATGAACATAAGTGCCGAATAATATGATGTAAAACATATTTTTGCGGTTAGGCCTATATTTTTTATGAATATAAATTGCAATTATGATATTTTTGTTTAAATTGCGCCAAATTTGAATGTGTCACTAAAAAATGAAGTGTTTATGGAAAGAAAACAAATAATGTTATTGCTCTCCTCTTTCAGATAGCTTGATCATCCGGATTTAACACAAGACAGGTGCTGTTGAATCTGGATAAGGATCTTTATCTACTTTCAATGCAGCATTAAGTAAAAAGAATAGATTTATATGCTGCCAGATATTAGGTATAAACTGATAATTAAAATTTACAGAGTTCTGCTAAGACTAAGGTAAAACAATTTCTATTAATTAAAAAGGATGTCTATGATGAAAAAGTTAACATTTGCAATGCTATTCCTTTTTGTAGGAATAAGTATGGTGATTGCTCAGACGAGGAATATAACAGGTACTGTTATTTCCGCTGAGGACAATGAGCCGGTTATTGGTGCCTCCGTAGTGGTGAAAGGCACAACTATTGGTACTGTAACAGATATTGATGGGGCTTTCTCTTTGGAAGTGCCTAATACTGCTAAAGTATTAATGTTTTCTTATGTAGGAATGGTAGGGAAAGAAGTTCCGGTCCAAAATGTTATGCACGTGGTTTTGAACACGGCTTCTACGGAATTGGACGAAGTTATGATTGTTGCATACGGAACTGCAAAGAAATCTTCGTTTACAGGTTCGGCAGCCAACATCCGGACTGAAAAATTGGAAAATCTTCAAGCCGCTTCCTTAACAAAAGCCCTGGAAGGTGCTGCTCCTGGTATCCAGGTGACGGGTAGTACCGGTATGCCGGGTGATAACGCTAAAATTCAGATCCGTGGTGTCGGTTCGGTAAATGCATCGAACGATCCTTTGTATGTTGTCGACGGTGCGCCTTTTGATGGTGATATCAGTACGATCAATACGGAGGATATTGCCAGTATTACTGTTTTGAAAGATGCAACTTCTGCAGCTTTGTATGGTGCCCGTGGTGCAAACGGTGTGATTATGGTTACGACTAAAAAAGGTACATCCGGCAAAGTACAGTTGAATGCCAAAATTAATTTAGGAGCAGTATCGCGTGCTATTCCTGAATATAACCGTGTAAGCACAGGTGAATATTATGAACTGATGTGGGAAGGCTGGCGTAATGCATTAGTTTATGCGAACGGTTATACTCCAGAACAAGCTGCGACAACGGCCAGTGGTGCTGGTAAAAACGGCATTGTTGGAAAATTAGGCGGATATAATAGTTATAATGTAGCAGCTGACCAACTGATTGGGACAGATGGAAAATTGAATCCTAACGCTCAGTTACTTTATAACGATGATTGGAATAAAGAATTGTCACGTGTCGCTTTGCGTCAGGAATATAATGTTTCTGTAAATGGAGGTACACAAAATACGACGTTCTTCGCATCTGCCTCTTATACGAATGAAGAAGGTATTATGAAATGGTCTGATTTTGAACGTTTCACCGGACGTGTCGGCTTGACGAGTCAGATTAATTCATGGTTGAAGGTTGATGCCGGATTGTCAGGAGCTACCTCTAACCAAAATGGCTTTGAAGCTGAAGGTACTTATACTACCAACCCGTTCTATTACGGACGTATGATGGCCCCTATCTATCCGATCTATCAATATGACGGTAACGGGAAAATTGCTCTTGATGCAAATGGTGCTCCCATGTATGATATGGGTGGTGGAAATTCAGCTTATGCCTGGGCCGGACACACACGCCAGTATGCTCCGAATTCCAACCTGATGGTAACCTTGCCGTTGGATGACCGTTCAACGGAACGTAATCTGGTTTCAGCACGTGTATCTGCAGAGATTAAATTCCTGAAAGACTTTACGTTGAAAGTCTCCGGTAATACGGATGTAAGTAACGATTATAAGACAACATATCAGAATAATGTATATGGTGATGCTGAAGGTGTAGCCGGACGTTCTACTAAAAATTATATTAAGAAGAGCTCATATACATTCAACCAGATTTTAACCTGGAACAAATCATTTGGCGATCATAATCTGGCATTATTGGCCGGTCATGAAAACTATATGTACAGATACCGTTATTTGGAAGCAACTCGTACGGGTTTCACCATTCCGACAACAGAGTTGGTGGCCGGTTCTGTAGCTGAAGGTTCTACTTCCTATACAAACGAATACAGTCTGGAAGGTTATCTGTTCCAGGCAAACTATGACTATGCCGACAAATACTATCTGTCCGGTTCTTTCCGTTATGACGGTACTTCCCGTTTCTACAAGGATGCACGCTGGGGTACATTCTGGTCATTGGGTGCTTCCTGGCGTTTGAGTGAAGAAGATTTCATCAAGGACCATACCTGGATCGACAATTTGAAACTGAAAGCATCTTATGGACAGCAAGGTAACGATAACATCCTGGACGAGTGGGGCGATCCGATCTACTTCGGATGGCAGAGTCTGTATTCATTCGATGACAAAAATAACGGAAATCTGAATGGTGCCGTTCATAGCCAGTTGTTGAACAAAGAATTGGAATGGGAAAAGAACTCTAACCTGAATGTGGGTGTCGAATTTGGTTTCCTTGATTTCCTCCGTGGTGAAGTCGATGTGTTTAACCGTGTTTCCAGTAACTTGTTGTTTAAGGTTCCGAGACCGCAATCTACCGGTATCGAATATATCTGGCAGAACATCGGGACAATGCGTAACACCGGTTTGGAGTTGACGCTTGGCTTCGATATCTTCAAAAAGACTGATTTCCGTTGGAGCCTTGATCTGAATGCAACATTCTACAAAAATAAGATCACCAAGATGCCGAAAGATACAGACGGTAATCCGCAGGAAATTATTAACGGTTCCAAGAAACTTTCTGAAGGCCATTCAATCTATGACTTCTGGTTGCGTGAATATGCAGGTGTCGATCCTCAGGACGGTAGCGCTCTGTATTATGTTGACATCAAAGACGATAATGGTAATGTGACGGGACGTGAGACGACTAAAGACCAGAATGCAGCGAGCTATTATTATATGGGCGATGCTATTCCCGACCTGTATGGTGGTATTACCAATAGTTTCAGCTATAAAGGTTTCGATTTGTCAATATTCTTCAGCTACCAGATCGGCGGTAAGATGTATGATACAAACTATGCAGGTTTGATGCATCCGGGATCATTCGGTACGCATTGGTCTACAGATATCCGGGACCGTTGGCAGAAACCGGGTGACATAACCGACGTTCCCCGTTTGCAGAACAACTATACGGCAGCCAGTGCCGCTTCTTCACGCTGGTTGGTGAATGCCAGTTATTTGGCTCTGAAGAACGTAACGCTGTCTTATACATTGCCGAGGGCTATCCAGACAAAATTGGATATGAAGGGTTGTAAATTCTTCCTGACAGGCGACAACCTGTTCCTTGTGTGCAAACGTAAGGGTATGGATCCTCAACAGACATTCAATGGTACGTCTGATTATACGTATGTTCCGAATCGTGTAGTAAGTTTAGGTATTAACGTAACATTCTAAAACATGTATAAAGCAATGAAAAAAGTAATTTCTTCTATTATATTGGGCGCATCTCTGCTGATTTCGGGATGCGGCACGGATTACCTGGAAAGGGTTCCGACGAACAGTGTTACAGATGAAGATCTGTTCTCTACGGTAACCGGTGCGGAAACGGCACTTAACGGTATCCATCGTTCTACTTATGCATTTTATGATAATCATGGACGGTTCGGACAGAAAGCTATCGATATTATTATCGATTTTATGGCGGATGATTTCCTGCAGTTGGAGCGTGGTTACGGCTGGTTTGTCAGTTGGTATCAGTATCTGAACAGCCGGAATATCAATTCGGCAGACCTGGAGTTTAGTTGGTCGTATTATTATGATATTATCGATAATGCGAATTTGATACTTGAAAATATCGATAATGCTACAGATGTGTCCTTCCATGAAGACCTGGTAAAGAATATCAAGGGACAGGCTTATGCTTATCGGGCTTATTCGTATTGGCAATTGGTGCAGATGTTTTCTTTCCGTTACGACTATAATGGGAATAATACTCAGCTGGGTGTTCCTTTGGTTCTTGATAACAGTGGCGATCCTAAACCCCGTTCTTCTGTACAGGAAGTTTATGAACAGATATATAAGGATATAGACCAGGCAATTGCATTATTGTCGGAAAGTGATGAGTCACGTCCGAATAAATCGCATATCGATCTGAATGTCGCACAAGGTCTTAAAGCTCGCTTTGCTTTGACGACTGGCGATTGGGCAACTGCTGCCGATATGGCACACCAGGCTCGTCAGGGATATGCTCTGACCAGCAATTACAAGAATGGCTGGAACGATTCAAACGACAGCGAATGGATCTGGGGGGCCGTCCTGATCGATGAACAACAGACCAGTTATGCTTCCTTCTTCTCGCATGTCGATCCGAATTTCGGAGGATATGCATCAATGGGCAGTTTTAAGCTGGGCAGTACGGAGATTATCGACTATATGGCTGACAGTGATCAGCGTAAACAGCTTTTTGACGAAGATCGCATCGGTTATAAGTTCACCGGTTTCGGCGAATGGACAAACGATTACATTTATATGAAATCCGGAGAAATGTATCTGATCGAAGCAGAGGCATTGGCTCGCCAGGGTAAGGATGCAGAGGCTCAGAGCGTTATTTACGAACTGACTAAAAACCGCGATCCGGAAGCCCAGATGCCTACAATGACTGGAGAAGACCTGATTCAACATATCCTGATGGAACGTCGTTGCGATCTGTGGGGTGACGGTTTCAGACTGTTTGATATCAAACGTTTGAATATCCCGATGGACAGACATAATAAAGGACATAACGAAACATTCTGGGATAAAGCCGGTTACTTTGATGCTGGTGCAAAAGAACTTTTGTTCCTGATCCCGAAACAGGAAATGGATTCAAACCCATTGATGGAGCAGAACCCATTGTAAACAAATTGTTATTTTAATTGGTAACGCTGTGTCTGGGGCGGGTTTGCCCCGCCTATCCTAAGTAAAAAAATAGCCATTAGAACCTTAATAGACACACAAAAAAGAAGCCAGGGTTTGTAGTGATACAGACCCTGGCTGTTTTATGGAAGAAATAACTGATCTTTAAATATCACACGCACAAAGTGTCGGGATCAGATTACGGTCACCGTAAGCGTTGTCTACGCGGGCAACGTTGATCCAGAACTTGCTGTCGTGCAACCATTCCAATGGGAAGGCCGCTTTACTGCGCGGATATTCGTGTTTCCATTCATCGGCCGTTACTTCGTATTCCGGATGAGGAGCGTTTTTCAGCACGTTGTCTTCCTTCGAAGCCTTGCCTTCTTCCACTTCCTTGATTTCATCCCAGATGCATTCCAGCACTTCGACGAAACGATCCAGTTCGGCTTTGCTTTCACTTTCGGTCGGTTCGACCATCAATGTGCCGTGAACCGGGAAAGAAAGCGTCGGCGCATGGTAGCCGAAGTCCATCAGACGTTTGGCGATATCGCCCTCGTCGATGCCGGAGCGTTCTTTCACCGTGCGGCATTCTAAGATCAGTTCGTGACCCACGCGGCCTGTTGCACCGGTGTAAACGATTCCGTATGTATCTTTCAGCTTGGCTGCCAGATAATTCGCATTCAGGATTGCTGTCTTGGTGACTGTCTCCAGACCTTCTGTTCCCAACATGCGGATATAAGCGTACGTGATCGGCAGAATACCGGCGCTGCCATAAGGTGCGGCGGATACCGTGTTCAGTTCGCTTCCCCACAAAACCGGATGTTGCGGCAGGAACGGAACCAGATGTTCGGCTACGCAGATCGGACCCACACCGGGACCGCCTCCTCCGTGAGGAGAAGAGAAAGTCTTATGCAGATTCAGGTGGCAGACGTCAGCCCCGATTGTTCCCGGGTTAGTCAAGCCGACCTGGGCGTTCATATTGGCGCCGTCCATATAGAGCTGACCGCCGCAGGCGTGGACGATGTCGCACATTTCCTTGATGTCCACTTCGAAGATACCGTGAGTAGACGGATATGTAATCATGCTGGCAGCCAGATTATCCTTGTTGGCTTCAGCTTTTGCACGGAAGTCTTCGAGGTCGATATTCCCTTTGTCGTCACACTTCACCGTGACAGTCGTGAAACCACACTGGATAGCACTTGCCGGGTTTGTCCCGTGGGCGGAAGCCGGAAGCAGAACAACATTGCGATGTCCCTGTCCGATACTTTCCAGATAAGCGCGGATCACGCGCAGGCCTGCATATTCACCGGCTGCACCCGAATTAGGCTGGAATGTACAACCCTTGAAACCTGTAATTTCACACAGGTAAGCAGACAGGTTCTCGATCAGTTCCTTGTAGCCTTCCACCTGGTCTTCCGGCGCGTACGGATGGATATTCATAAATTCCGGACGGCTGAGCGGCAGCATGCTGGAAGCCGGATTCAGCTTCATGGTGCAGGAACCTAAGGAAATCATGGACTGTGCTAATGAGATGTCCTTGCGGCCCAAACGGGTGATGTAGCGCATCAGCTCCGTTTCGGTATGATATTTCTTGAACACGTCTTCCTGCAGGAAGTCGGATGTGCGGGCGAATTTCGGATCGAAGTAAGTCTTTTCGGGAACAGCTTCTTTTAGCATATAATCTTTTCCGGCGGCACCGGCGAAGATGTACAGCAATACACCGATATCGGTCGGCTGTGTCGTCTCATCCAGGCTGACGCCCACCTGTCCGCCTTCGAAGTAACGCAGGTTCACTTTGCATTCCAATGCGATTTCGCGGAGTGCATTGATCGAAACATGCTCCGGAAGCTGGATCTTCAGCGTGTCGAAATAGTCCTTGTTCAACTGTTTGTAGCCCAGCTTTTCCAGTTCCCCGGCCAGGAATCCGGCAGAGGCGTGGATGCGTCCGGCAATGTTCTTCAAGCCTTCGGCACCGTGATAAACGGCGTAGAAGCCGGACATGGTGGCAAGCAAGGCCTGAGCCGTACAGATATTGGAAGTCGCTTTCTCGCGTTTGATATGCTGTTCGCGTGTCTGTAATGCCAGGCGGTAAGCGGCATGTCCGTAAGCATCTTTGGAAATACCGATGATACGTCCGGGGATGGAGCGTTTATACTCGTCCTTTGTTGCAAAGAAGGCAGCAGACGGACCGCCGTAGAACATAGGAATACCGAAGCGCTGGCTGCTTCCGAACACCACGTCCGCACCCCATTCTCCCGGAGGAGTCAGCAGGACAAGGCTCATCAGGTCGGCAGCAACGGCTACGCGGGTCTCGTTTGCATTGGCACGTGCGATAAAGGCTGCATAGTCTTCAATCGAACCGTCGGCATTCGGATACTGTACGATCGCACCGAATACGTCCGGTGTAAATTCGAATGTCTTGTAGTCACCTGTAACAACCCGGATACCTTGTGGAATCATGCGGGTGTGGATAACCGCCAACGTAGAAGCAAATACGTTTTCGTCTACGAACAACGTGTTGGCTCCGGCTTTTGCCTGTGCGCGGCTGCGGCTTCCGTAGAACATGGTTGCAGCTTCGGCAGCGGCTGTCGCTTCGTCGAGCAGCGAGCAGTTTGCCAGCGGCAGGCCTGTCAGTTCGCAAATGACGGTCTGGAAATTCAGCAGCGCTTCCAGGCGGCCCTGCGACACTTCTGCCTGATAAGGCGTGTACGAAGTGTACCAAACCGGATTCTCGAATACATTACGCTGGATAGGAGCCGGGCAAACAGTGTCGTACCAGCCCATTCCGATGTAAGAAGTGAAAACTTCGTTTTTGGAAGCCAGTTCCGAGATGTGTTCGGCAAACTCACGTTCAGTCATGGGTTCGGGAAGGTTAAGCGGCTCTTTCAAGCGGATGTTGGACGGGATGGTCTGATCGATCAGCTCGTCAACCGACTTAACGCCGATAGCCTGTAGCATGGAAGGAATGTCTTCCGCCGAAATACCTACGTGACGGTTTACAAATTTATTTGTGTCCATAATATTATGTAGTTTATAAATAGGGATTATTAAACTTTTCGTCGAAGACTCTCGTCTCCGGCCCATGTCCCGGATAGATTACGGTCTCGTCGGGCAGGGAGAGGAGTTTGTCGCGGATAGCCGCTACCAGCACTTCCTGGTTTCCTCCCCAAAGGTCCGTCCGGCCGATGCTTCCGGCAAACAGGGCGTCGCCGACAATGGCAAAGCCGTTCTTCTTATTATAGAAGGCGACACTGCCGGGAGAATGTCCGGGGACGGTCAGCACCTGCAGCTCGGATGTTCCGAACCTGATGGTTTCGCCTCCGACAATATATTTTTCTACCGGAACGTTTTCCACATGCTGGCGCAGCCCGAACAGTTTGGCCTGTTCGTCAGGCGAAGGCAGTTTCTCCACATCCAGCTTGTTGGCTTCCGGATTGAGCCCGTATGTCTTGTGTATAAAACCGTTCCCGAACACATGATCCACGTGCAGATGCGTACAAAGCAGATGCTTCAGCGTCAGTTTATTCTCGGAAATGAAGTCGCTCAACTCCTTTTCCTCTTCTTTGCGGCAGCAGCCACAGTCGATCAGCACGGCTTCGCGCGTCTCGTCATACAACAGGAATGTGTTTTCCTGGAAATAGTTAAACTCGAACGATTTTATTGTAATCATAACGGTACGTACACTACTTTTTTAGTTTGGAAAAATTCTTCTTTAAAATGGTCACTCAGGTTGAGACTGACAGCTTGATTGCGGAATGGCAATATTTCATGCTGTAATTCCCCTCCCTTCAAACAAATCAAACCATTTGGAAGAGCATTTTGTTGTTCCTTTTTAATATTCTTACGGACAATTTTCACCAGATCGGCAAGCGGCATGACGGCGCGGCTCACGACAAAGTCGAAAAGCCCCTTTTCCTCCTCGGCGCGGCAGTGGCGGAAGGTGACGTTTTTCAGGCCGATGGCTTCGGCAACAGCTTGTCCGACCTTGATCTTTTTCCCGATGCTGTCCACCAGGTGGAATTGCACGTCCGGCATCAGGATTGCCAGCGGGATACCGGGAAAACCGCCTCCCGTACCGATGTCCATCACGGTCGACCCGTCTTTGAACCGCAACATCTTCGTCAGCCCTAACGAGTGGAGGACATGATGCAGATAGAGGTTCTCTATATCTTTGCGCGAAATCACATTGATTTTAGCATTCCAGTCTGCATACAGGGGAAACAAGGCGTCTATCTGTGCTTGCTGCCCGTCCGTCAGTTCCGGAAAATAGGCTTTAAGAATAGACAATTGGCTATTGACAATTGCCGGTTGATCGTTGGCGGCCGACTGTGTTTCGTTTGTGTTGATTGGCTCCATTAACAATAAGTATATGAAGTATTATTTCTTACTTTTTAATTCTTAATTCTCAATTAGTTTCGAAATCGGGCTGTCTTTCTTCAACAAATACTGTATTTCATCGTATGGGAGAAATACGTTTGTAGCCCCTACGACATAGGCCGCTACCTCATACTCATTGAATGTATAAGTGATCCCGTTCCCGTCGATCAGGAAATTACCGTTCGGAAAGATCTCTTCGATGCTGAAGAAACCGATGTTTTCCAGGTCTTTGGCGTTCTCCACATTGTTTTGTTTGGCAATATGGTCGACCAGTATCTGGGCGAGGCTGTCCTGGTAGTTATCGATAAAGATGTCTTCCTCTGTGATCGCGTTGCCTGTTTTGAGGTTGATCACATGGTTGTTATAGGCATGTGCTCCATGCGCTCCGCCTGTGTAGTTCTCAAATCTCACGGTATAGCTCAGAATGTCGTTCTGGTTGTAGGCGATCTCGTCGGACGATGATTCGTAATAAGAGAACCAGGCTCCTACCGGCAGATCGTCTTTCTTCTCTAACTCGGCCTTAAAGTCGGTCTCCAACTCCTTATAAGCATCCAGATAATCTTCCGTGTATTTGGCTGCTGCTTCTTCCGGCGACAGATTCTCATAGTTTTCCCCGAAGTAGGAGAGAACGAAGTCGTCCTGGATTTTCTTCAGTATTTCTTTGTTTGCGAATTTAACCGGATAGATGAAGTTTAATTGGAAATCACAATTCGGGTTATCCGGATTCTCCAACAGGTGATATGTCTTTTCTACCCGAATGGAATCGAACTTGATTTCATTGTCCTCCGTCTGTTTTGTATTGGTGTTGCAACTTGTTACAAACATACCCAAAAGGAAACATACAACCAGACTTTTGCCTATTTGTGTACTCATCGGAATCATAGATTTTAGATAATACTTTAAGCTGCAAATGTACGCTATTATCTTTTAATAAACGAATGCTTCCTTTTTAAATTTTCCTTGCGGCCGGATCGATTTTCCCGGCAACTAATTGCCTGTCGACAATCGTCAGCAGGCCTGCCGACAATTGTGAGCAAACCTGTCGACAATTGTGAGCAGGCTTGCCGACAATTGTCGGCAGGCAAACGAATGCAAAACAGATATGCGATAGAAGATGGGAGAAATATACAAAAATAAACGCTAATTTGAAAACCTTTTGAGAAAAAGACTCTACCATAGCCTTTGTAAAACGAACAAATCGCTTATATTTGCAACGTGTGTACGCACACCTCTTGAACCTGTGTAAAAAATAACAAATGGCTTATGTCTTATTCTAATTACTATGCAGCTTCCGGGCTTTTTCATGGATCAATGTCGTCGGTAATGGGAACACAGTTTGACATTCTGATGGTCGGCAGTGATTCTGTTTTGCTTGGTACGGTTTGGGAAAAGATCGAGTCGGAAGTCCGGCGGTTGGATAAGATGTTGAACCGCTTCGATCCGGAGAGTGAGGTGTCGTTTGTCAATCGGGAAGCCGGGCATTATCCGGTATCGGTAGGTGAAGAACTTTGGGATATATTGCAGAATTGCAAGCGTTATTATGAATTGACGGGAGGATATTTCGATATTACTTTGCAGGGATTTAATCAGTTATTGCTTACGGAAGAGGACAAGAGCATCTTTTTCTTCTCCGAATCTTTACATATTGATCTTGGCGGGTACGGGAAAGGATATGCGCTTGCGAAAATACGGGAATTACTGGAAGAAAATGGGGTCGCTAAAGCGCTTGTGAATTTCGGAAACAGTTCGGTGCTGGCTGTCGGCACACATCCATGCGGGGCGTATTGGCCCGTCGGGCTCGATAATCCGTTCACGAAAGAGCGGGTGGCGGATCTGAAACTGTGCGATAGTTCGCTTTCGACATCGGGAAACATGCCTTCGCATCCGCGCCATATTGTAAACCCGCATACCGGGACGTTCGTGGAGGAGAAGAAAATGGTGTCGGTCGTAGCGAAAGATCCGGTGGTGGCGGAAATATTGACTACCGCTTTTATGATTGCCGACGATGAGCGTATTCCGGAAATTGCCTCGCAATTTGATATTTATGAAAAACATGTATATAAGTTATGAAAAATGATGAGAATTCAGTCAATTTAAGCCGGCGGGACTTCTTCAAGGAGTTGGGAATGATCGGCGGAGGCGGCGCGCTGCTTTCCGCATTTCCCTGGTTGCAGTCCTGTAGCGCAGACGACAAGGCGCTGATTGCCAAGGAGAAAGTGCGGATCGGCTTTATCGGTACAGGTTCACGTGGGCAATACCATTTGAATAACCTAAAGACGATTCCTTGTGCGGAAGTGGTTGCCTTGTGCGATAATTATCCTCCCCACCTGAAAGAGGCTTCGGCCCTTTATCCGAAAGCAAAGATGTATAATGATTACCGGAAGCTGCTGGAAGACAAAGATGTCCAGGCTGTTATGATTGCCACACCGTTGTATGAACATGCGCATATCACAATCGATGCCTTGCATGCAGGCAAACATACATTTTGCGAGAAATCGATGGCGATGACTTGTCCGGATTGCCTGGATATGTATAATGTATTCAAGGAGTCGGGTAAAGTGATGTTCATCGGACAGCAGCGTTTGTACGATCCTAAATATGTAAAGGCGATGGAGATGATCCATGCCGGCCTGTTGGGCGAGATCGGTTCGATACGGGCTTACTGGTTCCGTAATAACGACTGGCGCCGTCCGGTTCCTTCACCCGATCTGGAGCGTAAGATCAACTGGCGTTTATATAAGGAATATTCATGCGGTCTGGTGACTGAGCTGGCAACCCACCAGTTGCAGGTCGGTAACTGGGCGCTGAAGATGTTGCCGGAGAAAGTGACCGGTATGGGTGATATTATATATTGGAAAGACGGCCGCGATGTGTACGACAGTATCAACCTGATCTATCATTATCCGAACGGCGTGAAGATGACTTACGAGTCGATGATCGCCAATAAGTTCTATGGGCTCGAAGAAGAAATCCTGGGCAGCAAGGGAACGATGGAACCGGAAAAAGGCAAATACTATTTTGAAGATGTCGAGCCGGCCCCCGGTATTCTGCAACTGATCAACCAGATCGAGCATAAAGTGTTCGACAATGTTTCGTTTGCCGGTCCGAGCTGGGTGCCTGAGACGGCATCGATAAACAAGGGACATCTGATTATGGACAAGGTGACGACAATCAGCGGACAATCGTCGGTCGGAGCTGCAGGCGATGGCTCTGTCGAACTGGTTACCGCCTTCTGCGAAGCCGCTATTACCGGAAAACCGGCTCCGAACCTGGTGGAGGAAGCCTATTATTCTTCCGTGCTGGGCTTGTTGGGCTTGCAGGCGATCGATGAAGGACGGGTGGTTACTTTCCCGGATGAATATAAAATACCGTATCTAAATTTTGCATGATTATGAAAGACATCTTATTAACTGTAAAGAGGCAAAAAACGGAAATTAAGATTTTCTGTGTTTGTATCGTGCTCGCTTATCTGATGAACATCATTTCGATCATTGCATACGGTACAAGTTGGTCTGAACTTTGGACGCAATCCTTGTGGATGCTGCTTATAACCTGCGGCTTTTACGGATTGTCGATAGTGCTCCGCCTGCTGTATTATGGGATACGGCTGTTAAAAAAATAAAACGCCAATAAGTAGGCGTATATTAGGAAAATACATTAGTTTTAAGGTGTGTCGAAAGGTTTTTGGCACACCTTTTTTAATGAAAAACACAGATGATGATAAAAAATGTCTAAATAAGATAATTTTGTAATGTAAAGATTTGGGATGTCTTTGATTAAAATGTATCTTTGACACCATCGAGAAAAACTTGAGGGGAGATGGGCGGTGAAAATGAAGACATATTATTGCTAAAACTAATCAAGCAGGGAGATCAGGCTGCCTTCAGGCATCTGTTTTATCAATATGTCGATTCGTTGGAACGTTTTGCCAATTATTATATCCACGACCGGGAGAAAGCACAGGAATTGGTGCTTGATATCTTTACTTATATATGGGAAAACCGTCAGTATTTTGAAATAAAGCTCTCCTTTAAGTCTTACTTGTTCCAGGCTGCACGCAATAAGGCCTTCACGCATATACGGGATAAAAAGGTTCCGGTTTATCTGGAAGAGATCGAGAGTATGGATATTGTTCAGGATTCTGATTCGGAGCTGGAGGCTGAGGAACTTCATCGTTTAATAGAGGAAGCGGTCTCTCTTCTGCCGGATAAATGTCGTGAGATATTCCAAAAGAGCCGGAAAGAAAACTTTACCAATAAAGAAATAGCCGAACAGCTTCATCTTTCAGAAAAAACCGTAGAGGGACAAATTACTATTGCTCTTAAGAAAATCAAGGCTTACCTTGGTGACTCCTATACCTTCCTGTGGTAAAAGTGGCATTTTTACAATAAAAAATTCAATTTGCTTTAGGGGATACTCTTTCTTTTTGAGTCTCACTATATAAAAATGGCAAAGATGAATAAAAATATACCGTGGGATATTATTATAAAGAGACTCAAGTATGAGATTTCCGAAGAGGAGCAGGCGGAATTGGATGTCTGGCTTTCCGAAGAGGAAAACAAGGCTGTGTTTCGTGAACTGCAACTCGTATGGCTATCCATTGTGGAAAGTGGCATGGGATATACTTCGAATGCCGATACGTTGTGGAAGAAGATGGAACTCCGCATGAAAGAAAAAGAGAAAGAACCGAAGGTCGTTAAATTTTCACGCTCTTCTTTCCGCTGGTTGTCGGGTGCCGCTTCCATATTATTGTTCCTGCTGCTTTCTGCTACCTCTTATATGACCGTAGAGTGGTATAAAGCAAGTACATCCGTGCTTACTTATTCTTCTTTCGGGGGCAAATCGAAGGTGATTTTGCCGGATGGTACGCATGTCTGGCTGAATACGGAATCGACTCTGGAATATTCGACTTCTTTATGGACTAAAAAGCGGAACGTCCATTTGAAAGGAGAGGCCTATTTTGAGGTGGCGAAAGATCCGGATCATCTTTTTACCGTCAAAAGTAGCGGGGTGGCCGTCAAAGTGTATGGCACGGTTTTCAATGTGGAGGCGCATGAGAAAGATAAAAATGTAAATGTCAGTCTGTTGTCCGGCTCGGTTCTGGTCGAGAATTCCGGCATATCCAAGAAGCTGGAACCGGGAGAGATTGCCGTTTGCCCGAAAAATGAACCGAATATCAAGACCGAAAAGTCGGATGTCGCTTTTTCGTCCATGTGGGCGCAGGAATCTGTTCGTTTTGAAAAACAATCAATTCGTGAATTGACTAAATATTTGTCGAAATGGTATGGTGTGAAGATTATCCTGGACCCGTCGGTACCAACGGACCAGGCATACACGTTCTCGATCAAGCATGAACCTCTGGAAGAGGTGCTCCGGCTGATGGCGAGGGTGAATCCGATACAGTACAGTTTTGATGAAAACAATGTCGTGATAATAACGAATAAATATAAACAATTAAAAGAGTAATGCCTATGAAGCAACATTCATGAAAAACATTTCTATTAAACACAAAGCACAAAGTTATTAATCAATAAATTATAAATCTTTTAAAACAAGTTATGAAGAAACAAAACTTCTTTGGTTTCAGGTGGTCTTATTATAAGAAGATGCCACTATACATAAGTATTTTTTTGTTGTTGGCAAGTTTTCCGGAGATGGGTATGGCGAAGGCGCAGTTCCAGTCTATCACTCTCCATTTGGAAAATGCATTGTTGAGTGAAGCACTATCGCAGATTGAAAAGGCAAGCGGCTATTCTTTCTTCTATGATGAGAATAAGGTCAACTTGTCGCACCGGGTGAGCATCGATGCGGAAAATACGGAGTTGAAGGATATTTTATCCAATATTCTTGCGTCGACGGGCATGACTTTCGAAATATCGAATAATCAGATTGTTTTGATACCCGCCAAGAAAACGGGTGAAACCCAGAGTCTTCCCGTCGCTTCATCGCAGCAGCAACAGGGCAAGACGGTGACTGGAACCGTTCTGGACAACCTGGGGGAACCGGTCATCGGCGCAAATGTCGTGCAGAAAGGTACGACCAACGGTGTCATTACGGATATAGACGGCCGGTTTGTCCTGACAGTTCCGGAAGACGCGGTACTGGTTGTTTCCTATATCGGTTACAGCTCGCAGGAAGTGGCCGTGAAGAACAACACGACATTCAAGGTCGTATTGAAAGAGGATACCGAAATGATAGATGAAGTTGTCGTTATCGGTTATGGTAGCGTCAAGAAGTCCAACCTGACCAGTTCGGTCTCAAAAATCACGGACGAAGCCGTTAAGGATCGTCCGCTGACTACGGTTGGTGAGGCTTTTCAGGGCCAGTTGGCGGGTGTACAGGCACAGGCGACCAATGGCGGTATTCCGGGTGAGGACATGACCATCCGTATCCGTGGTGTCAATACCGTGAACGGCGACAGCAGTCCGCTGTATGTCATCGACGGTGTGCCGCGTGACAATATGAACGGCCTCAATCCTTCCGATATCGCTACTATCCAGGTTTTGAAAGATGCCTCCGCTACCGCTATCTACGGTTCCCGTGGTGCCAATGGCGTTGTCCTGATAGAGACAAAGACAGGTACAGGCAAGCCGTCGGTCACTTTTGATGCTTATTACGGATTGCAGGTGGCCGAGAAAAGCCTGGATACGATGACCGGTCCGGAATATGTCGCCTACAACTGGATGATGCGTAACTACTGTCATATTTTTGAGAACGGCGGTAGCCTGAGTGACCCCCAGTCGGATCGAAACATAGCGAATCAGGTGCCGGAGTGGTGGAAGACATATACGGACTTTACCGACTGGCAGCAGAAAGTCTTACGTACGGCTCCTATCCAGAGTTACGTAGCTTCCGCTTCCGGCCAGAATGATATGGGAAGTATTTATATGTCGGTCGGTTATCAGAATCAGAAGGGTATCATTATCAATACGGATTATTCCCGTTATAATATCCGTTTGAACGGTAGCCTGAATGTCACCAAGAATATAAAGGTAGGGGCTAATATCTCCGTAGCGACTTCCACCCAGAAGATGGCAGGCGTCAACTTAGGAGATCGCAAGGGGAAAGATTCCGGCGTACACCACGCCTTGATGATGTCTCCGTTAGTTAAGCCGGGACAGACGATCCGTACGGAGGAAAATACGGCAGGTTCGGTTTCTGAAAACGAATATGGCGCAAACTGGATCGACCCGGTCGCACAGTTGGAGAATACGACTGACGATATGAACACCACACGTGTCCAGACTTCTGTTTGGGGAGAATGGGCGATCATTCCGGGTTTAACCTACAAAATCCAGTACAGTAACAACTATGACGGTTCGACTTACGAGTACTTTCAGCCGGCGTCCGTCAACATGAGCAAGTACAGCTCTTCAGGAAGCAGCTATTCGGAACGTTACAACGACTGGGTAATCCAGAATACCTTGACTTACGACAAAATGTTCGGAAGCGATCACCACCTGAACGTCCTTCTCGGACAGAGCGCCGAAAAGCAACGTTACTATATCGGTAACATGGCTGCCGACGGTTGGCCTTATGAAACAATCGGGACTCTGAATGTCGCAACGATCGCCACTAAAGCCAGCACAGAGCATACCAATTATACAAATGCCTCTTTCTTCGGCCGTGTCAGCTACGACCTGAAAGACCGTTATTTGATTTCTGCCAGTATCCGCCGTGACGGTTCTTCCCGTTTCGGTATGAACTCCAAATGGGGTACTTTCCCCTCCGTTTCCGCCGGATGGAAGATTAACGAAGAGAGCTTTATGGAACGCGCTACCTGGATCAACCTCTTGAAAGCACGTGTGTCTATGGGTACTTCCGGTAATGACCGTATCGGCGATTACGCTTATATCTCTCAACTCGGATCGTATAACGCAGCCTTTGGCAATGCGTTGCAATCCGGTGCGGCGGGCAGCAATATCGCCAATGCCGACCTGAAGTGGGAGCAGACCCGTTCCTGGGACTTCGGTCTCGATTTCTCTGCGTTCCGCAATCGTTTGCAGTTTAATTTCGACTATTATGTGAATACGACCAGCAACCTGTTGTTCGATGTGCCTGTGCCTTACGCAACCGGTTATGAATCACAGATGACCAATATCGGTAAGATCCGTAACCAGGGATGGGAATTGGACATCACTTCACACAACATCGACAATGGCCGTTTTTCCTGGAGCACGAGCCTGAACCTTTCCCGCAACAGGAACAAAGTGTTGGATATGGGCGGCATCGAATCGTTTACCGTTTCCCAAAACGGGCAGCAGTTCATCACCCGTGTGGGCGGACCCGTCTCCCAGTTTTATGTGTACCGGACGGACGGTATATTGGAAGCAAGCGACTTTGACGCCAATGGTAAGGCGCTTGTCCCTATCCTGAGCGGTCAGATGGAAGGAACATGCCAGTTGGTCGATACCGATAAAGACGGCAGAATCACCACTGCCGATATGGTTCCTTACGGCAACAACCTGCCTGACCTTACCTGGGGTTTGACGAACCGCTTCTCATATAAGAATTTTGATCTGAGTATCCTGATCCAGGGCCAGTTCGGAGGCGACATTCTGAACCTGGGTGCACGCCATAACGACGACGGCGGTAACTTCAACCGTACTTTGATGAGCCGCTGGTTGAACTGCTACAAGCCAGCCGATATGATGGAAGCACTTACGGACCCCGGTTTGCAGTCCTATATAAAGGAACATAATATAGATGTCTCCTGGGATGGCCGGACCCCGGTCGGTCGGCCCTGGAATGAAGGCGCCACCGATTGGCGTATCTATGATGCGACTTATGTACGTATCAAGAATATCACGCTCGGCTATACATTCCCGAAATCCGTGCTTCAGAAGACCAAACTTCAGGGGCTGAAGGTCTACGGTTCGGTAGATAATGTCTATACATTCTCGGACTATCCGGGCTATACGCCTGAAACAAGCAGCTACGGCGACGGTAACACCATGATGGGTGTCGACTACAGTACATATCCGTTGAGTCGTAAATTCACAATAGGTTTAACAGTTAATTTCTAAATAAAGAGCTATCTTATGAAAATACATATTAAAACATTTGGGTTAATACTGGCAATGGCTTCCGGTTTTATGTGCAGTTGCAGTGAGTTTCTGGATGAAAGTCCGGAATCGACTTACAATACGGAAACATTCTACACTTCGCAGACTGACTTTGAATATGCGATCACTGCCGTTTATGCAGCACAACAGGATTTGTATGACGGTGAATACGGATTGTTACGTATGAACAATACGCGTTCGGACGATACGGACTGTGATGATTTCAATACGTACAGTGACGGGTATGCCGTTTTTACCGACAATGCGTTGGTACAGGCAACCCGTAAGACTTATGCATCCCTGTATGTCATGATCACCCGTGCCAACTCTATTCTGGTCCGTATCGATGATGTCGAGTTCAGCAACCGGGATTTGAAAGGGTATATCAAAGGGGAAGCCTACGCGCTTCGCGGCTGGGCCTACCATTCGTTAGGCGTCTTGTTCGGCGGCGTGCCTTTGATTGTCGATGCGGAATATACCGTGGCTGAAACCCGGGCAATCGGCCGCTCCACTCAGGAAGAAACTTTCTCCCAGGCCCTTTCGGATTACCAGAAAGCGTATGACCTGTTGCCCGTTTCCTGGGATACGGAAAACATCGGACGGGTATCCAAATATGCCGCCAAGGCTCTGGAAGGCCGTCTGTACATGTTCCAGGGCAATTACCAGGCAGCACAGACCGCGCTGAAGACCGTGATCGATTCAGGCATCTATGATATGGCTGACGAATATGTGAAATGTTTCCATTCCGATAATGAGAACCAGCCGCAGAACGACCGTATCTGGGAGGTTCAGTACATCGGCGGGCAGTTAGGTGAAGGACAGAGCTTCTCCGAAGCCAGTTTGCAGGAAGATACTTCCAGTCCGTGGAATTTTGTGAGAGGTTCCAGTGCCGCGTTGAATGCATCGTCCGATATTGTGGCTGATTACGAAGAAGGCGATCTCAGAATGGGTGTCTCTATGGCAAATAACCTGACGATCAAAGGTGTCGTGGACGAACGCTATTTCTTTATCAAATTCAACCATACCAGCTATACGCCCAAAAGCAGCGACGACTGGGATGTAAACCTGCCGATCATCCGCTACACGGATGTACTGATGATGTATGCCGAGGCGGTCAATCAGATAAGCGGTCCTACGAACGAGGCTGTCGCTATCATCAACAGAGTCCGTTCACGTGCCGGGCTTGCCGACCTGACATCCGCACAGACCGCCGGCAAGGATGCGTTCCTGACGGCAATCAAGCATGAACGTCGCATCGAATTTGCATACGAGGGCTTGCGCTGGAACGACCTGATCCGTTGGAATGACGGTGTGTCTGTCATGAATAAGTTTTTCCAGTCGACAGACGAAGGAAACGGCATGTATGAAGTAGAAGGCGAATGGCGTTATATCTATGCGATCCCACAGGAAGAGATCACCCGTTACGGGGATGAATCGAAGATGTGGCAGAACGAAGGATATTAAGATTTGTTTGTGGGGGTGTCGAAAAGCACCCCCCACTCTTTTTGCATGATTCGTGAATGTTTTTGATTGATTTCTTATCATGTCTTTCCGGCGGATTGTTTTTCTTTGCCTCATAATTCTGATTAGACATGAAAAAGACAATTTTACTATTCTCAATTCTATTGGCGTCGTGCGCAGGAAAGCAGACGCAGGAGATACAGACTGTGGAACGTCTGTCCACAACATCCCGTAATGATTATTATGCCAGTAACCGGTCGCCCTTGCAGCCGCAGCAATTCATCAAACTGCCTGCCGGAAGCATCGAACCCGAAGGGTGGATCCGGCAGCAGATCGAATTACAGAAGAACGGCCTTTGCGGACATCTGGGAGAGATCAGCGCCTGGTTGCAAAAAGGCAACAACGCCTGGTTGAAGAACGGAGGCGAATGGGGCTGGGAAGAAGTTCCCTACTGGCTGCGCGGTTACGGAAATATGGCTTACGCGCTGAAAGACGAGGCGCTGCTGAAAGAAACGAAGTTCTGGATAGACGCTATCTTAGGAAGCCAACGGGCTGACGGTAACTTCGGCCCTGTCCACCTGAACGACGGTAAACAGGATTTCTGGCCGAACATGATCGTCCTCTGGATCATGCAATCCTATTATGAATACACCGGCGATAACCGGGTGATCGATTTCATGACGAACTATTGCCATTACCTGCAAACCGTTCCGGACGAGGCCTTCCTCTCCAGTTACTGGGAGAATAGCCGCGGAGGCGATAACCTCTGGAGCGTGGTCTGGCTGTATAACCGCACGGGCGACGAATCCTTGCTTCCGCTGGCCGAAAAGATACACCGGAATACGGCCAACTGGTCAAAATCCACCCAGCTCCCGAACTGGCATAACGTGAATGTCGCCCAATGTTTCCGCGAGCCGGCCACTTATTTCCTGTTTACAAAAGACTCGGCCATGCTGGCTGCCAGCTATAATGCACAGAGCCTCGTGCGCCGTGCCTTCGGACAGGTTCCCGGCGGTATGTTCGGTGCGGACGAGAACGCCCGTATCGGTTTCTTCGACCCCCGTCAGGGAACGGAGACTTGCGGCTTCGTCGAGCAGATGGCATCCGACGAGATCATGCTTCTGATCAGCGGCGATCCTTACTGGGCTGAAAACTGCGAGGATGTGGCCTTCAACAGCTATCCTGCCGCCTTGATGCCCGATTACCGGGCGCTTCGCTATCTGACCTGCCCGAATATGGCGATCAGCGATTCGCGCAACCACCACCCGGGCTTGGACAATTCCGGCCCGTTCCTGGCGATGAACCCGTTCAGCAGCCGTTGTTGCCAGCACAACCATGGTTTCGGCTGGCCTTATTATATGGAACATTTAGTGTTGGCTACGCCGGACAACGGAGTGGCAGCCGTTCTCTATAACGCCTGTAAAGCAAATGTGAAGGTGGGCGACGGGACGGAGATCACCTTGCACGAACAGACCAACTATCCTTTCGAGGAAATGACCCGTTTCACGGTCGGGACGCCCAAGGCTGTCTCTTTCCCCTTCTATCTCCGCATCCCTTCCTGGTGTAAAAACGCATCGATCCTGGTCAACGGCAAGCTGCAGCAGGCAACGTTGGAGGCCGGAACATACGCCCGTATCGAACGGGAGTGGAACAATGGCGACGAAGTGGTGCTGAACCTCCCGATGGACTATTCCGTCCGCCAGTGGCAGGGGAACAAAAACAGTGTCAGCGTCAATTACGGCCCGCTTACGCTTTCCCTGAAGATCGGCGAAAACTACCGTCAGGTCCCGAGCACGGAGACCGCCGTCTGGGATTCCAAATGGCAGGAAGGCGCCGATGCTTCTGCCTGGCCGACGTTCGAGATCCTTCCGGCAACCCCGTGGAACTACGCCCTGCGCGTCCAGTCGCCGATCACGCTACAGCGTAAAAACTGGCCGGCAGACAATAACCCGTTCACCCTCGCCTCCGTCCCGATGGAGTTCAAGGCCCAGGGTCGCTTAGTGCCGGAATGGAAGATTGACGAATACGGCTTGTGCGGCGTCCTTCCCTACGAAAACGCCCCCAAAGCCGACCGCCTGGACGAAATAACGCTGGTCCCGATGGGCGCTGCCCGCTTGCGCATCTCGGCTTTCCCGGTGGCGGAATAAGGTTTGGAACATGGAAATGAATATTTGTAAATGATGATTTATCGGTGTATTTATATCGACTGTTGGTAACTCCTTCCCCTCTCGAGAGGGGGCAGGGGGTGTGTGAATTTTCATTGAT